>CAZUXZ010000021.1:0-17018 GCA_964624055.1 uncultured Rhizobiaceae bacterium | reverse complement strand
TTGCGGTCGGTAATCTCGATATAGCCGTCCTCGTCGAGATGGCCGATATCGCCTGTGTGCAGCCAGTCGTCCTGAATAGCGCGCCCGGTGCTGGCTTCGTCGTTCCAATAACCGTTCATAAGCATCTCGCCGCGAGTGAGGATTTCACCGTCCTCCGCAATCCTTACCTCGACTCCTTCGAGCGCCGGGCCAACCGTGTGCAGCTTGACCTTGCCAGGTGGGTTACAACTTATCACGGGTGCCGCCTCGGTTTGGCCATAACCCTGAAGGAGACGTACGCCGAGGGCAGTGAAGAAGATACCGACCTCCGGATTGAGCGGTGCGCCGCCCGAGATCATCGCCTTGAGGCGGCCGCCGAAGCGTTCGCGTACCTTGTTGCGTACCAGGCTTTCCAAGAGGCCGTTGAGCGCTCCCTGAATGAGCCCAAGGCTGCCGGGCTTCTCATATTCCTTCCGCCCGAGAGTCACCGCTCGGACAAAAAGCGCCTGCTTGACAGTGCTTTGCCGACTGAGACCTAGGGTGATGCGCCGGTGCATGACCTCGTAGAGGCGCGGCACGCTGACCATAATGGTCGGGCGCGCCTCCGTGAGATCGTTGGCTAGTGTCTCGATGCTCTCGGCGTAATAGATCTGTGCATTGATCGAGATTGGAAAGTAAAGCCCCGCCGTGTGCTCGTAGGCGTGACTGAGGGGCAGGAAAGAGAGAAATATCTCATCGCCAAGGCCCAATTGGCGCAGCAATTCGCGGGCCGAATGGCAATTGGTCAGGATCGCCTTGTGGCTCAACATCACACCCTTGGGATTGCCGCCGGTGCCGGAGGTATAGATCAGGCAGGCGGTATCGCTACGGATGATCTCGTTCAGACCGGTCTTGAGATCGTCACCCGAGGCGGCTCCCGCTGACAGGAGCGTATCCCACTCATGAATGGTGATATCGTAAGCGCCGGGCTCGGTGGTTTCCATGGAGACGATAAACTTAGTTGCGGCGACATCGGCGGCGGCTGGTAGCAAGCGGGTGGCGAGCGCACGAGTCGAAACGATGACGGCCTTTGCGCCGCAATCAGAGAGCACATGGTGGTGGTCGCGCACCGTGTTGGTAGTATAGGTCGGCACGCTAATGGCGCCCAAGGTCATGATGGCTAGATCG
Organism: uncultured Rhizobiaceae bacterium; assembly: GCA_964624055.1. Taxonomy (GTDB): domain Bacteria; phylum Pseudomonadota; class Alphaproteobacteria; order UBA828; family UBA828; genus PTKB01. Next base: position 15,872 of record CAZUXZ010000021.1, on the reverse strand, counting down.
GCGATAGCCCATTCCGGCCGGTTTTCTGAGACGATCGCCACACGGTCACCGGCGCTGATGCCGAGCGTTTTTAGGCCCCGCGCCAGTTTGCGTACAGCCTCTGCCGTCTGCACCCAGGATATCGGCTGATAGCAGCCGCTTTTCTTGTCCCACATGAAGGCGCTGTCGCCACCTTGCTCAGCGATCTCGAAAAACATGCCAGGCAAGCTTTGCCATGTTTTGTCAGTCACTCCTGAACCCTCCTCATGGCTTTTGGTTTTGCGGCATGATAGAGCGAGATTTGGGTGTGCACCAGGAGAGGTAAAGACATGGGCGAAGATATCACGGCAAAATTAGGTGAACTACCACGCTGGGATCTAGGGGACCTCTATGCCGAAGCGGAATGCGAGGCGTTGAGCGGCGATCTGGTCGCCGCGCGGGCGCGCGCGAGGGCGCTGAACGAGCACTATGCAGGCAAGGTTGCAGATCTCGATGGCGCTGCGCTCGGTGCGCTGATCGGCGAATATGAATCGGTGCAGGAAATTCTCGGCCGCCTTACTAGCTACGCTTATCTACGCTATTGCACCGATATGGAGAACGCCGAGATTGCCCGCTTCTTCCAAAACCTTTCGGAAGCGGCGACCGACATCTCGAGCGATCTTCTGTTTCTTACCTTGGAGCTCAACCGCATCAGTGACGCGTAGCTCGAGGAGAAGCAGAAGGCTGCCGCGCTCGCCTATTATTCGCCATGGCTGCGAGATGTGCGCGCCTACCGGCCGCATCAGCTCTCCGACGAGCTCGAGCGCCTGTTGCACGAAAAAAGGATATCCGGCCGTTCAGCTTGGATGCGCCTCTTTGACGAGTCTGTCGCCGCTCTTCGTTTCCCGCTTGGCGACAAGGAGTTGACCAGCGCCGAAGTGCTTGACCTTCTGTCGGACTCAGATGAGGGCCGTCGCCATGCTGCTGCGAAATCTATCGGCCAGGTGTTCGGCGACAATATTCGCACCTTCTCGCTGATCACCAACACGCTGGCCAAGGACAAGGAGACCGAGGACAAATGGCGTCATTTTGAGCTCCCAATTTCCGAACGCAATCTCAGTAATCAGGTCGAGGACGGTGTAGTTAACGCGTTGGTCGAAGCGGTTCAAAAGGCTTATCCGCGCCTTTCGCACCGCTATTACTCTCTCAAGGCTCGCTGGCTCGGTAGCGAAAAGCTTAATTATTGGGACCGCAACGCCCCCATACCAGGAGACGACGACCGCATAATTCCCTGGGGCGAGGCTGTTGATCTCGTACTGACGTCCTACCGAGCTTTCTCGCCCAGACTCGCCGATATTGGCCAGCGCTTTTTTGACAATGCCTGGATCGATGCGCCGGTAGCGCCTGGCAAGGCGCCGGGTGCATTCGCCCATCCGACAGTGCCGAGCGCGCATCCCTATCTGCTGCTCAATTACCAGGGTAAGACGCGAGACGTGATGACGTTGGCCCACGAGCTTGGTCATGGCGTGCATCAGGTGCTCGCCGGGCCACAAGGTGCGCTTATGTCAGATACGCCATTGACCTTGGCCGAAACAGCATCGGTGTTCGGCGAGCAATTGACTTTCCGCGCCCTCCTAGGAAGTGAGAGCACGCCGCCGCGCCGCCGCGTGATGCTTGCCGGCAAGGTTGAGGATATGTTGAACACGGTGGTGCGCCAGGTGGCGTTTTGCGAATTTGAGAGGCGCGTCCATGACGAGCGGCGTTCGGGTGAATTGACGCCGGAGCGGCTCGGTGACATCTGGTTATCGGTGCAAGTCGATAGCCTCGGGCCGGCGCTCCATTTTGAGGACGAGTACCGCCATTTTTGGGCCTACATACCTCATTTCATACACTCCCCCTTTTATGTCTATGCTTATGCCTTCGGCGATTGCCTGGTGAACGCGCTCTATGCCGTCTATCAGGAGGAGGAGGATTTCGAGTCAAAATATCTTGCCATGCTGAGCGCCGGCGGCACGCTCCGCCATAAGGAGTTGTTGGCACCCTTCGGCCTTGATGCCAGCAATCCGGAATTCTGGTCGCGCGGACTCGATATCATCTCCGGCTTCGTCGATCAGCTGGAAGCCGAGTTCTAGGGGCGGTTGCATCATGGCATCAGAAAACAACAGGATGAGCGGGCGGGTAAGGCGGTACGCCCGCGTGGGCACCACGGTGGGCGGCCTAGCCGCGCGCATGGCGGGGCAGCATTATCTTGGCATACCTGGCTCCTCAGCGAAGAACGCGGCGGAGTTGAGGCGCGCGCTCGGCGGTCTCAAGGGGCCACTTATGAAGGTCGCGCAATTGCTCGCCACCATCCCAGCCGGCCTACCCGACGATTACATTGAGGAGTTACGTGCGCTTCAATCCCAGGCACCTGCGATGGGTTGGTCCTTCGTTAAGCGTCGCATGCGGAACGAGCTCGGCGCCGATTGGCAAAGCCATTTCAAGAGCTTCGAGCAGGAGGCGGCGGCGGCGGCTTCCCTCGGCCAGGTGCACCGCGCGCGCGGTCTCGACGGACGGCTGCTGGCTTGCAAGCTGCAATATCCCGACATGGCTTCAACTGTAGAGGCGGATTTAAGCCAGTTAAAACTAGTCTTCGCCCTCTACAAGCGACACGACCCAGCGATTGACACGAGCGAAGTTCTACGCGAACTGACTGTGCGTCTGCGTGAAGAGCTAGATTATGCCCGCGAGGCGCTCCATCTCCGCCTTTTCGCGGAGGTGCTTGCGGAAGAGGGCGGCGTAAATGTGCCTGAAGTAGTTCCAGAGGTTAGCACTGGACGGCTCCTCACCATGACCTGGCTTGACGGCACGCCCTTGCTCGACGCGAAAACCGCGCCGCTGGACACACGCAATCGCATCGCGTCCAACATGTTTGCCGCATGGTACCGCCCGCTCTATCGCTATGGCGTGCTGCACGGCGACCCGCATCTCGGAAATTATACAATCCGCCCGGACGGCACCGTCAATCTGCTCGATTACGGTTGCATTCGCATCCTGCCAGCGCGCTTCATCCAGGGGGTGATTGAACTCTATCGCGCTGTGCAAAATGACGACCGAGAGCTGATGATGCATGCCTTTGAGAGTTGGGGTTTTACTGGGCTTTCCGCTGAACTTACCGATGCGCTTTCGATTTGGGCAAAATACATTTACGGCCCGTTGACTGATGACCGCGTGCGTTTGATCGACGAATCCGGTAGCGGTAAGTTCGGCGGCACCGTTGCGGCTAAGACCCACAACGAGATTCGCCGCCTGGGTGGCGTCAAGCTGCCGCGCGAATTCGTTCTTCTCGACCGTTCGGCCATCGGTTTGGGTTCGGTCTTCCTACATCTGGGGGCAAAATTGAACTGGCACCATGCGTTCGAGTCGCTGATTGAGGGTTTCAACGCTGATACCCTGGATCGCCGGCAGAGTGAGATTCTTGCCCGCATGGGTGTTCCTGAGGCAGCATAAACCGGTTCGAATACGCCACGATTAAGCGTAAATTTGAACGGATCGTAGCAAGAGCGTGACGAAGTGCCACACTGGTCTTGGCAAACCCTACATGGCGCGCTATTGAGTGCTCCGCTTCATCTCGGGATTTCGCTGATTCGGCGGAATATGTGCAAGGAAAACCTATGAAGATCGGGGTTCCCAAAGAGATACTCCCGGGCGAAACCCGCGTCGCGGCCTCGCCAGACTCTATCAAGAAGTTTGCCTTTCTTGGTGTCGAGGTTCTTATAGAAACGGGTGCCGGTGAGGCCTCCTCGATGTTTGACGATGAGCTACGTGCTGCGGGTGCGACCATCGCTGCTGATGCCGCCGCGGTTTACGGCGAGGCCGACATGATCTTTAAGGTCGGCGCGCCCTGCTGCAATGGAGAAGGCCAGGTAGACGAGCTGGCAATGATGAAGCAGGACGCGATTTTGATCGGGCTGCTTAACCCGCTCTTTCAGAAGGATAAGGCGGAGGCTTATGCTAAACACGGGCTGACCAGCTTCGCCATGGAGCTGATCCCGCGCATCAGCCGCGCCCAAAGTATGGATGCGCTTTCCTCGCAGAGCAATATTGCTGGCTACAAGGCGGTGATCGACGCAGCGGACCGATTCGGCAAGATCTTGCCCATGATGATGACCGCGGCCGGAACCATCGTTCCGGCAAAAGTGGTGGTGCTCGGTGCTGGCGTTGCCGGATTGCAGTCCATCGCGACGGCACATCGGCTTGGTGCCATCGTCAGCGCCTTCGATGTACGATCGGCGGTCAAGGAACAGGTGCAAAGCCTTGGCGCGAGCTTTGTTGAGGTGGAAGACTCCGAGAGAGAAAGCGCTGAAACGGCGGGCGGATATGCACGCGAGATGGGCGCTGACTATCAAAAGCGCCAGGCGCAAGTGATCCACGACACACTGAAGAAGCAGGATATCTGCATTTCCACGGCACAAATCCCCGGCAAGAAAGCGCCTCTGCTGATTACAGAGGCCATGGTCAAGGACATGAAGGCCGGTTCGGTGATTGTCGATCTGGCTGCTGAGAGCGGCGGCAATTGCGAATTGAGTGAGCGCGACAAGGTGGTCGTCAAGCACGGCGTCACGATTATAGGTCACGCCAATTATCCGGCGCGGGTGCCAACCGACACTAGCTCGCTCTATGCCCGCAATCTCTACAATTTCATCTCCCCTATGATCGACGGTGAAACCGGCAGTATGCAAATCGACTGGGAGGACGAGGTGATCAAAGGCGCACTTTTGACCCGCGGTGGTTCGGTGGTCAACGCGGCACTGACGGGAGAAAAGGTCTAATCATGGAAATCGTGATGGATATTCATCCGTTGGTTATCGCAGTGACCGTGTTCGTGCTGGCGGTCTTTGTCGGATATTACGTCGTCTGGAGCGTGACGGCGGCCCTGCACACGCCGCTGATGTCGGTGACCAACGCCATTTCCAGTGTCATCATCGTTGGCGCGCTGATTGCAGCGGCGCCGATGGAAGGCAGTGTCGCCAAGATTCTCGGCGGGGTCGCCGTCGGATTGGCGGCTGTGAATATATTCGGCGGCTTCACGGTAACGCAGCGCATGCTGCAAATGTACAAAAAGAAGAAATAGGACCGGTTTGATGACCGCAAATCTCGCCGCGATTCTCTATCTGATTGCGGGCGTCTGTTTCATTATGGCTCTGCGTGGCTTGTCCTCGCCGGCCTCGGCGCGTGCCGGTAATATATTCGGTATCGTCGGCATGATAATCGCCATCGGCACGACGCTTGCCCAGCCCGGCATCGAGGATTATCTCTGGATTGTGGTCGGTATTGTTGTCGGCGGCCTGGTTGGCACCGTAATCGCACTCAAGATCCAAATGACCGCAATGCCGCAGCTGGTCGCGGCATTCCACAGTCTGGTCGGCCTGGCTGCGGTGTTGGTCGCCGCCTCCGCGCTTCTCGCACCCGACGTTTTTCATATTGCCATTGAGGGCAAGATCAAGGTTGTAAGCCGAATCGAAATGAGCATCGGCATGGTGATCGGCGCGATTACTTTCACCGGTTCCATTATCGCATTCGCTAAATTGCAGGAGTTGATGACCGGTGCACCCCTAGTATTTCCTGGGCAGCGCCTGTTCAACCTGGCCGTGGCAATCGTTATCATCGCGCTAGCGGCCATATTCTGCATCGACCAATCACCGACTGTATTTTGGATTATGACGGCGTTGGCACTGTTGTTCGGCGTGCTGATCATCATTCCCATCGGGGGCGCCGATATGCCGGTGGTGATCTCGATGCTCAATTCCTATTCTGGTTGGGCGGCGGCTGGTATCGGCTTCACTCTTGAGAACACGGTGTTGATCATCGTCGGTGCCTTGGTTGGCTCATCCGGTGCGATTTTGAGCTACATCATGTGCAAGGGCATGAATCGCTCCTTCGTCAGTGTCATCCTCGGTGGCTTTGGCGGCGCGGATTCAATGTCTGTGAAGAGCGATAAGCCGCACAAGGCTGGCAGCGCCGACGATGCCGCGTTCATTCTTTCTAATGCCGGTTCGGTGGTCATCGTGCCCGGTTACGGTCTTGCCGTGGCACAGGCTCAGCACGCCGTCCAGGAGATGACCGAGGCTCTTGCTAAGCAAGGTGTGAGCGTGCGCTACGCTATTCATCCGGTGGCCGGGCGCATGCCAGGCCATATGAATGTGCTCCTTGCTGAAGCTAGCGTGCCCTATGACGATGTCTTCGAGCTGGACGAGATCAACAGCGACTTTTCTTCTACTGATGTTGCCTTCGTAATCGGCGCAAATGATGTGGTCAACCCGGTCGCCAAAACGGACCCGCAAAGCCCGATAGGCGGCATGCCAATTCTGGACGTGGAAAACGCCAAAACCGTGTTGTTTGTCAAACGCTCATTGTCACCTGGCTATGCAGGCATCGACAATCCGGTATTTTACAATAGTAACACCATGATGCTTTTTGGCGACGCTAAGAAGATGGTCGAAGCTATCGTCAAGGCGCTCTGACGGACGGCATTTCAGAGGCCCTTTTCCAGTGAAAGCCGATAAAGAGAGGTGAGGGAGCCTATTCTTCGCGCGAGGAACGTTTGCGCGCCAATTTGCGCGCACGGCGAATTGCTTCCGCTTTTTCCCGCGCGCGCCTCTCCGACGGCTTTTCATAATGCCGCCGCATTTTCATCTCGCGGAAGATGCCCTCGCGCTGCATTTTTTTCTTCAGCGCCTTAAGAGCCTGGTCGACATTATTCTCTCTGACGACGACCTGTACCAATATGCTATTCCTTAATTCTGATCGGTGGTTCTGAAAAGAGGCCGCGTCATAGCACGCTCGGCCGCCGCTGTGAAGGGTGGGAAGGATAAAAAATCTTATTCGCCATCACTTGCTGTTTACCCTGGGGCAGGGCCGCGCCATATTGTTGAATATGGCTATTCTTAAGATCGCCCGCATGGGCCACCCGCTGTTGTTGCGCCCGTCTGAGTCGATAGTCGACCCCACGGCGCCAGAAATCGCTAAACTGATCAAGGATATGATGGATACGCTGGACGACGCACACGGGGCAGGTCTGGCTGCCCCTCAGGTGCATGTTCCGCTCCGCCTGGTGATGTTTCACGTTCCTGAGACACGCGCACTAGAGGAGGTCGGCGAGGAAATGGAAAGCTGTCCTTTTACCGTGCTAATCAATCCTGAGGTTGAGCCGGTGGGGCGGGAAACCGCTGACGGTCTCGAGGCGTGCCTCTCAGTTCCAGGATTGGCTGGTATGGTGCCGCGTTTTCGCCATATCATCTATCGTGGGGTGGACCAGCACGGCGAGACCGTTGAACGCAAGGCCTCGGGGTTTCACGCTCGTGTAGTGCAGCATGAATGTGATCATCTCGACGGTATTCTCTATCCTATGCGTATGGCTAATCTTTCCACCCTGGCCTTCACCAGTGAGCTCTCCCGGGCGCCCAAGGAGGAATAAACCATTATGACGCACCAAAAGATAGATGCTGACGAGACCCGCGACCTGCTTATCCAAGCAGTGCGCGTCCACGTGCCTTTCGACGGTTGGAGCGAGCAAGCGCTTCTTGCCGGAGCGGAAGAATGCGGCATTGATGTCGAAGTGGCGCGTCGTGCTTTTCCGGGTGGTGCGGCGTCGTTGATCGAATATCATTCTGCGTCAGGTGACCGGCAAATGGAAGCGACGCTTAATGCAGAAGAACTTGATGGCATGGGCATACGCCGGCGTATTGCCTCCGCTGTGCGCCTTCGTCTCTCCCAGGAAGCGGATCATCCCGAGGCGGCGCGCGCGGCGCTCACCTTCCTTGCCCAGCCGTTGCGGACGCGTCTCTCGCTCGTCTGTCTTTACCGCACCGTCGATACCATCTGGTTCGCCATTGGCGACAAATCGACCGATTTTAACTTCTACTCCAAACGCGCCCTACTGGCTGGGGTCTACGGCGCAACTTTTCTCTATTGGCTAGACGACGAGTCAGAGGATCATAAGGAGAGTTGGGCCTTTCTCGACCGCCGACTAGAAGATGTCATGCGGCTAGGCAGACTAAGAGCAAAATTTCAGAACTTTCTACCATCGCCCGCAATCATAGCCAATTTCGCCCGGCGCAGCCGTTCCATCCGCCCCCTGGCATAGGGTTATTAAGCCGGATCGACCGGAATCTCGGGGACGTTGGCGGTCTGTTGAGCACGGAAATTATCTAGGTCGGCAGCAACCTGGTCATCGCCCAGCGCGATAATCGCTGCAGCCAAAAGTGCCGCATTGATCGCGCCGGGCTTGCCGATCGCTAACGTGCCGACCGGAATGCCGCCCGGCATCTGAACCGTCGAGAGAAGGCTGTCCATGCCCTTGAGAGAGGCACTTTCCATGGGCACGCCGAGGACTGGAAGGGCGGTCAACGCCGAAGTCACACCGGCCAGATGGGCGGCACCGCCGGCGCCGGCTATTATCACCTGAATCCCACGCTCCTTGGCGCTTTCGCAATAAATGCTGTGTCGCTCCGGCGTGCGATGGGCCGAAATGATACGTGATTCATGGGCGATTCCCACTTTGTCCAGGGTCAAACCGACATGACGCATAACTGACCAGTCGGACTGACTACCCATGATAATTCCCACACGGGGTTGCTCTGTGCTCAAGGTTTTACGAGGCTCTCTGTTGGCGGTTGGAAAAGAAAAAGTGAAAATTATTTACCATTACTAAAGCGCGATGATGTGATGTTAAAGGTCCGGCTCCGGAACGAAAAGACTCTTTTGTAGTCATTGCTAGAATTTATTGGGATTTCGCTTTCTTCTGACGCTTGTGGCAAAAAAGTTATCGATGCTAACACTAGTTGAACTTCACTCGGCGCCCTTCGGGATCTGATTTAAGCACGATCAAAGGAGATAGAAATTAGCGTATCGTGCCATCGGCGTGCACTGTTAGTACCAAATCGTAAAGCGCCGCGATCAAGACGGGCTCTAGTCAATATATTCAGAACTGTACCGCAATAGTGGGCATCCTGCAGACCGGGCTAACGCCCAAGATCCGAATGGCGATCATGAGTTTGATTGAGGACGTCAATCTACGGCAGGAAGAGTTGAATAAAAGCCTCGGGCGAATACAGCATCTCTAGCGCCACGTGGCTGATACGTTGTGTAGGCAAGTGCGCGATTCAGATATTATCAAACGGCTAGGCGGTGGCGAGTTCGGCGTCACTCTAGACCAAAACAACGCTCAGGTGGCAGAGGTCAAGTTGGTGTACCTGGCCGACGCAATTGCCAACAAGGCGGTACTGTTGGACGATCAAAAAAAAATTGAAAGTCAGAATCACCTTTGATGTCTAGGTCTTAATTGGTGAGGCGGGCGTCGGTCGATTGCTCGCAGGGGCCGACAAGGCCAGATATGTAGGGGAGCGAGACGGCGAGTGCGCCGAGGTCGCGAGATAATTCAAAATTTGTGATTCTACCGCGCCTACAGGCGCACAGATGCTAAGCAATTAGGTTCGGAAGCTGATTGCTTTCAAGCTTTGCAATCTCGTCCTTGAGCGCCAATTTTCGTTTTTTCATTCGACGCATTCGGACGTCGTCTGTTTCGTGATCGACTACCAATTTGCTGATTACATCATCCAGGTCACGGTGTTCTATGCGTAAGGAAACAAGTCGCTGATCGTTAGCTTGTGAATCCATCATTTTCCCAGCGTTGATATTTGGCATAATAGCTACGTTTGTCTTCATACCGCAATAGGCTCAAGAAATCGAGCCAGAATGTGGTTGTGGAACCACGCAAAGATACCCTAAATTTCGGCTAAATATCCCTACAACTGTATGAAATTAAATACATATTTTTTTAGCCATTGCAACGTGACTGCGTGGAGAGGCGACTAGTCGTAGGCTTCATAAGAGCGCCGTTCAATACCCGTTTTTGTTTCGGATTTAGTGGTCAACGGATGGCCAGTATGTCACAATCAGGGTATTAGCTATTTGACCTTCAGCGCGTGTGTTTGCGCTACCGCCCAATTAAATTGCAATCTTCTGCGACGATGGGGGACGATGTATTCCAGGCTTGATCCCGCCGATATCAGCGCCGATATAGGACTCGACGATTATGTCGCGAGTCTCGCTGCGAAACATGCCAATTTGGAGAAAGCGATTCAGGACGAGTCCCAGCGGCCGGCGCCAAACACCTTGTCCCTAGCAGAGCTTAAGCGCAAAAAGTTAAGGATTAAGGATCAAATTTTCTTCGTCAAGGCGCGTAGCCGAAGCCTTAAACGGAGGTCACGCGCCTAAGGTCAGATCAACGCTGCAACTTCTCTATAGTGCCGCTGGTGCTGAACCCTGGCTCGGTTTTGGCCAGTAGCACCTTGCCGCCATATGCTTGAACTAAATCCGCGCCTACGACTTCCTCCAGGGTGTAATCTCCGCCCTTTATCAAAACGTCGGGACGAATCGCGCCGATCATATCAATCGGCGTATCTTCTGAGAAAATCACCACCAGGTCGATGGTCTCAAGGGAAGCCAGCACTTGTGCACGAGCACTTTCCGACTGAACCGGTCGGTCCTCGCCTTTAAGTCGTCGCACTGACGCGTCGCTATTGAGGCCGACGATCAGCCGTCCGCAGTTGTTTTTGCTTTGGCTTAGCAGCGAAATATGGCCGGGGTGGAGAAGGTCAAAACAACCATTAGTAAAACCGACCGTTTGGCCGGTGGCACGCCATTTCGCGACTCTTTCAAGCGCCGTCGCCTGCGGTACTATTTTAGCTTCGGAAGACGATAGCGCGCCGGCGCGGGCCGCATGCAGGAGGTCGGCGGCATAAACCACGGCGGTGCCCGATTTAGCCACGACGACGCTCGCTGCTAAATTGGCCAGGGCTGAGGCCTCGATCAGGTGCACTCCATTCGCCATCGCGCTCGCCAGGGTGGCAACTACCGTGTCGCCTGCGCCGGACACGTCGAAAACTTCGCGCGCTTGGGCAGCGAGATTTTCGCTGCGCCCATCGGCTGTTAGAAGCGTCATGCCGTTCTGGCTACGCGTTACCAAAAGAGAATCGATCGCCAATTCGGCGATCAGCGCTTGCCCAGCTGCGACGATCTCGTTTTCTGTTTCGACTGGTGTGCCGGTCGCAAGACCCAATTCCTGTAGGTTCGGCGTAATGATACTGGCGCCGCTATAGCGCGTGAAATTCTGCCCTTTGGGATCGACTACCACCGGCTTGGAAGCCTTGCGCGCACAGTCGATGAGGGCGCGGCATAATTCCTCAGTAAGGACGCCCTTGGCATAATCAGAGAGCACGAGCACGTCGCATTGCGGCACAATATCCTCGGCCATTCGCAGAAGGTTCTCCGCAATGTGTTCGCTGATTTGTTCACGCGTTTCCAGGTCGGTGCGCAGAAGCTGTTGGCTACCAGCGAGGAAGCGCGTCTTTTCGGTCGAGCGCCGACCCGGTCCGACCAGGAGATGCGGCTCGATGCGCTTCTCTTCACCAACCAACTGAGTGAGTTTGCGCCCGACCTCGTCATCGCCCACCACCGATAGCAGGGCTGCGCGTGCACCAAGGCTGATTAGGTTACGCGCGACATTCCCCACTCCACCCAACATGGCAAATTGACGCTCGATCGTGAGCACTGGTACCGGCGCTTCCGGGGATGTCCGTTCGACGTTGCCATAAACAAAACGGTCGAGCATTAGGTCGCCCACGCACAATATGCGGGCATGGCTTAACCTTTCGATATGAGAGACCAGATCGGAAGGAGTAATCATCATTCTTGCATCAATTGTCTGACGGTGGTTCACCCACATTCGGTGCGCTCGCACCCCGAAAATGCCAGCGCAACATACAGGAATTTAACCCATTCTGGCCACATATCCCTCCGCCATGCTTGCTCCTTCCGGGGCGGCGCGCCAAAATCTAAGCTCTTTTAGGGAGGATTAATGTCTCAAACCAGCGATTGGCGGTCGGAATATCGCCGGCGGTTGCAAAACGCGGACGATGCTGTCAGCTGCTTGCAAAGTGGTCAACGCCTGATGTTGCCGACTTTGGCAGGCCAGCCGCCGGCCTTGCTTGCTGCCATGGGCTGTGCCATGCGGAACGGTAGCCTGGAAAATGTCCGCGCCGGTGGGGTCTTGCCTGGTCCTGCTCTCGCTAAGGCGCTGCTGCAGCCCGAACATGCTCATCGAATTTACTGGGATAGCCTGTTTTGCGGCGCTTCTGACCGTCCCGGAGTGTTTGAGGGGCGCTACGACATGACGCCAATGCATTTTGGCCAGATTCCCAAGGTTATGCGTGACATCATGAATGTTGATGCAGTGATGACCCTAGCATCGCCGCCGGACGACCAAGGCTTTATGAGTATCGGCATCAGCATTGACTACACCAAACCGTTGATCGATTCAGGGTGCTTCAGTGCGGTAGAGGTAAACTCCAATGTGCCGCGGGTCGGTGGTAATGCCTTGGTTCATGTTTCCGATGTAGACGCCATCGTTGAACATGAGAGTGACTTATTCGAATTATCTAATCCGCCTAGCACGCCTGAAGACGAAAAGATAGGCGCCTTAATTGCCGAGCGTATTCCGGACGGCGCAACGATCCAATTGGGCTATGGTGCTGTACCGAGGGCGGTTGGCCTCTGTCTGCGTGGTCACAAAAATCTCGGTATCCATACGGAAATGTTTGTCGATGCCATGCGAGTGTTGATGGTGGAAGGCGTCGTAGATAATTCGCAAAAGATAATCAATCGGGGCAAGACGCTGTATACCTTTACCACCGGAACCCGAGAGACTTATGAATTCCTCCATGAGAACCCGGCGATCGAGGGTCATCCGGTCGATCTCACCAACGACACCGCGTACATCGCGCAACATAAGGGCATCGTGGTGATCAATGCGACGATTGCAGTCGATCTCACTGGCCAAGCCTGTTCGGAATCAATTGGTGGCATGCAATATAGTGGTACCGGCGGTCAGGCGGATTTCATTCGAGGCGCGATGATGGCCGAGGGCGGGCGCTCTTTCGTCGCGACCCATTCGACGGCCAAGAATGGCGAACTTTCAAGCATCGTCGCTTGCCTCGAGCCAGGCGCGGTGGTGACTACTGCACGCACTGACATGGATATGCTGGTAACAGAATACGGTGTTGCTGAATTGCGCGGCAAATCTCTGAGCGAGCGCGCCCAGGCGCTGATCGGCGTTGCTCATCCCAAGTTTCGCTACGACCTCGAGAAAGAGGCAAGAAAGCGCGGCCTTGGTACCAAGCGCCTTTGGCCGTCTGCAGCGGTTAAACGCAATTTCCAAGCGGGTGGTATCGCCTGCGACGAGACATAGGCTCAAATAAAAAAACTAGGGCCGTTTGAGTGAACGGGAGTTGGTGCCAAATGCTCTATGTGTCGCCGCCCGTTCCGGGTTCTTGTCGTTCAACGGGTCGTTCGCCGAAAACAGAAGCCACATCGGGCTCGTCCGATGCGCCATCTTCGGGTGGTGTTCTCGATTCTTGCGGTGTGGGAGCCTCCGAGTTAGCAAAGGGATTAGGAGTTGCTGAGGGCTCTGGTTCCGCAGACGGTGATGCCTTCTTGACGGCCGATACAGCCGCGGTGGTCGCTTTCTTCGCCTCTCGCGCGGCTTTCTTTGCTCCCCGTTCCTGGCGGCGTTGCGCCTTACGCAATTCTTCGAGCAGTTCATGCTCGGTGCAGATTCCGAGCAGCAGGGGGTCCTGCGGAGATATATTGGGTGTGTTCCAATGCGTGCGCTCGCGCACCGCGGTGATGGTCGATTTCGTGGTACCCAGGAGCTTGCCGATCTGGGCGTCATTCAGCTCCGGATAATTCTTTAGCAACCAGGCGATGGCGTTCGGCCGATCTTGGCGCTTGCTGACCGGCGTGTAGCGGGCACGGCGTGTGCGTTGCGGCATCTTGGTGCCTGAGGCGCTCAATTCCAGGCGCAATTTTGAATCCGCTTCGCAGCGCGCGATTTCATCGCGTGTGAGCTGACCATTAGCTGCTGGATCGAGGCCACGAATTCCGACGGCGACCTCGCCATCTGCAATGCCTTGAACCTCTAGATCGTGAAGACTACAGAATGCCGCGATCTGCTGGAAAGTGAGCGCGGTGTTCTCGACCAGCCAAACCGCTGTAGCCTTGGGCATCAATAACTCAGACATAATCCATCCTTTCGCCCCGGTTTCGTCTTGGATCGGCGCTGCCCATCCTCTCGCACCGGAATGAATAGGAGTGATATATCCTTCTTGGCGGATAAGGGTCAATTGGCCTGGTAATTATTCTCAGCCGCCAGGAATTAATAAAATTTTGCCGATATGGGCGCTTGATTCCATGTGCGCATGAGCTTTGGCTGCGTCTTCCAGCGGAAACGAGCTATCTATCACCGGTGAGATTCGGCGTGCTGCGAGCAGCGGCCACACCTCGGTTTCTAACGCTGCCGCGATCCGGCCCTTAGCCGCGACGCTCTGCGCGCGTAGCGTCGAGCCGGTGATGGTCAGACGTTTAAGCATCAGCGGCATCAGATTGAGCGTTGCTTCTGAACCTTCCAAAAAGGCGATCTGTACTAGCCGACCCTCTGTTCTAAGGCAGCGTAGATTGCGCTGAATATAGTCCCCGCCCACCATGTCGAGCACCACATCCACACCTTCGCTTTCAGTGATTGATTTGACGGCCATGACATAATCATCGGTTCGATAGTTTATCGCCAGTTCAGCGCCGAGTTCGCGACAGACAGCGCATTTATTTTCCGAGCCGGCGGTGGCAAAGACCCGGACTCCCATCATGGCGGCAAGCTGGATAGCCGCGGTACCGATGCCGCTAGAGCCGCCATGCACCAAGAGACGCTCACCGGCCGCGAGACGTCCGCGTTCGAACAAATTGGTCCACACGGTGAAGAAGTTTTCCGGCAGGGAGGATGCCTCCGCGGGGGAATAGCCCGCCGGGTAAGGTAAGGTCTGGACTTCGGGCGCAGGGCAATATTCTGCATACCCGCCTCCCGTCACCAGGGCGCAAACAGAATCGCCGATCTTATAGCGTTCAACACCCGGGCCGCAGGCCACAACGCGTCCTGCGACTTCCAGGCCGGGTATGTCGGAAGCACCGGGTGGGGCGGGGTAGACACCCTGGCGCTGAATTACATCAGGCCGATTTACGCCGGCGGCGGCGACATGAATTAGCACTTCGCCAATTTTCGGCTTGGGTGTTGGACGGCGCGTCGGGGTAAGGGCATCCGCGGTACCCGGCTCGGATATTTCGATTGCTAGCATGTCATCGGCGATCCGGTCTTCTACTTCCGTCATTTATTTTTACTCCCGTAATTTGTTAATTTTTTTCCACTCCCGGAAATCTGCTGGGAGTTGTTATAATCCGGGCAACGGGAAGAGGGGAAAATTATGGACGATATCGAAATTGTAATTCCGAAACCCGTAGATTGGGCCCCACGGGACTTGGACAACCTCTCGATCGAAGCACTGAAGAAATATATTGAGGATCTGAGCTGCGAATTGGAGCGCGTAAGGGCGGAAATAAGCATTCGCGAGACGGTTCGTACAGAGGCTGACGCTATGTTCAAAAAGTAAGCTCGTCTTAGTTTTGCAAGAATTTTTGCAAACTTGGAATTTTTTACAAATGCGTTAACCATTTATTAGTTAATTCGCTGCTGCTTTCGCAATTACGGTAATTCGGTTCGTATGACATATCGTGTATTGGACCTCACTAGTTGTTTCGTCTCCTTGTTAACTGCGCGGTCTTATCCAAGGTAGTGCTTTTTTTTCACGGGGAAATGCCCGAAAACACCGGTTATTTTGGTATTTTGAGGATAAGTACGCTTGACAGTATTAGTTAAATCGCCTCAACTCACTGCCTCAATCTGCTTCGAGGAGTCTGCATATGTCTAAAAGTAAGCTGTTGTCCCGATCCGCGCTTCTGGTTGTGCCGATCGCCTTGGCCGTGGCGGG
>CAZUXZ010000020.1:0-29271 GCA_964624055.1 uncultured Rhizobiaceae bacterium | reverse complement strand
AATCATCTCATCACGCTTGAGCACATGCACCATGGCAAAAGCGAGCGACGCATCCGTGCAAGGATAGAGTTGCAGATGAAGATCAGCTGCTTCAGCGGTGGCGTGGCGCACAGGGTCGACGACAATCACCGGGCAGGGCGCCTCAGGCAGCCATTGGCTATGCGCATGCGGGGCACTAGCGGAGGGATTGGCGCCCCACACCATTACGCACTCGCTGTCATTGACGGTACGCGGGTCGAAGCCGAGCACGCCGCTGCCGAGCACATAGCCAAGGGCAACATGGCCGGCCAAGTTGCCTACCGTATACGGCTCCACCTCGCGCGCGCCGAGACGAAGTAGAAAACGCATCGGGAAATTACCGGCGATCAGCGAGCAAGTGCCTGTGTAATGGGCGTGAAGAATATTACCCGCCCCATGGCTATCAGCGATTCGGCTGAAACGCGCAGCTATCTCCGCAATTGCGGTATCCCAGGATACCGCCTCAAACTTGCCCTCGCCTTTGGCACCGACGCGCTTGAGCGGCCGCTTCAAGCGCTCGCCCTCATCGAGCATCACGCCGTTGTAAAAAATTTGGCATTTGGCACAGAGCTTGCCCCGGCTGACATAGTGCTCCTTGTCGCCACGCACGGAAACGATCCGACCATTTTCACGCAGCACCTCAATGCCGCAGGCGTCGTAACAGTCGCGCGGACAGGTGGTTTTAACAACTTCCTCATTCATGGCCATGGCTCTTCTCCGGAAATAAAGGCTGCCAATCTAACGCCCCGTTAGGCTGGTGGGAAGTGGCGCAAAAGCCGCTAGTCTGCAACCATGCTGTACACCATCGGCCATTCCAACCATTCGCCGGAGAGATTTCTTGCACTCCTGCGTGTACACGGGATTGCCACACTGGTCGATGTGCGTTCCTGGCCATCCTCCTGCCGCCTCGCACATTTTAATCGCCCGGCACTGAAACGGGCGCTTGCCAATGCGGGTATCGCTTATCTCTGGTTCGGTAAGGAACTTGGCGGCAAGGGTGACGGCGGCGACGCCTCGCCTATGTTCAGAAATCGCATACACGAGCTCACCACTCTCTCAAAGTGTAACGGGGTAGTGATAATGTGCGCCGAGGGGGATCCGCTGCGCTGCCACCACAAGAATTTGCTCGCAAATTCGCTTACCAGGGAAGGAGTTGAAATCTTTCACATTCTTGGAGACGGCAGCCTTGCCGAAGACAAGGACGCCCAACTTTCGCTATTCGAGGACGGCTAGCGACCCTTGTCGATCAGCTTAAAGATACCAGAGAAGTCGAGCTCTCCATTGCCTTGCGCACAGAATTGGTCATAGAGCCGGGCTGCTTCAGCGCCAATCGGGGTTGAAGCGCCGGCGGCCTCGGCGGCCTTTTGGGAAAGCTTGAGGTCTTTATCCATCATCGCCACAGTGAAGCCAGGCTGGTAATCGCGGTTGGCCGGCGAGGCCGGCACTGGCCCCGGAACCGGACAATAGCTGTTGAGCGCCCAGCACTGGCCGGTCGCGGTGGTCACGATGTCGAACATGGTCTGGCGCTCCAGGCCGAGCCGATCGGCCAGCGCAAAGGCCTCAGACGTGACAATCATGCCGGCAGCCAGCATCATGTTGTTGCAGATCTTAGCCGTCTGGCCATTGCCGGAGGGTCCGGCATGGACCACGGTCTTTGCCATCGGATCAAGGATGGATTCGCAGCGAGCGAAGGCGCTTTCCGTGCCACCGACCATGAAGGTAAGCGCGCCCGCCGCGGCCCCTGCGGTACCGCCGGAGACCGGTGCATCAAGCATTTCGAGGCCGATTACCGTCGCCGCGTCGCTCACCTCCCGCGCAGTGGTGACGTCTATGGTGGAGCAGTCAATAAGCAGCGTGCCTTCGGCCGCGCGTTCAAGCACCCCGCCTGTTCCCATATAGACTTCACGCACCTGTTGTCCTGCTGGCAGCATGGTAATCACCGCCTCACGCCCCGCCGCTGCGTCACCATGGGAATTGGCGGCCACCGAGCCAGCCTTTTTGGCCGCATCGAGTGCGTCCTGCGAAAGATCGAAGACGGTTACCGAATGGCCCGCCTCGATCAGAGTAGCGAGCATCGGCACACCCATATTTCCGGCGCCGATAAAGCCAATTTGAGCCATTTTCTGTTCCCCCTATTCGAATGTCATGTCGCCGGTTACCGGCGCCTGGAAGTAGCTGTCCACGAGATCCTCTCCGACATCCTCAAGGCGCGCCGGCTGCCAATTCGGCTGGCGGTCCTTGTCGATGATCTGTGCGCGGATGCCCTCATAGAATTCATGCGAGAAATTGCAGCGGATAGCCATGCGATATTCGACCGCCATCGCCGCCTCAAAATCGAGTTCGTTAAATTGCGTAAGCTGGCGATGGGTGATCTTGAGGCTGGTCGGTGATTTTTCGAGCAGTAATGCGCTGGTATTCTTAGCCCATTCCGTGCCCTCGGCAGCGAGATTGTCCAAGATCGCCTCAACCGATGCGCCGGCGAAACAGCGATCCACTGTCTCCTGCTCCGCGGCCAGGGGCGCTTCACCGGGATCAGTGGTGAACCCGCCGAGTACGCCGTCGATATCCGCGCCAGCACTGCCCATCGCGGCATCCAACTCAGCGAACCATGCACTTGGTACGTGATGGGTCGCAAGCCCGAGATAGAGCGCGTCGGCAACGCCGATGCGAGCACCCGTGAGTCCCATATATAAGCCCATGCGCCCCGGGCAGCGCGGCAGAAAATAGGTCGCGCCAACATCCGGGAAGAGTCCGATGCCAGTCTCCGGCATGGCGAAGAGAGCTCTCTCGCTCATCACTCGGTGCGAGCCGTGGAACGAGATACCGACACCGCCACCCATTACCACACCGTCGATCAGCGAGACATAGGACTTAGGAAAGCGGAAGACCAGCGTGTTGAGACGGTATTCTTGCTCGTAAAAGGTAACGGCGAATTTACGCTCGGGATCGTTCTGCTGCTGATACAGGAACCGGATATCGCCGCCTGAGCAGAACGGCACCAGGCCATTCTCGCGCGCAGAGCCCCGGATAGCGACAGCCTGAACCGTATCGTCACTCTGCCACTCCTTCAGCCTAACATCGAGGGCGAGGGCCATGGGCTGGGTCAGAGCATTGAGCGCCTTGGGGCGGTTCAGCGTCACTCGGGCCAAGGCGCCCTCGCGGGTGAAGAGAATGTCGCCGTCGGCGGCGCTTGTCGATTGTTCGTTCACCTGGCCCTTCCTATTCGCGCAACAACTTGCGCGCGATAATGACGCGCATGATTTCGTTAGTACCTTCGAGAATTTGATGTACACGGAGATCGCGTAGATGACGTTCAACAGGGTGGTCCATCAAATAGCCATAGCCTCCGAGAAGCTGCAAGGCGTCGTTGCAGACCCGAAAGCCGGTATCGGTGGCAAAAAGCTTGGCCATAGCGCAGACCTGAGTCGCGTCCGGTGCCTTTGAATCTAGCTTGGCTGCGGCGTTGTAGATCATCAGACGCGCCGCTTCGAGATCCGTCGCCATATCAGCAAGACGGAATTGCAACGCCTGAAACTCGGCCAGTTTGCTACCGAATTGTTCACGCACCAGGAGATGCTCGCGCGCGATCTCTAGGCTCGCCACCGCCGCACCGAGCGAACACGCTGCGATATTGATGCGCCCGCCGTCTAGTCCAGCCATGGCAATGCGGAAACCCTGCCCCTCATCGCCGACCCGATTGGCAACAGGCACGCGACAATTCTCGAAAGTGACCATCGCGGTGGGTTGGCTGTGCCAGCCGAGCTTGTTCTCCTGGGCACCGAAACTTAGACCCGGGCTGTTCTTCTCGACGGCGAGGCAGGTGATTCCGTCGGCGCCCTTACCACCCGTCCGCAACATCGTAACGTAAACGTCCGTCGAACCGGCGCCGGAGATGAATGCCTTGGAGCCGTTCAGCACGTAATGATCACCGTCCTGAACAGCGCGGGTCTTGAGGGCGGCAGCGTCAGCACCCGAGCCCGGCTCAGTCAAGCAATAACTCGCCAGGAGCTCCATCGAACAAAGGCCGGGGAGCAGACGCTGACGAAGCAGTTCATCGGCGAAAGCGTCGACCATCCATGTCGCCATATTATGGATAGAGATATAGGCGGCAGTGGAAGCGCAGGCCCCGGCCAATTGCTCGAAGATGAGTGCCGCGTCTAGATGCTTCAGGCTCGACCCCCCTAAATCCTCACCGACATAGATACCCCCAAAGCCAAGCTTTCCCGCCATGCGCAAAGTTTCGATCGGGAAAATTTTATCGCGATCCCACTCGGCCGCGTGAGGCGCAACCTCGTTAGCAGCGAATTCGCGTGCCATATTACGGAAGGCGGTCTGTTCCGAGCTTAATGTTAAATCCATGTTGGGTACTTTACTGGCCTGCCCAGCATGGCGAAAGTGTTAGCCGAGCATGGCAGATTTCTCTGCGCGCGGCCGCCAAGCCGCAAATCACTTGGCGATCACAGTGACGTGAACAAACGGCAACACGATCTAGATGGTATGCCAATTTTCCGCGTCCAGCGCACATTCGGTCATGGAACTGATATAGAGAATAACGAATCTTGCAGTACCGAGGTCAGGTTCGCCGTCGGGATAAATACCGCTTGCGTTGAGTTCGCACTGAACTGGTAGGCCATAAAATTACCCATCAGCGCCGAAAACGCCGGTACACAATCGAAACTCCAAACCCCCGAAATATCCTACATGGCGGTGACCCCAGAGAAAATTGGTTAAAAGATGTTGACTCTCTTCATCCATCACGCCATCGCTTGGTCAAGCAACTAAGGGGTGCCGTCATGGCTGATTTTCCAGGAGTTCAAGGTCGCTACCCGGCGACGCGGATGCGACGCAACCGGCGTTACGATTGGTCGCGCCGACTGGTGGCGGAGAATGCGCTCACCCCAGCCGATCTGATCTGGACCGTGTTCGTCCGGCCCGGCAGCAACGAGACCGAACCCGTACTCTCCATGCCGGGCGTCGAACGAGTATCGCCCGATGTGCTAGCCAAGCGCGCTAGGGAAGCCTACTTCCTAGGAATTCCAGCGATTGCGGTCTTTCCACAAACTCCGCCAGAGCGGAAGACACCTGACGGCAAAGAGGCTCTCAATCCCGATAATCTGGTCTGCCAGGCGGTGCGTGCGGTGAAGGAAGCGGTACCGGAGATGGGTGTGGTGTGCGACGTCGCTCTCGATCCCTACACCAGCCACGGTCAGGACGGCCTGGTGCATGACAATTATGTGGTCAATGACGAAACTGTCGAGGTTCTGTGCCACCAAGCGCTTAATCAGGTGGCGGCTGGCTGCGACGTGATCGCACCGTCGGACATGATGGACGGGCGCATAGGTGCGCTACGCATGGCGCTCGACGAGACCGGCCACGAAGAGGTGCTGCTGCTATCCTATGCCGCCAAATATGCCAGCGCCTTCTATGGCCCCTTCCGCGACGCGGTCGGCTCCGCCTCGTCGCTCGGTCAAGGCGACAAGCGGACCTATCAGATGGATCCAGCCAATAGCGACGAGTCGCTGCGAGAAGTGGCCCTCGACATCGAGGAGGGCGCCGACATGGTGATGATCAAACCTGGTATGCCCTATCTAGACATTTTGCGACGGGTGAAGGAGACCTTCGCCATACCGACCTATGCCTATCAAGTATCCGGCGAGTACGCGATGCTAATGGCGGCGGGCGAGCGTGGCTGGCTCGACGGAGAGCGCGCAATGATGGAGTCCCTGCTCAGCTTCAAACGTGCCGGCGCAAATGGTGTCCTAACCTACGCCGCCGTCCGTGCGGCAAAGTTGTTGAACGGTTAACTGTTAAGCCAGCCGGTTACCGCTTCGGCAAACCAGTCGAAATTATTACAAATTCGCTTCATACCTTCGACATCATTGGCGACGTGCGAATTGCCTGTTTTACCCCACTCCCTATGAATCAGCCGGCGAAACGCCTCAATGCGCTCCAAATTTCGGTCTGATATTTCGATTTTGCCTTCTCGCATTTCCCTCAAGTTTCTTTGCGGTAAATAGGGTGTATCATTCTGGATTAGTAGTTCCAAAGCGCTAAGGATGGGAATAACATGACAGGTCGCGGCCCCCTGAACGGCATCACTGTTATCGATCTCACGCGGGTTCTCGCGGGGCCCTATTGTACCATGGTGCTGGCCGATCTTGGCGCCAGGGTGATCAAGGTAGAGGTGCCGGGGACCGGTGACGATTCGCGCGCCTTCGGCCCCTTCATCGAGGGCAAATCGGCCTATTACATGTCGATCAACCGGGGCAAGGAGAGCCTCGCTCTCAATCTTAAAGACGAAACCGATCGCGCCAACTTCGAGGCACTGCTAGAAGACGCAGACGTGCTGGTAGAGAATTACCGCGGTGGCACCATGGAGCGACTCGGCTATGGCTGGCAAAGCCTACATCCGCGTTATCCCAGGTTAATTTATGCTGCCTGTTCCGGGTTTGGCCATACAGGGCCATATGCCGAACGCCCTGCATACGACATGGTAGTCCAAGGCCTGGGCGGAGTCATGAGCCTCACCGGCCACCCAGGCGGGCCTCCAACAAGAGTCGGCACCTCGATAGGCGACATCACCGCTGGTCTCTTCACAGCAATCGGCGTCTCCAGCGCGCTCCATCACCGCCATGCTAGTGGCGAGGGCATGAAGATCGACGTGGCTATGCTCGATTGCCAGCTCGCAATTCTAGAGAACGCGCTGGCGCGCTATTTCGCCACCGGCGAGGTGCCAGGCCCGCTGGGTGCGCGCCACCCCACCATCGTACCCTTCCAGAGCTATGAGACGGCGGATGGCCATGTCATCATCGCAGCCGGAAACGACACGTTGTTCGCAACGCTTTGCAAAGCTCTCGCCTACCCTGAGCTCGCCGCCGATTCGCGCTTCAAGGACAATTCGGCTCGCAGCGAACATGTGGAGCAATTGAGAGCTGCGCTAGAAGACCGTCTCAAACAGCAACCGACCGCTCATTGGTTGGAGGTGTTGGCTGAGGCCGGCGTGCCGTCAGCACCGATCAACAATATCGCGCAGGTGTTGAGCGATCCACAAATCGCGGCGCGCAATATGGTGATCAAGACCGACGATCCGCAAGCTGGGACGCTCAAGATGGCAGGCAATCCGATTAAACTGTCGGCTTTCGACGATCCGGCGACCCGTGCACCGGCGCCTGAACTCGATCAACACCGCAATCAAATATTGGCCGATTTGAAGGACTAGCTTGGGAAGAACACGCAAACGCCAGTCACACTTCGGTCTGCAGGTTCGTCGGCAGGGCTTTCGCTGGTGGTGGCTCTTTGGCGGCCTCGGTGCGCTGGTTATGCTGGTTGTCATCGTCCTCGCGGCGGGCTATCTGTGGCTGCGCGGCTCGCTGCCGGATCTCGACGGCGAGGTGCGGCTCGCCGGCCTCAATGGTGAGGTAGAAGTGATCCGCGACGATTACGCCATCCCCCACATCTTTGCAGATTCCATCACCGATGCGGCCTTCGCAATTGGTTTCGTACACGCCCAGGACCGACTGTGGCAAATGGAATTGCAACGCCGCATTGGCTCTGGGCGGCTGTCAGAAATTTTTGGAGCACAATCGCTCGACTTCGACCGCTTCCTGCGCACGCTCGGCGTCTACCGTTCGGCGGAACGCAATTTCGACAATCTGAACGACGAAACGAAAGCCATCTACAAAGCCTATGCCGCCGGCGTGAACAGCTACCTCTCAATGCGCGAGGGGCCGCTGCCGCTGGAATTCCTGCTGATTTCGCACGAACCCGAGCCGTGGCGCCCCGCCGACAGCCTGGTTTGGCTCAAGATGATGGCCTGGGACCTTGGCGGCAATGCGATAGACGAGGCACTCCGCGCGCGCATGGCGCAATTCCTAGAGCCAAAACAGATTGCCGAGCTGTGGCCAGACTATCCAGAGGATGGCCCGGCGGTCCTCGAAAGTGCCCTACCGCCGGACCTGCCATGGAAATCGCTCGCCGCCGTCCTACCGACACCCCCGACGGAAGGCCTCGGCTCCAACAATTGGGTAGTGTCCGGCGCCCATACGGCGAGCGGCAGCGCACTTCTTGCCAACGATCCACATCTCAAGCTGCAAATTCCGAGCCTCTGGTATCTCGCCCATTTGAACGCGCCCGGTCTTGATATTGCCGGCGCCACCCTACCCGGGCTACCTATGCCAATCCTTGGGCGCACACAGAATTTTGCCTGGGGTTTTACCAATACTAATCCGGATGTACAGGATCTTTTCATCGAGCGTCTCGACCCGGATGATTCGAGCAAATACCTCAGCCCAGACGGCAGCCTGCCGTTTGAAACACGACGCGAAATCATTAACGTTAAGGACGGCGAGGTTGTGGCACTTAAAGTCCGCGAAACGCGCCACGGTCCGGTGATTTCCGATATCGCTCTCGATTATGGCGCTTTCGCGGATAGCGGCCATGTTATCGCCTTTGCCTGGACCGCCCTCGACGACGAGGACCGCAGCGCCCAAGCTTCAGTAGCAATCGGCTTAGTGGAGGATTGGAACGGATTCACAGCGACGCTGCGCCATCTTAATGCGCCGCAACAAAACATCCTGTTTGCCGATATCCATGGAAATATCGGCTATATTGCGCCAGCACGGGTGCCGATTCGACGTACCGGAATTGGCTGGATACCGTCAGAGGGCTGGACCGGCGAGGCGGATTGGGTTGACACCATCCCCTATTCCGACTTGCCGCGCATGTTCAACCCATCATCGGGGAAAATCGTCACCGCCAACAACAAAGTGGTAGGCCCCTACTACCCCTATTTCATCACCCGCGACTGGTCACCACCACACCGGGCGCGTCGAATCGCCGCCCTATTGGAGGAACGCGATGACCACGATGTCGACAGCTTCGCAGCAATTCAGGCAGACATTGTCTCACTCGCCCCAAAAATTCTGTTACCGCACCTCCTTGAGGTGACCCCGGCCGGAGTTGGTCGGGCAAATTTAGCGCTGATCCGTCTCGCCGCATGGGATCATGTGATGGCGGCGGACCAGCCAGAACCGCTTATCTACATGGCTTGGTTGCGCGAATTGATGATTGGAATATTTAAGGATGAGCTAGGCAACGAGGTGTTCGACGATTATTTCAGGATTCGCGAAAGCTCCCTCTACCTCGCTATGACGCCCGGCTCCGCATGGTGCGACGACATCGCAACCGCAGCGACAGAGGATTGCGCGCATGCCGCGGGTCGCGCGCTAGAGCGCGCCACCAACTTCCTCGCCAAACGCTACGGCGAAGATATAGACGGTTGGAAATGGAGCAAGGCGCATTATGCCTATAGCGCTCATGATGTGTTCAACCGTTTACCACTCGTCGGCGAGCTGTTTGAGGTGCGCCTACCCAATGGCGGCGCGCACAACACAGTGAATGCCGCGGGTTTCAACGTGCGCGAGGTGGAAACGCCCTTCGTCCAAAATCACGGTCCCACCTATCGCGCAATTTACGATCTCGACCCGCTCGGACAATCCTATTTCATTCAGAACACAGGTCAATCTGGCAATCCTCTGTCTTCGCATTATCGCGATTTCGCACAATTGTGGCGCGACGGCCGTTATGTGCCCATCCTGATGAACAGGGCGCGGATCGAAGCTAGAACAATCGGCACCCTCCGGCTTTTACCTCGTTAATTCCTCCATAACTTATTGAACCGCCACGGTTGGATCTCGTAGTGATTAACCGCCTTGTCACTCTGACTAAGCTAGATTGCGGAGATAGACGGGACCGGCCTTCAAGAATGACGATGTCGACCACCTAGAGGAATCGGAATCAAGGTATAGGTGATTTAACAAACTTCGGTGGAGACCGCCAACAACGGCTCCGAAAGCACGGAAAGCTCTAATGAAGTGGTGGAGCTGGTGGAGCAACCCGAAGCGGCGGAGGGAGAGAACGCCGAGGCCGAAACGGACCATACCGAGATCGAAACCGCGTTGGAAAAAGACTATGGGCCGGTGACGCTCTATGAAGAACCCGTCTACGGCGACCTGTTCCATAGCCGCTAGCTCAACTCAGGCGGCGCTTGGCAACAGTGCGGCCGTCTTTCATGATGGTGCATTATGTTTGCTGCGGATCCCTTTCTATTAATGTGCCTAACCCTGGCGCTCGCCGGGCTCGCTGTTGTCGCCTATGCGCATCCGCGCGTGCCCCTTGAGCTGACCTCGGTAGGCCTTGTAGCGGCGCTTCTCGTTCTGTTTCATATCGCGCCGCTCACCAATGCAGAGGGCGGTAACCTGCTTAACGCCGCAAGCCTTCTCAAGGGTTTCGGCAATCCCGCCATCATTACCGTTGTTGCACTCTTGATAGTGGGTCAAGGCATGGTACGCGCAGGCGCTCTCGAGATGATCAGCCAGACCATCTACCGCGCCGCACGTGGGCGACCGGCTCCAGCCATAGCCTTGAGCCTATTCGCCGCCCTTGCCATCAGCGCAGCACTCAATAACACACCTGTGGTTGTCATGTTCATTCCGGTGCTCGCTTCGCTCGCGGACCGACTCGGCCACACCGCGAGTCGGATCATGATGCCGCTCAGCTATTGCACAATTCTCGGTGGCATGATGACGCTAATCGGTTCGAGCACCAACCTGTTGGTAGCTGGAACGGCGGTCGAGTTCGGCATGGCACCGCTCGGCTTCTTCGACTTCATCATTCCCGGCGCAGTGCTGGCGGGTTTAGGCTTTCTTTATGTGCTTTTCATCGCTCCCCGGCTGATGCCACGCCACGCTTCAATGGACGACATGTCCGCCACAAGCAGCGGCAAGCAATTCATCGCCCAGTTCACGATTGAACCAGGCTCGTCGTTAACTGGAATAGAGGCGGTGGGGGGTATGTTCCCGGCGCTACGCGACATGACTGTCCTCATGGTGCAACGGGGCACGAAGCGCAGCCGAGCACCGTTCGAGGATATCGCACTCCTACCGGGCGACGTAGTGATCGTCGCGGCGACTCGGAAGGCTCTTGTGGAAGCCGTCTCGCGCGGCAGCGGCCTGCAAATTCGCCCTGCTGCCAATATTTCGGAAGACAAAACTTCGACGGACGACGACGCGGCGAACAACGGGACAAAGACGGAGGCGACGGGCGACAGTTATGTTGTCGCCGAAGCCATGGTTTCGCCGGGCTCGCGTCTACTCGGGCTACCGATCGAGCAAAGCGCTTTTCCCGCAGCTGACGGCGTGCGCGTTCTCGGTGTAAGGCGCCGCGCGCGCATGACGCGCGCGCATATGCACGAGGTACGCCTCCAAGCGGGCGATGTGCTGCTAATATCGGGTCGGAGTGGCAACATTCGTAGTCTCCGCGCCAACCGCGACGTGGTGCTTATGCAATGGTCGCAAAGCGAGCTACCGTCGTATGATCACGCCCGGCGCGCCAGTTTGATTTTCCTTGCCGTCGTGGCAGTGGCCGCAACCGGCGTGCTGCCAATCGTCGCCGCCGCCGTCGCCGGCGCGGCATTGATGGTCATATCCGGCTCCCTGAACGTACGACAGGCGGCGCGCGCGATCGACCGCCAAATCATTCTGGTCAGCGGCGCAGCGCTTGCCCTAAATGCCGCACTCAGCGCCACCGGTGGTGGCGGCTATATAGCCGGGGGGTTGGTGGAGGCGCTCGATGGTGCAGGGGCAGTGGCGATGCTTTCGGGGTTTTTCCTGCTCGTAGCACTATTTACCAATTTGCTCAGCAACAATGCCTGTGCGGTTCTGTTCACACCAATCGGTATCAACGTCGCCAACGGCCTTGGTATCGACCCGATGATCTTCGTCATCGCGGTGATCCTCGCAGCGAACTGCTCCTTTGCTTCGCCGATCGGCTACGTCACCAATCTTCTCGTGATGAATCCTGGACGCTACAAATTCACCGATTTTCTGCGCGCGGGCAGCCCACTGATATTGCTGTTATGGGTCGGATTTTCGCTCTTCGCCCCTTGGTATTATGGACTTTGGTGAAAAGCGAAGCGGGGTATAATCGACGCCATGACCTATCAGAAGACGGTTCGCCGCGACAGCGGCAAGGAAGCTAAATATCAAAGTCTTGCGACGGACCGGCTGGACTTTCTGTTTACCACGCGGACGCTACCCTGCCCTTATTTGCC
The DNA here is from genome assembly GCA_964624055.1 of uncultured Rhizobiaceae bacterium. Taxonomy (GTDB): domain Bacteria; phylum Pseudomonadota; class Alphaproteobacteria; order UBA828; family UBA828; genus PTKB01. The sequence continues at coordinate 17,144 of CAZUXZ010000020.1, read as the reverse complement.
GGGCAAAATAGAGCGTAAGGTCGTCACGGACATAGCAGAAGGCCGTTCGGAGGCCAAATACGGGCGCCTGATCCGCGCCGGCTACCGACGAAGCGGGAACATCGCCTATCGTCATGCCTGTCCCAGTTGCCGTGCCTGCGTTCCAGTCCGTCTACCGGTCGCGGCATTCCATCCAGGAAAGTCCTTGCGCCGGGTGGCGCGCGCCAATCTCGATCTAACCGTTAAAACTCTGCCGCCGAAAGCACTCGACGAACATTACGACCTCTTTTGCCGCTATCAAGACAACCGGCATGGCGGCGGCGAGATGGCGGATATGAGCTATTCAGAATATCGCGGCCTGGTCGAGGAAAGCCCAATCGGGACACGTCTCGCTGAGTTTCGCAAATCTGGTGGTGAGCTGGCAGCGGTTTGCCTTTACGATGAACTAGCCAACGCTCTCTCTGCTATCTACACATTTTTCGAGCCTTCGCTCGCCAAGCGTAGTCTCGGCACCTACATGATCCTGTGGCTTGCCGAGACCTGCTGCATGGTAGGCAAGGATCATCTCTATCTTGGCTATTGGATCAGCGATTGCACCAAAATGTCCTACAAAGCGCGGTTCCGCCCGCTGGAGAAGCTAGAACGCGGCGTCTGGCGCCATATGAGTTAGCATTGCCAATCACACGCCCCGAACGATAAGGTCGCGGTAAAAAAGAGAACGTTAACAACGCGCCTTTCTTTTTAACAGGAGGTAAAACAGCATGAGTAAAATTATTAAACGCCGTTCTTTCCTCAAAGGTGCAGCCATGGTCGGCGCCGGCACCGCCGCAGCGGCAGCATCCAACTTTCCTGCTCCGGCCATCGCTCAGGGCACTCGAGAGCTGAAGATGGTGACCACCTGGCCAAAGAACTTCCCCGGCCTTGGCACCACCGCGGAGCGTCTCGCCAAGCGCATCACCGACGGTAGCGGCGGCAGTCTCTCTGTCAAGGTCTATGCGGCGGGGGAGTTAGTGCCGCCTTTCGAATCTTTCGACGCGGTGAGCCAGGGTACAGCAGATCTCTATCACGGCGCGGAATATTACTGGCAGGGCAAATCCAAGGCTTTCAACTTCTTCGCCACGGTGCCGTTTGGCCTGACGGCGACGGAAATGAACGCCTGGATCTACCATGCCGGTGGACAGGAGCTTTGGGACGAGCTAGGCGCGGGCTTCAACATCAAACCCTTCATGGCGGGCAATACCGGTGTCCAGTGGGGCGGCTGGTTCAACAAGGAAATTAACAGCCTGGAGGACTTCAAGGGCCTCAAGATGCGCATGCCTGGCCTTGGCGGTGAAGTACTGCGCCGGGTCGGCGCGGCCGCCGTATCGTTGCCAGGTGGGGAGATTTTTCCGGCGCTTCAGGCCGGCACGATTGATGCGACCGAATGGGTCGGGCCCTGGAACGACCTAGCCTTCGGCTTCTACAAGGTCACCAAATATTACTATTGGCCCGGTTTCCACGAGCCAGGCACCACACTCTCCTGTGGCATCAACAAGAGTGTCTGGGATAGCCTCGATTCCGGCCAACAAAATCTCATCGCATCCTGCATGGCCGCGGACAATGACGTCACCCTCGCCGAATTCAACGCTAAGAACGCGGACGCACTCGACACGCTGGTCAACAAGCACAATGTCAAGGTGCGGCGCGTGCCAAACGAATTACTCAACGCGCTTGGGGGTGCCTCGGGCCAAGTGGTTTCGGAGGTCGCCGGCAGCGACAATCTTACTCAGCGTGTCTATGACAGCTTCCTCGCCTTTCGCAAAAAGTCCATCGCCTATTCTAAGAACTCTGATCAAGCGTTCTGGCAGGCGCGCTTGCTGCCCTTCAAATTCAATTGAGGGCTCTTTGATACTGTTCCGGGCGACGCCCCGCCCGGAGCAGCTATCCCGGACTAGGAACTTGATATTCCGGGCAAACGGACGACGGGCGTGAACGCGCTCGCCGTCGTTTCGCATGCGATTGACCGCTTGAACGAGCAGATTGGGCGCGGCGCGGCGTGGTTAGCACTTGCCATGGTGCTGCTGCAGTTCACCGTAGTCGTCATGCGCTATGTTTTCGGTGTTGGCTCAATCCTCATGCAGGAGGGCGTGATATATCTGCATGCGGCACTGTTTCTCTGCGGCGCGGCCTACACGCTTCTTCACGGCGGCCATGTGCGAGTGGATATCCTCTATCGCTCTGCTTCGCCGCAACACAAAGCGCTGGTCGATCTTCTCGGAACACTGTTTCTCCTGTTCCCCGTCTGCGCCATCATCGTCTGGGCGACCTTGCCCTATGTCGGGCAGTCCTGGAGTGTGTTGGAAGGCTCAAAGGAGACTAGTGGCATTCCCGCTGTCTTCGCCTTGAAATCGCTCATCCTGCTGTTCGCTGCGTTAATGGCGCTGCAAGGGGTTTCCATGGCATTGCGGTCTATCCTGACGCTTTCCGGCCATCCACCAACCGACGATCAGCAGCAAATCGCACCCTGACATGGTCGCTGAATTCCTCGTCATTCTCATGTTCCTGGCGACCTTCGCCTGTCTGCTAGCCGGCTTCCCGGTCGCCTTCACGCTGTCCGGCGTGGCGCTTCTTTTCGGGCTCTTCTCCTATGCCTTCGGCGTCTTCGATATCACCTTCGTGCAAGCCATGCCGCAACGCATCTTTGGCACCGCTATGTGGAACGAGGTGCTGCTGGCGGTGCCGCTGTTCATCTTCATGGGAGTGATGCTCGAGCGCTCCAGGGTAGCAGAGGAACTCCTGGAATCCATGGGTCTGCTATTCGGCCGCTTGCGCGGCGGGCTTGGCATTTCGGTACTCATCGTCGGCGCCCTACTCGCAGCCTCTACAGGTATCGTCGGCGCCACGGTGGTGACCATGGGGCTCCTCTCACTACCCACCATGCTGCGGCGGGGTTACGATCCAAAGCTCGCGAGCGGCATGATCTGCGCTTCCGGCACCCTCGGCCAGATCATCCCGCCCTCCATCGTTCTCGTCATCCTCGGCGAACAAATCTCCAACGCCTATGTCGATGCCCAGCGCGAGATAGGCAATTGGTCGCCCGACCCAGTCTCAGTCGGCGACCTCTTCGCCGGCGCGCTCTTGCCGGGCCTGTTGCTGGTCGGGCTCTACATGCTTTATCAGATCATCATGGCCTGGATCCGGCCGAAATCCTCGCCGGCAATGGACTTGGTCAATTTTGGTGAGGCGACCGGCCTTGCCCTTTGGCAGCGCATCGCCCACGCCCTGATTCCGCCAATCGTATTGATCGTCGCGGTGCTCGGTTCGATCCTGGCCGGTATCGCAACGCCAACCGAGGCGGCGGCGGTAGGCGCGGTGGGCGCCATCCTGCTCGCCGGGTTACGGCTAGACGAAAAACGCGGCATTCCGATTTACGCCGCCGGCGGATCTTTGATTGGTATGCTAATCCTTTCCGCCGCGTTCGACCTTCGCGTCACCCGCGAGGAGATCGGCGGAGGAGATCAGGCGGCGATCTATGCCGCCTTCGTGCTCGCCGCAATTCTTGCTTGGGGCACGCTGTTCAGCCTTCTCCGCATCTATCAGAGCCGCATTCTGCAAGAGGTTGGGCGCTCAACCATGCAAATCAGTGCCATGGTGTTCGTCATTTTAATCGGCGCCGCGCTGTTCTCTCTAGTATTCCGTGGTCTCGGCGGCGACGACATGGTGCACGAGCTGTTGTCCAACATTCCCGGCGGTGTTATCGGCGCGATGATCGTTGTCATGCTGATCATGTTCCTCTTGGGTTTCTTTCTCGATTTCATCGAGATCACCTTCGTGGTGGTGCCGATCATTGCACCTGTGCTCTTGCAGATGGATATCAACCCAGTCTGGCTCGGCGTGATGATGGCGGTCAATCTGCAGACCTCGTTCCTCACGCCGCCCTTCGGTTTCTCACTGTTCTATTTGCGCGGTGTCGCACCGCCACAGGTCACAACTGGGCATATTTACCGCGGCGTGATCCCTTTTGTGCTGATCCAGCTCATCGCGCTCGCCATCATCGGCCTCTTTCCTGGTCTCGTCACCTGGCTGCCAAAAGTTGTTTTCGGTTAAGGCACACCCCAAGCCGGCGAAAGCGTCTGCGTCTACACATTTGCATCAAGCAAAAATTACTAAACCGGCATCGCCTCGACGCCGAGCTTTTTGAAAAGCTTGGCGTCTCTGTCGGGGAGCGGGTTACCAGTAGTGAGCAATTTATCGCCAAGGAAGATCGAATTGGCGCCGGCTAGAAAGCACAACGCCTGGGTTTCATCGCTCATTTGCTCGCGCCCGGCGGAGAGGCGCACCATGGAGCGCGGCATGAGGATGCGAGCAACCGCGATAGCGCGGACGAATTCGAGAGTATCGAGCGGCTCAGTTCCATGCAAAGGCGTGCCTTCGACCTGCACTAGATTGTTGATCGGCACGCTCTCCGGATGAACCGGCATATTAGCGAGAGTGCGTAGCAGCTCAGCACGCTCGGCGCGGCCCTCGCCCATGCCGACAATGCCGCCGCAGCAGACATTAATGCCCGCATCGCGGACATGTTCCAGCGTATCAAGACGCTCCTGATAGCTCCGCGTGGTGATGATCTGGCTGTAAAAGTCCTCAGAAGTGTCGAGATTGTGGTTGTAATAGTCTAGCCCGGCTGCGGCGAGGCGCTTAGCCTGGGTCGGTGTTAGCATACCGAGGGTGACGCAAGTCTCCATGCCGAGCTCGCGCACCCCTTCAACCATTTGGCAGACTACGTCGAGGTCGCGCTCCTTCGGCTCGCGCCAAGCGGCGCCCATACAATAGCGCGTGGCTCCCGCCGCCTTGGCGCGGCATGCCTCAGTCAGGACTGCCTCGACCTGCATCATCTTCTCCGCCTCGACCCCCGACTGGTGATGGGCGCTTTGCGGGCAATAGGCGCAATCCTCCGGACAGCCACCAGTCTTGATGCTGAGGAGAGTCGACATCTGCACCTGATTGGCAGTGAAATTTTCGCGGTGCACGGTCTGCGCCAGGTAGATCAGATTGCTGAACGCCAGATCGAACAGAGCGCGGACTTCTTCTTCGCACCAATTGTGACGGATGGAATTCGCTAACTCGTCGTTCTGCATATAAATGTTGCTCGGTGTTCGATTGTGGTCCCCGGAACCTAGCCGAATTTAAGGCCCTTGGGAAAGCCCCTCGGCACCATCCGGCCAGCTTGGCCGCGTTTGCCGTGCCACTCGGTCGCCGGCCCCTCGTTGCGCACGCCCGCGCCGGTGCGCCAGGAAAGCCCATCTGTCCTGTCGAACATCTTTGCGTCGCTCAGGCCGCCCTCGCGATAGCGTTGCAGAATGACACCGCGGCCACGCGCTAAAACAGGAACCTCCGACGCTGGAAACAACAGAAGCCGTCGGTTATCACCGACCACGGCTATACTGTCGCCCACGGCCGGAACACAGACGCAGGCCTCTGCCTCCTTGCCCGTATTGAGCAACTGCTTACCGGTACGCTTTTCTGCCAGCACGCCGTCCTCCTCGACGACGAAACCGCGTCCATCCGATGAGGCGATGAGCAGACGCTGGCCCGGCTTGTGGACAAAGAGCGCCACTACGTCCTGGTCGTTGGGAAGATCAATCATAAGGCGTACCGGCTCGCCGAGGCCGCGCCCGCCCGGCAGCTTGCCGCAAGAAAGGGTGTAGAACCGACCATTGGTGGCAAACAGCACGAGCTTGTCAGTCGTCTCCGCATGGAAACGGAAGCGCTCACGGTCGCCTTCCTTGTATTTCACAGCAGCTCCCGAATCGAGCTGGCCCTTGGCGACACGGATCCACCCCTTGGCAGAGCACAGCACCGTCACCGGCTCACGCTCGATCAGGGCATCAGTTGGCATATCCAAAGGCTCGGGTGGAGCACCGATCTCCGTCCGCCGCTTGCCGAGCAGAGTCATCGGTCCGAATCGCTTCTTCATCTCGGCGATTTCCTTCGCAAGCGCCGTCTTCTGCCGCGCCTTGCCGCGCTGTAGATTCTTGAGGTCTGCCTGCTCCTTGCTGAGCGCATCGAACTCGCCGCGAATCACCGTTTCCTCGAGCTTGCGCAAGGACCTGAGACGCATATTAAGAATCGCCTCAGCCTGCACATCTGTAATTTTGAAGCGCCTGATCAGCTTCGGCTTGGGCTCTTCCTCCTCGCGGATGATGCTAATTACTTCGTCCAGATTGAGATAGGCGACGAGATAGCCGCCGAGCACTTCAAGGCGATGGGCTATCTTTTCCAGACGATGGGCGGTGCGGCACAGCAACACCTCGAATCGGTGATCGAGATAGGCACGAAGCACCTGCTTCAAGTTCATCACCCCCGGAACGCCATTCGCGTCGAGCACATTCATATTAAGCGAGACGCGGGTCTCCAGCTCGGTCTGGCGGAACATAGTCTCCATCAATAAGTCGGGATCAACGCTGCGACTTTTCGGCTCAAGGATGAGGCGCACATCGTCCGCTGATTCGTCGCGCACATCGTTGAGGAGCGCTAATTTGCGCGCCTGCAACAATTCGGCAATACGCTCGATAAGGCGCGATTTTTGCACCTGATAAGGAATTTCTGTGACGATGATTTGATATTGCCCGCGCCCGGTATTTTCAACCTCCCAGCGCGCGCGCACGCGAAATCCGCCGCGCCCAGTTTCATAGGCTTCGGCGATGGCCGTCGGATCCTCGACTAGCACTCCACCGGTGGGAAAATCCGGCCCCGGCACGTGGGCAGTAAGATCGGCCACCGAGCAACGCGAATTCTTCAATAGCACCTGAAGTGCGGTACAGAGCTCGCCCGCATTGTGCGGCGGAATGCTGGTGGCCAGACCAACGGCAATACCGCTCGCGCCATTGGCCAGAAGGTTAGGGAAAGCTGCCGGCAGGACAATAGGCTCTTGCTCCTCGCCGTCATAGGTCTCGCGGAATTTTACCGCATCCTCGCCGATACCTTCGAGAAGCGCCATGGCAACATCGGTCAGGCGCGCCTCGGTGTAGCGCATGGCGGCTGCGTTATCGCCGTCGATATTGCCGAAATTGCCATGCCCTTCCACCAGCGGCCAGCGAACCGCGAAGCTTTGAGCAAGACGCACCATGGCGTCATACACCGCTACATCGCCATGCGGGTGATATTTGCCAATCACATCGCCGACTACCCGGGCGCATTTCTTGTAGCCCGATTCCGGATCGAGCTTGAGCTCACGCATGGCGTAGAGTAGGCGACGTTGAACCGGCTTCAGGCCATCGCGCACATCCGGCAACGAGCGTGAGGTGATAGTCGAGAGCGCGTAAGCCAGATAACGCTCGCCCAATGCGTCCGAAAAGGCGACGGAGCGAATATTCTTGGGGTCCTGGGGGACGCTCATGCGCGGCTTATATCACAACATCTTGTGGACACACGAGGCATTCCCCACCAAACCCAGGATATTTTAGCACGACCCCGGTTTATGTGCGATTAGATCAGCGCGTCGCTGGTTGCGGGCGCCGCTGCGACTCGGGCTATACAATTACATTTATGCTAGGCCCTCGGAGAATCATTGAAACCAAAATTAACGGCGCATACGTTTGCTACGCGACATAGCGCGCGGGAACGCGTTGAATTTTAATTGCTGTCACTATCCGAAGAGTCTTTAGCAGCGAAATCCGTAGTTAATCAACGCCGATAAAACGCTGTGGACGTTATAAGAGTTACTTTCACTCTGCGGTGCAGATTGCAGGCCGGCAGGTATTGAAATATAAGAATTCCTCATGAATCAGCCCGCTTCTCTCTGCAAAGCCGATCTAAGCCATGTAAATACATGGATTTTTGATCTGGACAACACTCTGTATCCTGCGAAATGCCGCCTTTTTGATCAAATTGACGCTCGAATTGGCCAATTTATTGCCCAACTCTTCAAGGTTGGCGTGTTGGAAGCCCGAAAAATTCAGAAAAACTATTTTCGCGAGCATGGCACGACTCTTAACGGTCTGATGACCCAGCACGGTATGGCGCCAGAGAAATTTCTTGATTTCGTCCACGATATCGATTTTTCGCCGCTTGAGCCGAGCGCTGGGCTTGAAGCCGCCCTGGATAGGCTGCCGGGCCGCAAACTGATCTTCACCAATGCGGACGTACCCTATTCGCGCAAGGTTTTGGCCCGCCTTGGCATTGGGCATCACTTTGAGCATATCTACGACATCGCCGCCGCCAATTATGTACCCAAGCCGTATCCGGAGGCCTATGACCTGCTGATAAAACGCTTTGGGATAGAACCCCAGGAATCGATTTTCTTTGAGGACATCGCACGCAATCTGGTGCCCGCCGCGGCACGCGGCATGACCACGGTGTGGGTGCGCGGCGACGACAATTGGGTGTTGCCAGGCAATGACGAAGCCAAACCGGATTACGAAATCGACAATCTGGTGGATTGGCTCGACAATGCCCTATATGGCCCCTAAAGCCTCAGGCGTCGCGTAGTAGTCCGGTTGACAGGCGATGGTAGACAGCTAGGTTAAGCACGAATTTTTTGGAGACAAGGCTGTGCAACCGGAACAAATGAAAGAGATCATCGAACGCGCCTGGGAATCGCGTGACGCGCTGACACCCGACAGCAAGGGTGAGGAGCGCCAAGCGGTGGAAGCCGCGCTGGAAGCGCTGGATGACGGCCTCCTTCGGGTCTGCGAAAATAACGCAGATGGTTGGACAGTCAACCAATGGCTCAAAAAAGCCGTGCTACTCTCATTCCGTCTAAACGACATGATGGCAATTTCAGGCGGACCAGGTGGGGATACACCTTGGTTCGACAAGGTGCCGTCAAAATTCATCGGCTGGAGGGAGGTAAATTTTCGTGCCTCTGGATTCCGTGCTGTGCCTGGTGCGATCGTTCGCAAGTCGGCCTATATAGCCCCCGGCGTAGTGCTAATGCCGTGCTTCGTCAATCTGGGTGCCTACGTCGACGAGGGTACTATGGTCGATACTTGGGCTACGATTGGCAGTTGCGCACAGCTCGGCAAAGGTTGCCACATCTCGGTGGTCGCCGGCTACTGAAGTCTTATGGAGCCACTACAGGCCAATCCTGTGATCATCGAGGATGAGTGCTTTATCGGCGCGCGTAGCGAGGTAGCCGAGGGGGTAATTATTGAGCAAGGCTCAGTTCTCAGTATGGGCGTCTATCTAGGCGCCTCGACGCGAATCGTCGATCGAGAATCGGGCGATGTCTACTATGGGCGGGTACCGGCCTATTCGGTCGTGGTACCAGGCAGCATGGCGGGGCAAACGCAGGCCGATGGCGTTGCGTCACCAAATCTTTATTGCGCCGTGATCGTCAAACGGGTCGACGCTCAGACTCGTAGCAAAACATCGATCAACGAGTTGTTGCGGAGCTAAACGGCCATGCCGGGGCTTGACCAGCCACTGGAATTGGCCCGCGCCCTAATTCGCTGCCCATCGGTTACGCCAGCAGACGAGGGCGCGCTCGACGTATTGCAGGTGGCTCTCGAGGAGCTTGGTTTCACCTGCCACCGAATTCTCGGCGAGGAACCCGGTACCGCACCGGTTGACAACCTGTACGCCCGAATTGGTGTCACCGCGCCCAATTTCTGCTTTGCCGGCCATTCCGACGTCGTTCCGGTTGGCAACCGCGGAGGATGGCAGAATGATCCCTTCTCTGCGGAAGTGCGCGACGGAAAGCTCTTTGGACGGGGCGCAAGCGACATGAAAGGCGCGATCGCCGCCTTCGTCGCCGCCACGGCGCGTTTTCTTGAAGCCCGCCATAAAAGCTGGGAAGGTTCGATTAGCCTACTGATCACCGGCGATGAGGAGGGCCCGGCAATCAACGGCACGCGTAAGATGCTCGAGTGGCTCGATGCCCATGGTGAACAGCTCGATGTTTGCCTAGTCGGCGAACCGACCAATCCCGAAAGCCTCGGCGACATGATCAAGATTGGCCGGCGCGGCAGCATCAATGGCCACCTCACGGTAACGGGCACCCAGGGCCATGTTGCCTATCCTCATCTCGCCGACAATCCACTGCCCCGCCTTATAGCCATGCTCACCCGCCTAGCAGAGGCACGACTTGACGAAGGCAGCGCGCACTTTCAGCCAAGCAATATCGAGGTCACCAGCATTGATACCGGCAACGAGGCGACCAACGTTATCCCGGTCAAGGCGGAAGCCAAGTTCAACATCCGATTCAGCGACAAGCACACATCGAGTGGGCTAACTAAATGGCTGCATGAACAGTTCAACGCGGTGAGTAGCAATTACGCACTCGATATCCACGTTACCGGGGAAGCCTTCCTCACCCCGCCGGGGGATCTGAGTACGCTCATATCGGATGCGGTCAAAGCAGCGACGGGCCGAGTGCCAGAGCTTTCGACCACCGGCGGCACCTCGGATGCGCGTTTCATTAAGAATCATTGTTCAGTAGCGGAATTCGGCTTGATCGGGCGCACCATGCACAAGACCGACGAATGCATAGATGTCGCCGAGATCGATCAACTCGCTGATATCTACAACCGGGTGCTCGTCGCATTCTTCAGCGACTGATTCCAACTTCGCCATGCCCCTGCTTATCTCTGGCGCTTTTGTCACCAGCTCGGAGCTCAAAGGCGGCAGCCACCAAGGTCTTAGTGTATTCGTGTTGAGGCACATCGAAGATTTGCGTCGCCGGGCCCTGCTCCACCACCTTGCCACCCTGAAGCACTAGCACCTTATGACTGATAGCACGGATCACCTTGAGATCGTGGCTAATGAAGAGATACGCTAGACCGTGCCTGCGCTGCAGCTCACGTAAAAGGTCGATGATCTGCGCTTGCACCGACATGTCTAGAGCTGAGGTCGGCTCGTCAAGGACGATCAGGCGCGGCTTAAGTACCAGTGCGCGCGCGATGGAGATGCGTTGGCGTTGACCACCGGAAAATTCGTGCGGGTAACGGTCCTGGCTCTCGGGATCAAGTCCAACCTCTTCGAGTGTCTCGCTTATCAGCTCGCGGCGCTCGCGGCGTGCCATATCCGACGCGTGTACGCGCAAACCCTCTTCGACGATCTGGCCAATAGACATCCTCGGGCTGAGCGAACCGTAGGGGTCCTGAAAGACAATCTGCATACTTCGCCGGAGCGGCAGCATCTTCTTGAAATTACACCCCTGAATATCCTCGCCGCGAAAGTGGATCGACCCAATGCTGCGTTCGAGGCGGAGGCGCGCCATGCCTAGCGTGGTCTTGCCGGAGCCGCTCTCTCCGACGACTCCGACCGTCTGCCCCGCGCGCACCGAGAGCGTGACGCCATCCACTGCCTTAACGTATCCCCGGGTCACGCGGAATACACCGCTCTTGATCGGAAAATGCACTTTGAGGTCGTTGCAGGTGATGACCTCCTCGGCCGCCTCGGCTACTTCGAGTGGCTCGCCCCGCGGCTCAGCGGCGAGGAGATGCTGAGTATAAGTGTGTTGCGGCATCTCGAATGTCCGCCTTGTTTCACCGGCCTCAATGATCTCGCCAGATTTCATAACACAGACGTCATCCGCCATGTGGCGGACGATGTTAAGGTCGTGTGTGATCATTAGCATCGACATGCCGAGGCGGCGCTGGAGATCCGTCAAGAGCTTGAGAATTTCGGCCTGCACCGTGACGTCCAGTGCAGTCGTAGGCTCGTCGGCGATCAGCAGGTCCGGTTCGCAGGCGAGTGACATAGCGATCATTACACGCTGACGCTGACCACCGGAAAACTCATGCGGAAAGGCCTAGCGGCGCTTCCCTGTCTCCCCAAGCGCCACCATTTCGAAGAGCTCCTCAACGCGACGATAGGCTTGAGCCTTAGGCAGCTTGCGATGCAGCATAATTGCCTCAGCCACCTGCTTGCCGACAGAATGCAGCGGATTGAGCGAAGTAGCCGGCTCCTGAAAAATCATCGAGATGCGGTTACCGCGGACGCTTCGCAGCATCACTTCCGGCGCACCAATCAGCTCTTCGCCTTCGAATTGAACCGAGCCGTTCGGATGCGACGCCACTGGATAGGGCAGTAATTGTAGAATGGAAAGAGCAGTCACGGATTTTCCCGACCCGCTTTCACCGACCAGCGCCAGGGTCTCACCTCGGTGAATATCAAAGCTCGCGCCCTTAACAGCGTGGGTGACCTGGCTGCCGGCGGTAAAATCAATGTCGAGGTTACGAACCTTGAGGAGTGCCCCATCAGTCATCACGCCACCAGCTTGCGTGGATCAAAAGCGTCGCGCACCGCTTCAAAGACAAAGATCAGTAGGCTTAACATCACCGCGATGACAACGAACCCGGTAAAACCGAGCCAAGGAGCATGCAAATTAGCTTTGCCCTGCTGCAACAGTTCGCCAAGTGAGGCCGAGCCAGGCGGCAGCCCGTAACCCAGGAAATCGAGCGCCGTCAGGGTGGTGATCGAGCCGGTCAGGATAAAGGGCAGGAAGGTGAGCGCAGAAACCATGGCGTTGGGCAGAGCATGGCGCCACATGATGGTGCGGTCGCTGACGCCGAGCGCACGGGCGGCGCGAATATATTCGAAATTGCGCACTCGGAGGAATTCGGCACGCACCACGCCCACGAGACTAGTCCAGCTGAAGACAAAGAGCACCGCCAAGAGAGTCCAAAAACTAGGCACGATAATGCTGGCAACGATGATTAGGATAAAAAGCGTCGGTAGGCCGGACCAGATCTCGATGAAGCGCTGGAAAAAGAGATCTATAAGGCCGCCGAAATAGCCCTGTACCGCCCCAGCAGCGATTCCGACGACGGAGCTCGTCAGTGTGAGGATCAAACCGAAGAGCACAGAGATACGAAAGCCATAAATCGCCCTCGCCAACACGTCACGACCCTGGTCGTCGGTGCCCAGCGGATTGGCTGATGTCGGCGGCGAAGGCGCCGGGGTTTCAAGGTCATAATTGATTGTCTGATAGTCGTACTCGACTGCCGGCCAAAGCATCCAACCCTTCTCAGTGATTAAATCCTTCACGAAAGGGTCCCGGTAATCCGCCTCGGTCTCAAATTCTCCGCCAAATTCTATCTCGGCATAGGACGCAACGACCGGAAAATAGAGCTCGCCGTCATAATTAACGATCAGCGGTTTGTCGTTTGCGATGAATTCAGCCGGCGCAGAGAAGATGAAGAGAGCAAAGAAAATCCACAACGAGACGTAGCCGCGCCTATTGGCCTTAAAATTACGGAGCCGCCGTTTGGACATGGGAGAGAGACGGACCACCGTGGCTACCCTCCCCGCTTTTCAAAATCGATTCGTGGGTCAATCAACACATACATTATGTCTCCGATCAAATTGACCACCAAACCAAGCAAGGTAAAGACGAAAAGGGTACCAAAAATGATCGGATAGTCGCGCCCAACCAGCGCTTCATAACCTAGCAAGCCGAGACCATCGAGAGAGAAGATGATCTCGATGAGGAGCGCGCCCGTAAATAGAATGCCGACGAAAGCCGCCGGGAAGCCAGCTACAACAATCAACATGGCGTTGCGGAAGACATGGCCGTAGAGCACGTGGCGCTTGCTCAGACCCTTGGCTCGCGCAGTGATGACATATTGCTTGTTGATCTCGTCGAGAAAGGAATTCTTGGTCAACATGGTGAGCGTAGCGAAGCCGCCGATCGCCATCGCCGTGATTGGCAGTACCAGATGCCAGAGATAATCGATGATCTTGCCACCGAACGAGAGAGTATCCCAATTGTTGGAGACAATGCCGCGTAAGGGAAACCAATTGAGAAAATTGCCGCCCGAGAACAGCACCACCAGAAGTACGGCGAAGAGAAAGCTAGGAATGGCATAGCCTGCAAAGATGGCGCCGCTCGTCCAAACATCGAAACGCGAGCCATCACGTACCGCCTTGGCGATTCCGAGCGGGATGGAAATCAAATAGGCCAAGAGAGTCGTCCAGAGGCCGAGCGATATCGATACCGGCAGCTTATCCATCACGAGCTGGATGACGCCACGATCCTGAAAGAAGCTGTCACCGAAATCGAGCTGCACATAACGCTCCATCATCAACAGGAAGCGCTCGCCCATGGGCTTGTCGAAACCGAATTGCCTTTCTAGGTCGGCGATGAGCTGTGGGTCTAGGCCGCGCGCGCCGCGATATTTACTCAAGGGATCGCCTTGGGCGCCCCCCGTGCTTTGTCCCGCCATCGCTCCGGTCTCGCCCAATTGCGAGCCCGAAATACGCGCGGTGGTCTCGGTTGCGGTGCCGGTCAGCTCGGCAAGGACCTGCTCCACCGGGCCGCCCGGCGCAACCTGAATGATGAAAAAATTGATCACCATTATCCCGAACAGGGTCGGAATGATGAGCAGCAAGCGGCGGATGAGATAGGCGAACATCGGCTGTGGAACCCGCCTTAATCCTTAATTGTCGAGACCCTGCTCACCCTGTTCCATGGCTTGCATTCGAACGGGATCTACCCACCAGGTACTCGGGAAGCCGTGATCATAGCGCGCCGTAGCCTCGGGTCGGCCGAAAATATTCCAATAAGCCAAGCGATAGGAACGCAGATGCCAAAGCGGCACGACATATTGGCCCCACAGCAGAACCCGGTCGAGGGCGCGCGACGCGGCGATAAGCCCCTCTCGGTCGGGCGCGGCGATGAGACTTTCGATCAAATCGTCGACCACTGGGTCGCGGATTCCAATCACATTGCGGCTGCCCAGCATATCGGCGGCGGCCGTACTCCAGAAATCGCGCTGCTCATTACCCGGCGAGAGCGATTGGCCGAAGCCGCCCCACATCATGTCAAAATCGAACTCTTGGATGCGGTTTTGATACTGCGCCGGATCAACCAGGCGGATGTCCATGGTGATGCCGAGACGCTCAAGATTACGCGCGAAGGCCTGGGCAATACGCTCGAAGGCACCACCCGATTGCAGGAGAAACTCGAACTGGAACGGCACTCCGGTTTCGACGTGGGTGAGCTTCTCGTCAATCACCCGCCAGCCGGCTGCGTTCAAGAGTTTGTTGGCCGCGCGCAAATTGCGCCGAATTTTTCCAGAACCGTCAGTTTTGGGCGGCACGAACTCCCTGATAAAAACCTCCTCGGGGATGCGCCCACGATAGGGCTCAAGGAGCGCTAGTTCGGCTCTGCTCGGTAGGCCGGAGGAGGCTAGTTCAGAATTAGAGAAGTAGCTTCGGGTCCGGGTATAGGCGCCAAAAAAAAGATTCTTATTGGTCCATTCATAGTCAAAAGCGAGCCCAAGTGCCTCGCGCACTCGACGGTCGCCAAAGATTGGCCGACGCAGATTGAACACGAAGGCGCTAAGTCCGGTCGGTTCCTCATGGGCTATATTGACCTTCTGAATGAGCCCGGTCTCGACCGCCAGCCCGTCATATGATTTGGCCCACACCTTGGCGGTGTTTTCAAAACGCCAATCGTATTCACGGGCCTTGAAGGCTTCGAGAGCCACCGTATCGTCGCGATAATAATCGATACGGATCGATTCAAAATTATGCCTACCACGATTGACTGGCAATTGGGCGCCCCAATAGTTGACAACGCGCTGGTAGGAGATAGCGCGGCCCGCCTCGACGAGATCAACTTTATAAGGGCCGCTGCCAAGGATCGGCTTGAGGGTGGTCTTCTCGAAATCATGGGACTCGAAATAATGTTTGGGCAGGATCGAGAGCTGACCGATGATCAGCGGCAATTCGCGGTTCTCGCCTTCGGAAAAGGTGAATTTCACTCGCCGCCCGCCGAGGTCCTCGACTTTAGCCACATTGCCGTAATAGACCCGGTAGAACGGATTGCCTTTTTCGATCAGCGTTTTGAAGGAAAAGATCACGTCATCGACGCTGATCGGCGTGCCGTCATGCCAGCGTGCTTCCTCACGCAGCGTAAAGGTAACCGAGGAGCGGTCGGCGGGAAAATCCACCCGGCTGGCGATCAAGCCATATTGCGAAAAAGCCTCGTCGCTCGACGATGCCATCAGGCTTTCAAAGGTTAGGCCAAGAAAGGCGGCGGAAACGCCCTTCAGTATAAAAGGGTTGAGGCTGTCATAGGTGCCCGTGCGCGAGAGTCGGACACGCCCACCCTTCGGCGCTTCGGGATTGACGTAATCAAAATGAGTAAAGTTCGCCCCGTATTTTGGGCTGCCATGCATGGCCACGGCATGGCCACCTTCCGCCGCCGCGCCGAAGGGCGTTCCGGGAAACAGCAACCCCGCGCAGGCAAGCAGAACGAGGGAGAAAAACCGCACACGCCGCATAAGGTTTAATTTAGCGATTTCCGGTAGGTGGTCAATTTTTCGGCCTTGGCGCTATCAAACCACCAATTGTCAACGCCGAATCCGAATTCAGGCATGAGCGTCGGTCGGCTGAACTTGTTCCAATAGACCACATGATGCTGGCCTTTGAACCATTGCGGCACGATGTAATGGCCCCAGAGCAGCACCCGGTCAAGAGCACGGGCAGCCGTCTTCATGCTTTCGCGGTCGGGCGCGGCGAGGATTTTGGCGATCAGCTCATCGACCACCGGGTCCTTGATGCCAGCGGAATTTAGTGCGCCGGGTTGGTTCGCCGAGGCGGAACCGAAATAGCTCCAGAGTTCTGAGCCCGGCGAAAGCTGCTGTATGAAGCGCCGCGTGGTAACGTCGAAATCATGTTCCTCCAGGCGTTTGACATATTGCGACGGATCGACGAGACGGAGATTCACTGCGACGCCGAGCCGCTCCAGACTGCGTGCATAGGGACCGAAGACGCGCTCGAAGGTGGGCGAAAAATAGAGAATTTCAATCCCGAGCGCCTCGCCGGTGGCGGCGCTCACCCGCGTGCCGTCCTGAAGCTTCCAGCCTGCCGCGTCAAGTAGCTTACCGGCCTGGCGCAAGTTGCGCCGGTTGCGGCCCGAGCCGTCGGTCGCCGGCGGCTTGAATTCTTTGCTGAAGACTTGCTCTGGCACGCGGCCGCGAAAGGCCTCCAATAGGGCAAGCTCGGCGCCTTCGGGCAGACCGCGCGCAGCGAGGTCAGAATTCTCGAAATAGCTCGCCATGCGATCATAAAGGCCATAGAAAATATTCTTGTTAGTCCATTCGAAATCGAAGGCGTGGGAGAGCGCCTGGCGCACCCGCTTATCCTTGAACTTGTCGCGCCGCGTGATGAGGAAAAACGCCAGCACGCCAGAAGGAGTGTTGACCTGCAGCACTACCTTGAACATCCCTCCGGCA
>CAZUXZ010000019.1:0-17172 GCA_964624055.1 uncultured Rhizobiaceae bacterium | reverse complement strand
TCGTCCTGAGCCAGGATCAAACTCTCAAGTTGAATGTTCGTCCCGTCTCCGATTTCGAAAAACCGAATGTGGGATGAATTGACTTGATCCCACGCAAACGCACGTTCGCTACGCCCATGCCCCGAATTTTTATTCTGGACTCAGACATATCGAAACGTTTGCGTCGGCAGCGCACAATCAACGCCGCCCACGCATCTCTTCCAAATTCACAATTTCAAACAGCATTTCGCGCCACGGCCCTCACGGTCCGTGACGCGTTGGCGTTAAGTACGCTGCACCCCAGACAAAGTCAAGGCTATCTCGCTGTTTTTCGCACAAAACTCGTAATTTTTATTTACCCCAACCATGCTTCACACCCGCAGTCTCAGTTTAATCGATTTTCTCTGCCACAAATCGGATAATTAGGGTGAAGTACAAGAATTCATTGACAATTTTCAACTACAAAAGCATGGTTAGAACGTCAACTAATCGCCAGGTATGGTTACCGGGCAGGGGCGAAGCACATATCTGCGTTGATTTACAGATATTCGCGCCGTGTTGCAGCTTTCAATTTTCGTAAGTGAATTCAATATTAATAAGTGAATTCAACGCAATGCGGAAAATAGCGACAAATCAATTTGTGCGCGGACCGATTCTTGGTGGGCTCATTCTGGTCGCCACCACTTTCGGTGCAAGCGCGCTTTCCCAGGGAAATTTGCAATTTAAGCCTGCCTGGGCAGCGAATTCACAATCCAAACTTTCCGATCTCGGTGCCAGCACGACCCAGAAATTTACCGTCGGCAAAGGCGACACACTACTTAAGATTCTGGGATATGCTGGAGCGCCGCGGAGTAGTGCCGCCGCCGCGACCAAGGCTGTAAAAAAAGTGTTCAATCCGAAAAAGCTTCGCGTCGGCCAGCGCATTTTCGTGAAGCTCAAATCGACAGGAAAGGATGATCTACTACTCTTGGTCTTTTCTGTCGAACTCAGCGAAAATAAATTCATCCAGGTGGTCCGCGGTGGCGACGGCAAGTTCCGCACTCATCGTACTAAAGAACCCTGGCCGCAGGATAACAAAGCGGTTATGTCCGAGAATAGTGACTGGCCGCCCGGGGGCATGGTTTCGGTCCATGCGAGGCGCGGCCAAACCATCGGCAATATCATGCGGTCGCTCGATATTTGGGAACGAGATATCGGCCGCGCAGTCAAGGTACTAAAAACCTATTTCAATCCGCGTCACTTGAAAGTCGGTCAGAAAATTTCTGTCCTCCCCGGTGAGGAGCGCGCCGATGGCAAATGGACGCTGGCCGGCGTTGCCGTCCATCTTAAAAACGGCCGCGTAGTCAATGTTCGGCGCATCTCTAACGGCGTATATATCGCCCGTCGCAATTCGGCCCTCGCGCTGGGCGCCGAGACCGATGAAGAGATCGTGGAAGCAATCCGCGAACCCGCCACCACAAAAGCGGCAAACCTTGCCGGCGTCCTAATCAAACAACACGTCCACAAAGGCGCCATTTTAATGGACCTGCTAACCACACGTGGTGTCAGTCGCACCGAGGCGGACAAGGCAATCCGTGCGCTCAGGGGCTATTTTAATCCGAGGCGCCTTCGCGCCGGACAAACCGTTTATATGGTCGTTACAGAAAATGACACGGGCGCAACGGAATTGCATGGCCTTTCTCTCGCACTTGGCGGCAAACGCCATGTCATCGTGACGCGCCAAGAATCGGGTAAATTCACCGGTGACCTGGCCAATGCGCCGCTACAAAGCCTTACCAATATCGCTCCAGGTACGACCTATGTTCTCAAACCGGCCAAAAAACAGGCGGCACTCGAACCGAAACCGCCAACCCCGACACTGCCAAAACCGCTGAAGTCACCGCCGCGGAATGCGCCTGAGTCAAAGGCCGCAGCGAAGCAGGCCCCACTGCAGAAAACCCCAGCGCAAATTAGGGAACCTAAGCTTCAATCCGACGTTATTGCCGCAAACATAGAGGTCAATCGCGGCGATACCCTCATGTCGATTCTGCGCAGCGAAGGTATCGACCGGTTCGAGGCGGATCACGCCATCCGCGCACTCAGAAAGAAATTTAATCCGCGCCGTTTGCGCGAAGGCCAAAAACTCGTCCTTGCCACCCGTGTCGACAAAGGTGGCGCGCTCACGCTCGAAGGCCTCAGTATAAAGCTAGCCAAGGGCCGCCATATAGAGGTATTGCGCAGCGGCAACCAGAAATTCTCCGTCGCCAAAGTTAAAAAGCCAAATTTTGTAAAAGGCTTGGTCAACACAGAAGCCAGTCGAAGCGACAGCTTACAAACCGCGACGCGCGAATATGCGCAACCCGCATCTCACCCTGGGCAAGGCCAGGCAATGAGCGGTGCAATCATTGCCGCCACAGCGCGAACCGAGCGCTCGTTGGAAGCGGATCCCGCCCGGGTCTGGCCCATAAAATCCGGTGCGGTGGATGCAATGACCGATCTCACCCTGCCGATGGAGGTCAATTATGACAGGCCGGATGACGGCCTTACCCGTAAAACCGTGACGATCAGCAAAGGGGATACGTTATTTGTCGCCCTCACCAAGGCCGGCAGTGCTGCGGACGACGCAGAGGCGGCAATCGCCGCTTTCCGTACTATCCACAATCCTCGCAGAATACAGATCGGACAAACTCTTACCCTCCATTTCCAGCCTTTTTTGGACGAAAACAAGGCGCGTGCGTTCAGGCTCGCCGAGATCACGTTGAATGTTGCGCCGGACCGCGACATTCTCGTTACTCGTCAGGCCGATGGCAGTTTCCACGCTAGCGAAGTAGCGCGCGATCTCGTACGGCGTCTGGAAAAAGCGGGAGGCCATATCCAAACTAGCCTGTATGACGCCGCAATGGGTGCCGGTCTAACTATCAGCATTCTTATGGAATTGGTGCAGGTCTTCAGTTTCGACGTCGACTTCCAGCGCGAGATTCAAAAAGGCGACCGCTTCGAGGTGCTCTACGAAAATCTACTCAATGACGACGGCGATTCGGTCGCACTCGGGCCAGTTCTATTCGCTTCCCTTACCCTAAGCGACCAGCCAATCGAACTTTACCGCCACGAACCCACCAACGGTCCAGTGGACTATTTCAATGGTAAGGGTCAAAGTGCACGTAAGGCGCTGATGCGTACTCCGATCAATGGCGCCAAGCTATCATCGGGCTACGGTATGCGGCGTCACCCGATTCTTGGCTATAACAAGATGCATCGCGGGGTGGATTTCGCTGCGCCGCGCGGTACTCCGGTGGTCGCTGCCGGCGACGGCGTCATCGAGCGCATCGGCAGAAACGGCTCCTACGGCAAATATATCCGCATCCGCCATAACAGCACCTACAAGACGGCTTACGCTCATCTGAACGGCTACGCGCGCGGTATGAAACCAGGCAAGAGGGTACGCCAAGGCCAAACCATAGGATATGTCGGCTCCACTGGCCGCTCCACCGGCCCGCATCTCCATTACGAAGTGCTACGCAGAAATAAGCAGGTAAACCCGCGCAAGCTTAAACTGCCGACCGGGCAAAAGCTAAAGGGCGCGGAACTCGCCCTGTTTGAACGGCAGGTACATAAAATACGCGTGTTGATCGCCGAAGTCCCAAGCGTTCATACGGTTGCCAGTCGCCAATCAGGCGGCGCTCAATAACTCTCCGGATTCGCACGCCACGATACCGAGCCCTCCGTCGGCCGGCACGATGCCGACCGTCTGCCCGTGCAGCACCTTACCTTTGATAATAAGGTTGGCAAGCGGGTCCTGAATATGGCGCTGAATAACGCGCTTCAAGGGACGTGCGCCATAGACCGGATCATAGGCCGTTTCTGAGAGCCAAGTTCGGGCCGCGGACGATAAATCCAAGGTGAGCTTTTGCTCAGCTAGTCGTGCCGCCAATCTAGCCACCTGTATATCGACGATTTTGTCCATGTTTTCCTGGCTCAAACGATGGAACAGAATGATCTCATCAAGGCGATTGAGAAATTCTGGCCGGAACGCACTGCGTACGACCTCCATAACCGGTTCGTGCACCGCATCTGAATCTTCGCCATCCGGCTGCGCCGCCAAAAGCTCGGCGCCGAGGTTTGAAGTCATGATGATCACCGTATTGCGGAAATCTACCGTGCGTCCCTGGCCGTCCGTGAGCCGGCCATCATCAATTACTTGAAGTAGAATGTTGAGGACATCCGCATGAGCCTTTTCCATCTCATCGAACAAGACGACCTGATAGGGTCGGCGGCGCACGGTCTCTGCCAGGACACCACCTTCCTCATAGCCGACATAGCCGGGCGGCGCACCAACCAGGCGAGCAACCGCATGCTTCTCCATATACTCTGACATGTCGATACGAACGAGCGCCGTTTCATCGTCGAACATGAACTCCGCCAGCGCTTTCGCCAGCTCCGTCTTGCCAACTCCTGTGGGGCCGAGGAAGAAAAATGAGCCGATCGGCCGGTCGCCATCTTGTAGACCCGCACGGGCACGCCGAACCGCATTGCTGACTGCAGCCACCGCCTCGTCCTGACCGACCAGCCGATGACGCAAACCCTCCTCCATATGGAGCAGCTTTTCGCGCTCGCCTTCTAGCATTTTCTCCACCGGGATGCCGCTCCAGCGTGCAACCACAGAAGCTATTTGCTGTGCGCCCACAGTTTCGTTAAGCATGCGCTCCTTCTCACCACCTTCAAGTTCGCTTACGCTCCTTTCGAGATCCGGAATGACGCCATAGGACAATTCCCCGGCACGGGCGAGGTCACCATTACGCTGAGCGATTTCCAGCTCGCTGCGCGCCGCGTCGAGTTGCTCTTTGATCTTTTGCCCACCGGCCAGTCGATCCTTGTCAGCCTGCCACACAGCGGCGAGGTCTTTCGACTTACCTTCCAACTTGACCAATTCCCCTTCAAGAGTCTCAAGCCTGTCCTTGGACGCCGGATCGTGTTCCTTCTTTAACGCCTCTCGCTCGATCTTGAGTAATATGATGCGCCGATCCAACTCGTCGAGTTCCTCGGGCTTACTGTCGATCTCCATGCGGAGACGGCTCGCAGCCTCATCCATCAAATCGATGGCCTTGTCAGGCAAAAAGCGGTCGGTGATATAGCGGTTGGAAAGCGTTGAGGCGGACACCAAGGCACTGTCAGCGATGCGCACGCCGTGATGCACTTCGTATTTTTCCTTGAGCCCACGCAGGATTGAGATCGTGTCCTCGACCGTAGGCTCGGCAACAAATACCGGCTGGAAGCGACGCGCTAGCGCAGCGTCTTTTTCAACATGCTTGCGATATTCGTCAAGAGTAGTAGCGCCTACGCAATGCAGCTCGCCACGAGCAAGCGCGGGTTTCAACAGGTTGGAAGCATCCATCGAACCTTCTGCCGCACCGACACCGACAATCATGTGCATCTCATCGATAAAGAGAATAATTTCGCCCTCGGAAGCGGTCACTTCGGACAATACACCCTTGAGCCTCTCCTCAAATTCTCCGCGAAACTTGGCGCCAGCTACGAGCGCTCCGAGATCAAGTGTCAGCAGCTTTTTATCGCGTAAGGATTCTGGCACATCTCCGTTAACAATACGGAGTGCAAGCCCCTCAACTATGGCGGTCTTCCCGACGCCAGGCTCACCGATCAGCACCGGGTTGTTTTTGGTCCTACGCGAAAGGACCTGGACCGTGCGGCGGATCTCCTCGTCGCGCCCGATCACCGGATCAAGCCCACCTTCGCGTGCCGCTTCGGTCAGATCGCGGGCAAATTTCTTTAACGCATCGAAAGTGTCCTCGGCACCGGCACTCTGCGCCGTGCGTCCCTTGCGAAGATCGTTGATAGCAGCATTGAGATCCTGTGGGTTCAAGCCAGCATTGGCGAGAACCTTCACAGCCGGCGTGCCGTCAGCAAGCGCGATCGCAAGGAGCAGACGCTCCACCGTGACGAAACTATCGCCCTCCTTTACGGAGATTTTCTTGGCGCTCTCAAAGAGACGCGCGGTCTGAGGCGCGAGATAGATTTGTCCGGCACCATCGCCCTCTACCTTGGGCAGCCTTTCAAGTGCCTCCTCGACGCCATTGAGCGCGACTTCGGGACAGCCACCGGCAGCACGGATTAAATTCACCGCCAACCCTTCCCGGTCGTCCAGAATAACCTTGAGAAGATGTTCCGGGGTAAAACGCTGGTGGCCGCTGCGGACCGCCAGCGCTTGCGCGGATTGCACAAAACTACGAGAACGTTCCGTATAGTTATCGAAATCCATATTGCCCTACTCCACTCGGCCGCCACGCTACACAAGCCGGCTTTACACCGCACTCGTCCCGGGCTCCTATTTCAGACAGAATGATGTGTTTTCTATATGGGAAGCGGTTTTATCGCCACAAGTGCCCACAGGCACAAAATACGTCAATTGTGTAGGCCTAGCCCTGGAATTGGTCTGCAAATTTGTTGGCAGGCGCGTTAAGCGCTCGTGGCCTCAGCCTCCGAAGATTCCGAAGTGCTCTCCTCAGCTTGCACCTTAGGGCCCTTTTCCGCGTTGGCCTCGCTGGCAACTTCCACTTGCGCCACTTTCTCAACATCCACTTCCTGCGTTACCTTGGCCTCCTGGGTTCGTGGCTGCTGTTCCTCGCCCGCGGCTTGACGGTTTTGCTGCGCCCCCGAGCTGCGACCGCCGCGCTGGTCAGCCCCGCCATTGGCGACCATCACGCGGTAATAATGCTCGGCGTGCTGAAAGAAGTTTTCCGCCGCCACGCGATCTCCGAAGGTCAGCGCATCGCGACCGAGCGCTTGGTATTTTTCGATCACCTGGTATGCGGTGCCGCGGATTTTTCCCTGCGGACCGCTGCTTTCAAAATTTGCGTTGCGCCCACCATTTGGTCGGCGACCATTTCCGCGGTGGCCCCGCGGTCGCTTCGAGGACTGGCCTTTGTTCATATTATTGTCTCATATAATTGGGTCTAACGCCTCATTCGCCCTCAACGCCACCAATTCGTGGCGATAGTTGCTTGACATCGGGACGATCTACCGGCCAGCAGGGCTGAAAAAGGGTTGGCGACGAAGAATACTTTCATATCCGCTTTCGCCATAGCCACTTAAAACCTAACCCGGATTGTCCAGTTTTCAAACTTTTTTTTCTATTTCCGACTCAACAAAATTGCCGCTAACCAATTATTTCCAAATCCCCGCACCGGCACTTTCCGCGCTTACGAAAACCGCACAGCGCTCGACACCAGCCAAATCTCTCCACCTCGCGCATTCTCTTAAACCCGAAACCTTGAATAGCCCAGAGACCCGACCTCCACACCCCTGGCCAAGCTCGACAAAGATACGGCCTTCCGGCGCGATCAGCCGGGCTAGATCCGGAGCAAGCGCGACGTACGCATCTTCCCCGACATCACCTGCGAACAGTGCTTCCGTCGGTTCGTACTCGGCAACATCCGGCATCAACGAGGTACGCGCGCTCTCAGCAACATAGGGTGGATTGGCGACGATTAGATCGAACGGCGGCTTCAGAGCGTTGCCCCAGGAGACCGCCGCGAAATGCGCTCGGGCTAGAACACCATGACGTGCCGCATTGCGCCGAGCCACTTCGAGTGCGGCGAGGCTGCTATCGGTGGCGACCCCCTCGGCTTCCGGCATTTCTTTCAGGAGTGAAATCAGCAGACATCCGCTGCCGGTGCCGATATCGAGAATTCGGTACCGGCCATAACCTTGCACTCTGGTAAAGGCGAGCACCGCCTCGATCAACGTTTCACTGTCCGGTCGGGGGATGAGTGTGTCCCGCGTTACCTCAAAAGAGAGCCCCCAGAATTCCCGTTCACCGGTAAGATAGGCGATTGGTTCACGTGCCGCACGACGTGCCGCCAAGCTCATGAGCTCATCGAACTTGTTTTTGGAGAGACCCTTCGCATAGCCAAGCAAAAGTTCCTCCCTCGTAGCACCAAGCACATGGCCAAGGAGTATACGCGCTTCAAAACGTGCCTCTTCGATACCGCCCCCCTTAAGAAGAGCAGACGCGAGGTTCAACGCCTGATCGACGCTCATCAATCTGTTTGCGCCAGGCGGCGCGTTTGTTCGTCATTCAAAAGCGCATCGACGAATTCATCCAAACCCTCACCGTTCAGCACTTTATCTAGTTTATAAAGCGTGAGATTGATTCGGTGATCGGTGACGCGACCTTGCGGAAAATTATAAGTGCGGATGCGCTCCGAGCGGTCTCCCGAGCCCACCTGTCCGCGCCGGGCTTCGGCCCGCTCTGCATCATGCAATCTGCGCTCATGATCATAAAGTCGCGCGCGCAAAACCTTGAGCGCCTTGGCACGATTTTTGTGCTGAGATTTTTCATCTTGCTGGGTAACCACAATGCCGGTCGGCAGGTGGGTCATACGGACAGCGCTGTCGGTGGTGTTTACGCTTTGCCCTCCCGGACCGGATGCACGGTAAACATCGACTTTGAGGTCCTTATCCTCGATCACGAGATCGACTTCCTTCGCCTCGGGAAGCACCGCAATCGTTGCCGCTGAGGTATGGATGCGTCCGCTTGCTTCTGTTTCGGGCACGCGTTGCACTCGGTGGACGCCCGATTCATATTTGAGCCGCGCAAATGCGCCACGTCCGCCAATCTCTATCGCTACTTCCTTAATGCCCCCGATACCGGTTTCGGAAAGCGACATTACCTCCGCCTGCCATTTCCTGTTCTCGGCATAGCGCTGATACATACGCATCAAGTCCGCAGCAAATAGCGCCGCCTCGTCGCCACCGGTGCCAGCGCGGATTTCCAAAATGGCGTTTTTCTCGTCCGCTTCATCCTTCGGCAATAGGAGTAACTTGAGAGCACCGTGAAGCTTTGGAATCTCCTCTTTGAGCGCAAAAAATTCCTCTTCGGCGAGGTCGCGCATTTCGCTCTCGGTATTAGGTGCCGCAATCATTTCGGCAAGGTCCGCCGCCTCCGATTCTGCCTTGCGCAGCGCCTCGATTGCGGAGATCACCGGTTTCAGTTCCGCATATTCCTTGGAGTAGCTTACAAGTTCGTCACTCGACAAACCATGCCCGCTAGACAATAGCGAGGAAAGCTCCTGCTCACGGGCGACAATACCGTCAAGCCGTGCATCGATCTTCACACCCGTCTCCAGGTCTGAAGGTATTGAGTGAGATCGCTACGTGAAACATCCTGCTGTTCGCCGCTCCCGAGATCGCGCACGGTGATGCAATTACGAGCGGCCTCGTCTTCACCGAGCAGAACAGCGCAGACGGCACCAACCTTATTGGCGCGCTTGAGTCGCTTCGACATATTTCCGCGAAACGCCACATCAGCACAGAAACCCGCCGCGCGCAGTTCCTGTGTTAGCGCGAATGCCTCCGCCTCCATTTCCGAGCCGATCGGAATCACAGCAATAATGTGACAATCCGTTGGAACGGCACCAGCCAACATCGCCAGCCTCTCAATGCCCGACGCCCAGCCAACGCCGGGGGTAGCGGGGCCGCCCATGGATTCAACCAGTCCGTCATAGCGCCCACCAGCGAGTACTGCTCCTTGGGCGCCAAGTTCCTTCGTTGTGTACTCGAATGCGCTATGGCAATAGTAATCGAGCCCACGCACGAGATGCGGGTTGTGCGTGTATGCGATACCAAGATTATCCAGTCCGTTACGGACAGATGCGAAAAACTCGCGCGACATCGGGTTGAGATGATCCATCATGAGCGGCGCGTCAGCAATCAGCGCACGGTCGCCTTCGTCCTTGGAATCTAGGATTCGCAGAGGATTACGCTTGAGCCTGGCGCGGCTGTCTTCAGAGAGACGGTCGAGATACCCGGAAAAATAGTCTACCAAGCTCACGCGGTAGTTCTCGCGGCTCTCTTGGTCTCCGAGAGTATTCAACTCGAGTGTTACCTTGTCGGCAATGCCGAGCGCGCTTAGCACCTCGGCGCCAAGAGCAATGATTTCCACATCGCCCAGTGGCTCCGCTACGCCCAGCAGCTCAACACCGATCTGATGAAACTGCCTGAGTCGACCCTTTTGTGGTCGCTCATAGCGAAACATAGGGCCGCCATAGAAATACTTTAGGGGAAGGTTTTGACTGAGGCCACCGCTGATCAACGCCCTGGCCACGCCGGCTGTATTTTCCGGGCGAAGAGTAATCCACTCACCGCCCTTGTCCTCAAATGTATACATTTCCTTGGTGACGATGTCAGAAGCATCGCCAAGAGTGCGTTTGAAGACATCGGTGAATTCGAAGATGGGCGTCGACATCTCCTCATAGCCATAGAGCTCCGCAACGTTGCGAGCCGCCTCCAAAACATGGCGATGGCGCCTGCTCTCGTCCGGCAACACATCCTTAGTGCCGCGAACCGGCTGCAACTTTGCCAATTGAAACTCCGCACTGTGAGAAGCAGAAGAAACGTCAGAACGGGACAAACACGTCGCTCCTTCCGGTCTCTGTATATTTTGCCAGCGCTGATTCGCCAACCTAAAAGCGCTGAATTTATTGTTGTCTATCCGCTGCCGTATTGGCTACCAGGGTATCTGGGTCAAGCGACACATTGCGTCGTACCACGCCGATCGGCCCGAGCGATTTAATAAGATTACCGTCCACCCGCACTTCGAGAGCGCCGGCATTGCCGGTTACCATCAAGAGATCCGAGCGGTTTGGCACCTGATACACATCGCCCAAACGCAAAATCCGGGTTAGCACCAGCTCGTTATTAGGACCCTGAATTTGCACCCAGCTGTCCGCCGTCGCCGTGATCGCAATTCTAAAATTAGCGTTTTCCTCGCCATAAATATTCATCTTACGCGCCGGCTTGCCAGCCGAAACCGATGCTACGGCAACTTGCGGAGAGTCAGTTTCATCAAGTGCCCGCGCATTGGCATTACGGATGATGTTCGCCACTTCAGCACCTTCTGGTGTGGCGACTTCCGCCACAATTTCAGATTCGGAACCACTGTTCGACGTCGGATTATCCCATAGAGATTCGCCATCCAGTGGTGAATTGTTCGCTGGACTCGCTGCCGTCACCTGAGCGTCTTCCTCTAACGCACTTTCGGCGGCAGCAGGCTCTTTGCTTTCAACAATTGCGACCGTCCTTTCCTGGGAGTCGTCCTGCCCCACTCCCGCATCGGATGCTTCGGACATCCAGGTTTTATCGTTGGCCGTTTCAATTAGATTGGAGACTACGCTATCGCTGGTGACTTGAGTTCCCAACTTTTCCGTTGCTGCCAACTCCTCTTCAATGACAATGGACTCTGTCGCAACTTCCGCTATCACTGCTTCGTCTTCCGACAAACCTGCGGCCTCGGTCAGGGTGTTCGACACGTCCGACACAATTTTGGTGGCGACTTCTCCGTCGGTCGAATAAACATTCCAACCGCCATAGGCGAGTCCGGCAACCACAAGAACCACCAAGACCAACCAGGGTTTGGGGTAGCGCCCTTCTTTTGGGGGTACCGGAAACGATAAATCACGTTGATCAATGCCGGTGGCGGTTTCACGCTTGAGACGCTCTACCATTTCATCCGGATTAATGCCGAGAAATTCGCTATAGCTGCGCAAGAACCCAGTGGCGTAGGTTCCGCCGGGCAAATCATCAAAACGACCTTCCTCAAGCGCCTCAAGATAAATTTTTCGAATCCGAAGCGCCGACGCCACCTCCGACAATTCGTGTCCGGACGTCATGCGGGCGCGGCGCAAATCAACGCAGAGGCTGGGTGTTTCTTCGACGCCAGGGTTGTCACCAACTTCGCGCAACAGGGAATCATCGCCCAATCTTGGTTCAAGGGGCTCAGCCCCTCTCCGATCTACCATTCCGCCGCCTCATAAATCCAAAAGATCTGTACAATGGGCAACATATTGGTTAATCCTTGACCTGACCGTAATGGGCAGTCTTCAACTCACCACAAACGACGATGATCGCATCCTAAGTAATCTGAACTACGCTTCGTCCCCTAGAACTGCTTCTGCCCTAGTTAACGCCCCAGACAGTCTTCATTTTTGAGCGGCAAAAGGCTGTCTAGCGTCTTTTGTTGATGGCAATTGAGAAAATTAACACCAGCTCGTGCGTGGTGCAATTGATAAAATTGCCCTTTCAACGGTTCATCTTATTGGACCGAATTTAAGGTTGATTTTTACTTGTAGTTAATAATTATTCAGGCTTCTCGGCAAGCGCCTCGACTGCCTGAGCCATCAACTCCTCGACTATTTCGGCCACAGGTTGCTCACGTTCAACCATCCCGACGCTTTGTCCGGCCATTAAAGAACCCTGTTCGATATCTCCGTCGATGACCGCGCGACGCAGCGAACCCGCCCAAAACCGTTCGATGACAAGTTGTGCCTCTTTCTGGTCCAACTCGCCCGCCCGGTGGCGTGCAATAGCATCGCGTTGGGTGTCAAAAAAATTATCTGTCGCCTTGTTGATCAGCGCGCGCACAGGGATTACAGGAAAATCCGGGTCAAGCTGAACCGAGAGCTGCGCATCTCGTGCTTTGGCGTGCAGGATAACTTTCTTGAAATTCTCATGGGCGACGGATTCTGTGGCACAAACGATACGGGTACCGATCTGACATCCGGCGGCACCCATTTTCATGTAGAGCGCTATGGCGTCACCCCGTCCGATACCACCACCGACGAAGACAGGCACGTCGCGAAGATGAGGAAGAATTTCCTGACAAAGTACGCTGGTCGCGACCGGACCAGTATGGCCACCTGCCTCCATACCCTCAATAATGAAGGCATCGACCCCTTGGCGCATGAGCTTCTTGGCGACCGTCAGGGTTGGCGCGAAGGTGATGACCTTGACCGCTGCACCCTTCAGTTTCTCCGTTGCGGCGCGCGGCGGCAAACCGCCCGCCAGCACAACATGGCCGACCCCCCCGTCAATGCAGACCTGCAACAACTCGTCCAATTCTGGATGCATGATAATGACATTAACGCCGAAAGGCTTATCGGTTCGTGCCGCGGTCTCCTTGATCTCGGCGCGCAGTTCTCCTGGGCTCAGCGAGCCCGTGGCAATCACACCAAAAGCACCACAATTCGAAGTCGCCGAGACCAGATGACGTTCTGATAGCCAAGACATGGCACCGCCCATTAACGCATGGCGAACGCCAAGAAATTTCCGCCCGCGCGCCGATAAAGCGTCGAGTTCGGCGTTTGCGACGGCAAGATCGGCGTCGCTACTCATCCAACTTATAGGCTTCGTGCAAAGCACGTACCGCCCGTTCAGTATGTTCTTCGCTAATGAGCACGCTGATCTTGATCTCCGAAGTCGATATCACCTGGATATTGATATTGTTTTCGGCGAGTGCTGTGAACATTGTCTGAGCAACCCCGGCATAGCTCTGCATGCCAACGCCGATTACAGATATCTTGGCAACATTGATATCGCTCAACAGGCTCTGATAATCCAATTTACCCTTAAGCTCGCGTAGAGCGTGGGTGGCCTTTTCAGCATCGTCTCGAGCGACGGTAAAGGTGAGATCAGTCGCATTTCCGTCATGCGATACGTTCTGCACTATCATGTCGATATTGATGCCCGCCTCCGACAGTGGCGCGAGGATATCTGCAGCCACTCCCGGCTGGTCAGGGACTTGGGCGATAGTGATTTTCGCGTCGTCCCGGCTATAGGTGATACCGGTCACCACATTCTGTTTCTGGTCGTCTTCTAAGGGCATACCCCATACATCCGTTATTATTGTTCCTTCAATTAAAGTACCTGGCAGATCCGCAAAGCTCGATAGCACCTGAATCGGCACGCGGTGACGAATAGCCAGGCGTACCGCACGCGGATCAAGCACTTTCGCACCGAGCGAAGACAATTCGAGCATCTCCTCGCAGGTGATCTTGTCAAGTTTGCGGGCATTGTTGACGATCCAGGGATCCGCGGTAAAGACGCCGGTAACATCGGAATAAAGGTCGCAGCGATCGGCCTTGAGCGCTGCAGCAAGCGCCACCGCGAGCGTATCCGAACCGCCGCGCCCGATCGTCGTCAACCGTCCGTCTGGCGAGATTCCTTGAAACCCAGCGACCACAGGAACGCCGCCCGAAGCCAAGAATGCATTAATTTCATCGGTCTTGATATCAAGGATTCGGGCGCGGGCATGGTCGCCGCTGGTGTTCACCGGCAATTGCCATCCGAGCCAGGAACGAGATTTGATGCCGAGCCGCTCCAGCGCGAGCGCCACCAGACCACTCGTCACCTGCTCGCCACTCGAGACCACCGTGTCATATTCGGCGTCGCTTCCGCTCGACGCAATATCCCGCACCCAGCCGACGAGCTGATCCGTCACGCCCGCCATCGCCGAGACTACCACGGTCACCTCATTGCCCGCGTTCAGCTCTGCCTGCACCCGACGAGCGACACGGCGAATTGGACCCAAGTGGGAAACCGAGGTCCCACCGAATTTCTGTACGATCAACGCCATTGATTCCACTCTGGCGTCCGTTCTAAACCGCGGACACGACTACCCAATACCCAAAACCTGCAGAAGAGCAGGTATACATACTGTGTTAGATTCTGACAGGCAAGCGCGCGTAACAAGTTAAGGAACGAGCATGGCGCAGGAAAATTCAACAGCCGCAGATGGCAGCTCTATAGACGAAGGTGAGATTGCACGCTTCGCAGCACTAGCCGGCGAATGGTGGCAAGCCGACGGTCCGTTTCGCGCGCTTCATGCCCTCAATGTCCCGCGCCTCACCTTTATCCGCGACCGACTGTGCCAGCGCCATGAGCGCGATATAGCCGACGCCAAACCGCTCGCCGGTCTGCGCATCCTGGATATCGGCTGCGGCGGCGGACTGATTGCCGAGCCTCTTGCTCGGCTCGGCGGCGATGTTACAGCAATCGATGCAGGCGAAGAAACAATTACCGCGGCGCGGCTGCATGCGGAAAAATCTGGGCTAGCTATCGATTATCGGCAAATCAGCGCCGAGAAACTGGCCAAGGAGGAAGGTCCGTTCGACTGCGTACTCACACTCGAGGTAGTCGAGCATGTTGCCGACCTCGACAGCTTCCTTGCGGCGAGCGCGGAGTTGGTCCGTCCTGGAGGCATGTACATCGCCGCCACCCTGAACCGAACCGCTGCGTCCTATGCCTTCGCCATCGTTGCAGCTGAGAAAATTCTGCGCTGGTTGCCACCTGGTACGCATCAATGGTCCAAATTCGTCCGCCCTTCGGAGTTAGTCGCCCCATTACGGCGGAATGGTGTGATCATCTGCGATATCAGCGGCATCCGCTACGACCCCCTTGCGCGTGCTTGGTCGCTTGGCGGCAGCCTATCGGTCAACTACATCATCTGCGGTGAGAAGCTCAAAGGCTAGGGATTAAGAATCGTGACGCGGCAGCCAAGGCATTTGGCTGATCTCAATACCCTCTTCGGAAAGTTCTTCCGCCTCTTCCACGGTGGCATCGCCGTATATATTGCGCTTCTCGACTTCGCCATGGTGAATTTTGCGCGCTTCTTCAGGGAAGCGGTCGCCAACATGGTCAAAATTTTTCTCGACCACCTCACGCATTTTACGCAAGGTTTTAATCGCCTCACCCATTTGCTCGGGTGTGGGCGGCTTGATGTCGGCTGCCGCAGGAGTTAACGCAGAGCCCCCAGGCGAATTGGACGGCCGTGCCGAGCCACCCGCGCTCTTGCGCCCCCTGCCGCGGCCCGTACCAGCAGGAAGATTCGGCGCCATGGGTGCTTTCTCGACCTTGGCGTCGCCGCACAGTGGGCATTGCACTTCTCCTGCGGAAATTTGGCTCTCGCAAGCGCCTGAATCGGCGAACCATGCCTCGAAAACATGTTCTTGCGCGCATTTAAGATCGAAGACAATCATCGCAATCGGTCCAATACTGCCCTAGGCTCTCTCGGAGCCTCTCTAACTATCTTATATTATTACAAAATCAAGCGTGTAAAATTAGATGATTCATTCTCACCCTCATCATCGCCGCGGTCTGCCTTCGCCCTGGATCACCCGATTCGCCAGCGAAATCGTATCCGGTGGCAATGTCTTGGACCTCGCATGCGGTAGCGGACGACATAGCCAACATCTGTTGCGTCTCGGTCATCCGGTAACAGCCTGCGACATCGATATTTCGGCCCTGGCAGACCTCGAGGGCGAAGCCGGACTGGAGATTGTCGCGGCCGATCTCGAAAATGCTCCTTGGCCATTTTGCGGCCGCCGCTTTGCGGCTATCGTGGTGACCAACTATCTTCACCGGCAGCTCTTTCCCAATATCGTCACGGTACTCGCGCCCGCTGGGCTGCTGCTATACGAAACGTTCTCCGCTGGCAATGAGGCATTCGGCCGGCCGCGTAACCCAGACCATCTCCTGAAACGGGGGGAACTCATTTCTGGAATTCTCGACAGCCTCACGATCCTCGCCTACGAAGATTTGACAATCGATTTCCCTTATCCCGCCTGTGTGCAGCGGGTATGCGCAAGAAATTCAGTTTAACGGGTCAAACCGCGCTTATGACCTTTTTTTCGTCGGCAGGAACTTTGAAATCGCGGTCGTGTCGCAGCGCGGGAATCGACGCACGTGCCTTATTAACCTCGGAAAGATCGATCTCCGCCATAACAAAGCCAACACCCTCGCCCGCATCTGCCAGAACTTTGCCCCACGGATCGACGATCAGCGAATGGCCGAAAGTGGTGCGACCGCCTGAATGCCTACCCCACATACAGGGCGCAAGCAAAAAAGCGGCGCTTTCAATGGCACGTGCCCGATTAAGCACGTGCCACACCATCTCGCCAGTCACCTTGGTGAAGGCAGCGGGAATGGTGATGATTTCGGCCCCACCATGAGCAAGTGCGCGATAAAGTTGCGGAAAGCGCAGATCGTAGCAAACGCTTAAGCCCAGCCCGCCCCAGGGCGTTTCGGCGACCACCGCCTGGTGGCCGGGACGGAAGGATTTTGATTCCCGGTAGATCTCGCCATTGGGCAGATGAACATCGAACATATGAATCTTGTCGTAACGCGCCTGAATCACACCACTGCCATTAATCAGGGCCGAACAATTAGCTACGTGGCCATCCGCGCCGCGTGCGCCGACCGAGCCAGCCAATATCCAAGCGCCAGTCTTACGCGCTATTTCGCCGAAGGCCAGAATTGCCGGATGCTGCTCCAGCACGACCGCCTGAGCCTGTACCTCTTCGTCGCGATGGTCCATCAGCGCGACATTTTCAGGCAGTGCGATGAGTCGCGCACCCTTCTTTTCTG
>CAZUXZ010000018.1:0-17762 GCA_964624055.1 uncultured Rhizobiaceae bacterium | reverse complement strand
AGAAAATCATCTCCTGATACGGTCTGTCCAACGCCAGTATCACATGCCGAAAGTACGATCAGGTCAGCAGATATCGGATTTTCATATATATATGCGCTCCCTTGCATCTCTCTGAGCAGTTCTATTCCCTTGTGATGAGCTTCCTCTTCGCTCGCTCCAGCCTCAAATCCAAAACCTTCAACTGCGTCTCGTGATATAACGAACTCGCCGTCATCGAGGAAGATAGGCCTGACGCGGTTACCATCGGTATTTTTCACAAAAGCGGCGCCCGAATCCTTACCAAGCGCCGGCGCCACTACTAGACCATCATCCAACTTCGCGAAGTCTGCATTAGGTTTCATCTCTGCGACTGCCACCTTCAAGCCGAGCATGCTCCCCAGATAGGCTTTCTTCTGCCTCAGAGCTCGGTCAGGTTCTGATAAGATTTCACCTTCCAAGTATGCCAATAATTCATCAAACCCAATTCCTCGCTCGCCCAGAACATTCATAGATTCTTCTATTGGAGCGCCGTCTGCCTGCTGATTTATGATGTTGAGGATTGTTGAGGAAGACGTGTCCGCTTTCCCCTCGCGCGCATCAAGCAGATCGAGAAGACGTGAGGCTTCCGCAACTGTGACACCGAATAAGCCGTCGCGACTAACAATCTGCTCGAGGATAAACCTCGCCCGCACATAGCCAGCTTCAGAAGCCAGCAGGGACCGAATGGCATCTAGGCTGATTGGTTTTGACAAAATCTCCGAAGTTAGCGACACGACCACACCCACTAATTAACTAGGTGAATTTTACCACCAGGCCAGTTTGTATCGAAATTTCTTCGTTTGCAGCTGAAGCTGCTGAATTTTTCTCGCCGGCTTTACCCTCGATGACTAGACCCCCACTTTATTTCTCCCCCCTCCTCCAGCTTCGTACCAAATCCGTACCAAAAATTCTCGAAAACAACCCTTTTGTTGCATTGACGAGAAATCCCAAAAGGGCGAGAATCCATGGTAAGCAACAGTTTTGATGACTTAGGGCGCTTAGCTCAGTGGGAGAGCACCGTCTTCACACGGCGGGGGTCACTGGTTCAAATCCAGTAGCGCCCACCAGTCTTATCCATAACTTAGCCTTCGCCTCAATTCCGTTGTCTTGGTCAAAAGACCAGACACAGACCACGGAGTTAAAAATGGCGACTGTCGACAATATTTGTGAAATACATAGATTCAAATACGTTATGTAATGTTATTTGTTTTGTGTTTTTCATAGGAATAACGTGCGGAAAAGAAAACTATCATGAACAGTAAAAGTAGAACAATTGAGATCGCTGGAGCTGGATTATCTGGATTAGCTCTTGCAGTGAGAATGGCACAACTTGGTTGGCAAGTTACATTACACGAAAAGAATAGTGATTTACGAATGTTCGGTGCAGGTATTTGGCTATGGGGAAATGGGTTAAAATCACTGCAAATGATCGGTGCGTACGAAGAGGCAGTGCAGCGGGCAAAAATTATCAAAGAGTGGCGGATCGCTGATCAGGAAGGAAATATTTTGATGACCAGGCCTATGACGCCAGGTGATCAACTTTTGCTTCCACCTCGTGCAGATCTCTATCAATCTCTTATCAATCGAGCCGTAGCAGAGGGCGTTGAAATACGGACGTCTTCTACGGCTGTGTCTGTTCGCTCTGAAGGCATTTTAGTTCTGGATAATGGAGATGAAAGAAAGGCTGATCTTATAGTTGCTGCGGATGGACTTTATTCCCGTTTGCGAGAAAGCATTTATGCAACACGCGTTTTAGATTACGGCATTGAAGCAGGGATACGTATGTTGATACAGCATCAACCAGGTGATCCTGAAGACATAATTACCGAATACTGGAATGGTCCGTGGAGACTTCTTTATAACCCATGTACAGATGGGCAAAATTATATATTTTTAAGCGCCCCAATAGATGATGAACGCGGCAGAAAGATACCTATAGATCGTGATTTCTGGAGAAAGACATTCCCACTACAAGAAAGTTTAGTTAATAGATTTCAAGAAGATGGACGATGGGACCGCATCGGATATGTTCGCTGCCGAAGCTGGTCAGATGGCAAAGTTGCTATACTTGGAGATGCTGCAAACGGCATGCCTCCTAATTTAGGTCAAGCTGCTAACATGGCATTTACAAATGCCATGGCCTTGGCAACTATAGTGAATGAAGAAGAAAATATTCCAAAAGCTCTTGATAAATGGGAAAAGGTTGCACGCCCACTTACAGAACACGTCCAATGGTGGTCATATATTTATGGATTTGTTGTGGGAAATTGGCCTTCTGAAGATTTATCTCTAAGGAATGAAGCCATTTTAAGAATTTCAAAAACAAAATGGTTTAAAGAGGGAATAAATCGTGGAGCAAGAAGCACTCCCCTGGGTTTTAATGGAGATACAATTCCTCCAGATCCAATAATTTGCGATTATGAGGTTACAGGTTTTGAATCTTCTCTTCTCAAAGAGACCGTAACATCGGCCTTAGGCCAAGACAATTTTTTGAACGTTATCCGAAAAATTACAGATAAATAATTTAACAAACGGAGAGACCATGGCCAGGTTTCTCAATTACGTAAAGATATGAGCTAATTTTAATTAGTGTCCTTGACCCACATTCTGCCATGCTTGTTTATCGTCGCAAGTGACGTCCCGTAGCTATACTCAAAGAGAGGCAATCACAACGCTTTAGTGCCGAGGTAACATGTGGCGTTTCAGTGACTTCACTATTGATCACCCGGAACCCCGTATGAAGGGGCCGTGCTGGGATCTAGGGCGCGCTGGATATAGGCGTCGATTTGCGGCTTGTAGATATCCCATGCGATTGCAATTTGGTCTATGGGGCAATTTTCGGTCCAGTCACAACGAAGATCCGCAACTGGCCAACTTACCTTATCAACGATTTTTAGACCGGCTGAGTGGATCGGCCCTGCCTCTCCACCGGCCTTGAGACCGGCGCGCATCGCCGCTATTAATCGATCCCCAATATGACCATTTGCGTCAATAAAACCGTCTATGATTGCCTGCGGCACATTTTCGTTAGCTAATAGATTACCGCCAGACGCAACATTTTCAGCAGCCGCTTCTGTCCATATTCCAAGTGCATTTCCGCCCGAGTGAATTGCTGTTTCACCGAGCTTATCGACAGCCAATACCTGACGATAATCAATGCACTTTCCCCGTCTGCGCACTTCAGCTATTGCCTCAACAGCGGTTTGACCTTGTTCGAGAAGATCTAGAGTTAGCGGGCCCAAAGTGGGATCAGTGACATTTTGTGATGCCACGGCGCCAACACCAGCTCGAGCATACGAGCATCTAGCAGCGACAGCGGGTGATGAAGACGAAATCGCGACACCAAACATGCCAGAACTTGAACACCGGGCAACCAGAGAGAATGTCATGAACGGAATTCCTGATTTATTGTTGAGCGATGGATGATGTTTATGAAAACCCGCACATCTCAAAAGTTTATCTTTATGAGCCAGACGTGGTTACAGTCAGATTTATTAACGAACAATCCTATATATTCGCTCAGCACTCTATACACTTCTAGTTGTTTATTCGTCGGGGTAACCATCTTCCGTAATTCACTCTGGAATTACAGCAGTTCCATCAATTTCGACTAGCCACTCAGGTCGAGCCAAGGCTTGAACTACAAGTCCTGTAGAAACTGGAAAGACACCTTTAATGTATTCACCCATGGTGCAATAAACAGCTTCGCGGTACCGCACGTCTGTAATATATACGACTACCTTTACTAAGTGCTCCATTGAGCCTCCCGCCTCTTCAATAAGTTGCTTGATGTTCTGCATAATTTTGTGAGTCTGTGCTACTGGATCATTGCTATCGATATTTTCTGCATCGTCAAGATTTTGAGGGCATTGGCCGCGGAGCCAAATCACCTTGCCCCCTTGAGTGACAACAGCTTGGCAGAAATCATTATCAAGCTTTTGTTCAGGGTACGTATCTTTGGTGTTAAATTTTCGAATACGTCTGTGATCCATTATTGTCTCCATCAAAGAATTAGAAGCAGCACGCACCGTCCCACAACTGACATCAGGTAGTAAACAATACACTATCATAGATAGGGTTAACTTTTTCCGGAGTTAAAGTCTTTGAAAGCATAATTTGTAGTTTTATTACCTTTCGTAACTTCAATCGAGTCACGTACTTATAGCCAAGATTCTGCAAAGGATTTAAACATGTCAGTTGAAAAAATCGACACCCTTGTCGTCGGCGCGGGCCAAGCCGGGATCGCAATGAGCGAGCACTTAAGCTGCAACGGCATCCCCCATCTGGTTTTAGAGCGCAATCGAATTGCCGAGCGTTGGCGGTCAGAGCGATGGGATTCGCTAGTTACAAATGGACCGGCATGGCACGATCGGTTCCCAGGTTTGGAGTTTTCCAATCATGGGCCTGACGAATTCATTCCAAAAGAAAGCGTGGCAGATTACTTCGTGACCTACGCCACGAAAATTAATGCTCCCATTAGATCTGGTGTAGAAGTTACGCACCTTGAAAAAATTCAAGGGCAACGAGGCTTCCGTGTTGAGACGTCCAATGGCGTTATCGTAACAAACAATTTGGTAGCCGCGACCGGCCCTTTCCAGTGTCCGACTATGCCCCCGATTGTCCCAGAAAATCAGGACATCGTTCAAATGCACTCTACCGACTACCGCAACTCAAAAAATCTCCCGGAGGGAAATGTTTTGGTCGTAGGTTCAGGTTCATCAGGCGTACAGATCGCCGAGGAACTTCTACAGTCGGGTAAGAAAGTGTACCTGTCTGTTGGACCACACGACCGCCTTCCCCGGGGCTATCGAGACCGTGACTATGTCTGGTGGCTAGGCGTTCTTGGCCATTGGGATGAACAAACACCAATTAAGGGAAGGGAACATGTTACGATCGCCGTTAGCGGAGTTGACGGAGGGGCAACGATCGATTTTCGGCGCCTTTCAGAAAGAGGCATGACCCTGGTTGGGTGGACGAAATCTTACGACAACGGAGTCATTAGATTTGCCCCTGATCTCTGCGAAAACATTAGCCAAGGCGACGCCAGCTACTTTTCCATTCTTGATGAGGCGGACGATTATATTGAGCGTAACGGCTTAAAATTACCCGAGGAACCAGAAGCGCGGATCATCGCGGAAAATCCTGACTGTATGATCAATCCAATCTTATCTCTTGAACTTTCGGGGGCCGGCATTACGTCGATCATCTGGGCGACTGGGTTCGCTGTTAATTACAATTGGATGGCGCTCGATATTTTTGATGAGAGCGGACACCCGCTTCACAAGCGTGGCGTCTCATCGGAACCTGGGATTTTTTTCCTAGGTCTACCATGGTTATCCCGTCGAGGGTCATCTTTCATCTGGGGTGTTTGGCATGACGCAAAATTTCTAGCTGATCAAATCGCCATACAGCATGGCTATCAATATTATGTTTCAGGAACAGAAAAAAATATTAAAAGTTTATAAATTAATTTTTTACAATTATTAATTTTATATTGTATTAAATTTCATGATTAAAAATTTGAATCTACACACATGTTATAAAGTAATGATTCGAGAATTTCATCGCACATATCTAATTGTTCACGCTCAATATACTCATCAGGCTTATGACCTTGAACCATAGATCCTGGCCCAAATACTACAGTGGGAATTCCTAGATTCTCGTTGAACAGCCCACCTTCGGTACCAAAAGAAATCTTCGTTGTACTGTTTCGTCCTGTCAGTGATTTCAAAAACTCTATAACTGGTCCGTCTAACGGTGTTTCAAGCCCGGGATAGCTATACACAGTCTCCAACTCGATCGCCGCACCATCGCCATAGGTTTTGACTATTGTTGCAGCACCATTTTCAATCAGTCCAAGAATTTCATTCGGATCGTCCTGATGAATGTTTCTCACCTCAAAATCCATAAAGCAATATTCAGGAACAATATTCAAAGCGGTACCACCCGATATTGTGCCCACGTGAATGGTTGTGTAGGGGATATCATAGGCCGGATCCAATTTACCAGCGCAAGCCAGATCGGACTGGATTTTCCGTAAGAGAGCGACAAACTCCCCTGCGAGATGAATTGCATTAATGCCAGTGGGGGCGAGAGCGGAATGAACAGTTAGACCTCGACAAATAGCTCGTGCCGCAATCTTACCTTTATGACCGTTGGCGATTTCGAGACTGGTCGGTTCACCAACAATACAAAGCCCGGGTCTGATTGGGGCTGTTTGAAGAAGATTGATCATGGTACGAACGCCGACACAACCCACCTCTTCGTCATAAGATAAAGCGAGATGAAGCGGTACTTTCAAATCTCGCTCTGAGGCCAGAATTACAGCTCGAATTGCGCAAGCAACAAATCCTTTCATGTCGGTCGTACCTCGACCGTATAATTTTCCCTGATGTTCACATAATTTGAATGGATCGACGGTCCAGCGCTGTCCTTTCACTGGGACCACATCGGTATGACCGGACAACATGATACCTGGGCGATCACTTGGTCCGACCGTTGCATAAAGGTTTGCATTTTGACCTGTGTCACTCAAAATTAGATCATTGCAAATCCCGACATTTGACAAAAGACCTCGGATATAGCGCATCAGTTCAATGTTTGGTGAACAACTGATTGTTCGAAACGCTACAAGTTTCTCCAGTATTTCAATACTCTCGGGCATACTATTTCCAGGGGTATGTTAGGCCTCTTCGTGCGTCTTCCAGAACCCTCAACAATTCCATGTTTCTAATCCACTGGTCTATCTTCTCAAAAGTGAACAATCTGCAGAGAAACTAACCCAAATTAGGATTATTTGGTAATTCATCTAGACCCTAGATATGTTCATAATGACGAGTTGTTGATGCAAGTATCTGGAATATTATCATGCCCCGAGATGCTCGATACGATGTTCTATTTGAAAGTGTGAAGATCGGACCAGTTACGGCCCTAAACCGCTTTTATCAGGTGCCGCATTGCAACGGTGGTGGATATCGGGACCCATCTTCAGTGGCTCAGATGCGCCGAATAAAAGCGGAGGGGGGGTGGGGCGTGATTTTTACTGAGCAGGTGGAGTTGCATCACACTTCAGAAATTACGCCCTACATCGAACTAAGGCTTTGGGAAGATCGGGATATACCCGCGTTGGCCCGTATGGCTCGCGCCATCAAGTCTAATGGTGCCCTTGCCGGGATTGAGTTGGCATATAGTGGCGTCAACGGTGGGAATCTCTACACTAAAGAGATTCCCATGGCACCAACGACGTCACCAATTTTGACGTTCTACAAAGATCCGGTAACTGCCCGTGCAATGGACCACGAGGATATTTCAAACTTACGCAAATGGCATCGTGATGCCTGCCTTCGTGCCAAGCGGGCTGGGTATGACATAATTGAGCTTTACGGCGCGCATGGCTTTGGCGTAATCCAGCATTTCCTCTCGTCACTTACAAATCAGAGATCCGATGAATATGGAGGAAGCCTTGAAAACAGGTCGAGGGTTTTTCGAGAACTCATCAGCGAATGTAAAGACGCGGTTGGGGACAAAGTTGCAATTGCGGTGCGACTATCGCTTAACGAGGTTGGCGGACTAGAAAATGAAGAAGTCCGAGAGCTTATCGCCATGCATTCTGACCTCCCTGATCTTTGGGATCTTGGGCATGGAACCTGGGAAGATTGCTCCGGCCCCTCGCGGTTTGTAGAAGAAGGTGCGCAGGAGCCTTTGGTAAGCGGTATTCGGGAATTAACTAATAAACCGATTGTTGGCGTTGGGCGATTCACGACACCTGACACCATGCTTAGCCAAATTAAACGCGGCGTTCTTGATTTTATCGGTGCCGCACGCCCCTCAATCGCTGATCCATTCATTCCCCGCAAAATAAGGGAAGGGCGAATTGAAGATATCCGCGAATGCATTGGATGCAATATCTGTGTGGCAGGCGATATGACTATGTCAATCAGCCGTTGTACGCAGAACCCCACTTTTATGGAAGAATGGCGCAAAGGCTGGCACCCGGAGCGTATGAACGAAAAGGGAGACAGCGATTCTGTATTGGTAATAGGATCCGGCCCAGCGGGTTTGGAGGCAGCGCATGCGGCGGCTTTGCGCGGATATGAGGTTGTTTTAGCTGAAGCTGAAACTGAACTTGGGGGGCGTGTACGATTGGAATCACGTCTCCCCGGACTTACAACATGGGGTCGGGTGAGCGACTACAGAGTTCACCAACTCAAACAAATGGCCAATGTGAGTATCTACCTCAGCTCGTGTCTTAGTACACAAGACGTGCTGGATTTCGGCTTCGAGAACGTTGCGGTCGCGACCGGTTCGAAATGGCGCCGCGACGGTGTGGCGCGCCATAATCTTAAACCAATTCCAATTAACCATAATATGCCCGTATTTACGCCCGATGACTTGATGCTGGGCCGCATGCCGGAAGGTAATCGTATCGTGCTTTATGACGATGATCACTACTATATGGGTGGAGTACTCGCCGAATTAATGGTGCAGAATGGAATGACAGTAATACTGGTGACGCCTGCAAACCTAGTCTCAGAATGGTCGCTGAATACCCTGGAACAACCACGCATCCAAGCAAAGCTTTTGAAGATTGGCGTTAAAATCGTAACGGCTCATGGCCTTTGTAGCGTGAATGCAGAAAATATAACAACGGATTGTACGTTTACCGGGCGCAATCAGCTTTGGGCCTGTGATGCCGTGGTACTTGTGACGTCCCGCCTTCCAAACGATGGTCTTTGGCATGAACTGAAAGCACGACAGTCGGAATGGGATGAGGCTGGCATTCGCAGCGTAGACAGAATTGGTGACGCGATTTCTCCCGCCCCAATAGCTTGGGCAACATATGCTGGCCATCGCTTTGCCCGAGATATCGACGCAAGACAAACGGATGGGGTACTTCCCTTTCGCCGGGAAGTTACAGCACTCGCTCCGATGGTCGAATGAATATGGCTACAAAATATTAAGTGAAGG
This sequence comes from uncultured Rhizobiaceae bacterium, assembly GCA_964624055.1. GTDB lineage: Bacteria > Pseudomonadota > Alphaproteobacteria > UBA828 > UBA828 > PTKB01. The sequence continues at coordinate 8,774 of CAZUXZ010000018.1, read as the reverse complement.
CTCAAATGTCGGTTTCAACGAAGTAATCCGATATTGAGTGGAAATATTGTCAGGATGGTTTGTTCATCTTTAGTAAGTCCAGCGCATACGAGTTGACTGACCGCGTGCGGACACGGATATTTTGCGTCGACCAAATTAGGCCACGTTCGGATTATCTCAAAACGTCATACCATTGAAAGGGCCTCCAGACATGAGTACAGGATTTGTCTGCCACGAACGGTACATGTGGCACGATACCGGAAATGCAGGAATATTCCTGCCTGCTGTCGGGCACATCCAACCGTTTGAACATGTTGAAAGTCCCGAAAGTAAACGGCGAATTCGTAACTTAATGGAAGTGACGGCTCTAATTGACAAGGTAGTCCTGATCAAGCCACGTAGGGCAACGCATGAAGAGGTTTTACGGTATCACACCGCCGATTATGTAAGGCGTATAGAAGAGATGAGCGCCGAGCGGGGCGGTGATGCTGGAATAAGTACTCCCTTCTCCACTGGTGGGTTTGATATCGCGTTACTCTCAGCCGGTGGTGTATTGGCTGCTGCAGAGGCAGTGATGGATGGTAAAGTCGAGAATGCATATGCCCTTGTTCGTCCACCTGGCCACCATGCCGAGGCCGATATCGGTAAGGGGTTCTGTTTACTAGCAAATGCCGTTCTTGGCATTAAGCACGTGCAAGTTACTCGGGGCGTGGGACGCGTCGCAGTAGTTGATTATGACGTCCATCATGGCAACGGAACTGAGCATGCCTTTTACGAAAATGACGAAGTTCTGACAATCTCAATACATCAGGATAATTGTTTTCCCCCTGATTCCGGTGCAATAGGAGATATCGGCCGTGACCGTGGTAAAGGTTACAATATTAACGTGCCACTTCCCCCAGGTTCCGGACGCGAGGCATACCGTGCTGTGTTTGAACGTGTCGTGCGCCCGGCTGTTCAAGCTTTTTCGCCGGATCTGATTGTCGTGCCGTCCGGCTTTGACGCCGGCGGGTTCGATCCACTTGGCCGAATGATGTTATCCAGTAAAAGCTATCGTGAAATCACGGCTGCAATGAAAAGTCTCGCGGTTGAACTTTGCGGTGGTCGACTATTGTTTACCCACGAAGGTGGCTATGCAGCGGTTCATGTCCCATTTTGTGCTCACGCGGTCATTGAAGAACTATGTGGACTTGAACCTATCGCCGAGGATCCATTTGTTGAATTCCTTGAAGGAATGGGCGGGCACCAGCTTTATCCACACCAGGAACAAATCATCAACGAAGCGGCGCAGCTAGCAGTGAAGATTGGCAAATAATCTTTTTCATTAAGCAATTGAGGTTACGATAAAGTATGCATCGCGTAGCTGCGACATTCGCAGTCGTCGAAACGCTTCTGTTTAGCGTTGAAGCGGTGAGGACAAACGCTATACCATTTAGGTTTAATCAGGAACATTGAGAGAGTTCTGAAACCATATGTAAGGTTTCTAATTTTTATTTTGAAATATTACGGAACGAAATAAATGTATATCCATCGGATTGATTTGTATTTTTCTGGATACGATTGATACTATTTTTTCCGGGTTCCGCATTATTCGGATGATAAATAAAAATTCCTATTATCACAATATAAAAATTTTTTTTCTATAAATATAAGAAAGTATCAATATTTTTATTCTTAGTATGCATTATATAATTCAAAAACATTGAAAATACTGGATCAAACATGCTAAGTTAATTTAAACTAAATCAAAAATTTTGTACAATTATTTTAATCCAGTTATACTAATTTAGTCAAAGGTTTTCCGTCAAAACTTTCCAGAGATGCAATCTCTTCAACTGATCTGCGACTTAGTTTCGCGAGCTGCTTCTTAGGTCGGCCCATTGGCACAAGAGCGCAAACAGCGAAATTGCTCGGGATGCGAAATAATTCCTTTATTAAAGGCTCTTCAGCAATAGGCAATGTTGTAATCGAACCGCCAAATCCTAGCTGCCGCGCCGCCATTAGAACATTCCAAACAAAGGGATAAATGGAGGCACCGCTAATAACTCCCACCCGATCAATCTCACTATCCATTGACGCCACAAGCTCCAGGTTCACGAGAAACACAAGCACCACCTGGGCACTTGTATACTGGTCAAATAACATCTCTGGGACGACGGCCTGTTCTATTTGACTGGGAGTCACTTTAGTAGGAACAATGGTGTTCCATGGACTTTCGCCGAGCTGCGTTTGCGCGATATATTTTTTTGCCGCTGGCACCACAAGCTTTGCTAGTTGTGCACGCGAGTCATTGTCTCGGACAATAATTACCCTGTTACCCTGACGATTGCCGCCACTTGGAGCAAAACGAGCATTGTCGAGGATCTCAAAAATCACATCATCAGGCAATGGGTCATCAGTAAAATCCCGTGCAGCAAACGTAGATCTCATAACTTCAAAAAGTTGCACGCCAATTCTCCTTGTTTAGTAGCTACAGTGCTCTTGTTACAAACACCGCCAAAAGTGACACTCTCATGCTCCAAATTCTTATACGCAAACACTACCTAGATTGTGACAGTGTACTGAGAATTCACCTCATGACTACGATGCTAACTCTATAGGATAAAAATTTGGGAGTCGAAGGGGACAATGGCATGGTGTGACTTAGCCAACACTTGAGCTGCCATCTTATTGCCTCAGGTTATTTGACCATTTTGATGTAACTGCACGCTTCAGGCTCACAACATACGCGCACTAGCGCTCAGCATTCAATTGCGTGGTATTGTGCTAAACGGAGAATATGCAGGGACGTTCGATTGCAAAGAAAAAATAAACCACCCCACCTAGAGAACGAGGAAGAAAATCGCGGCGATCACACCTGAACCAGTCAATAGCTCCATAACGCCTGTACTCGCAATGGTCGCTTCTAGCAGTTCTAAGGTAGGTCGCGTGCTACTCGAAAGCCGATCCGTTTGCTTCGCTTGCCTGTCTCGGCGAAAAACCGCGACGCACTGCGTACATCCCGAACGTCACTGATGTAGGCGCCGCCGCGGATCACCCTTAGATCGCAGTGGCCTCTTGCCATCGCGGCGCCATCAACGGGTGTCTGCTCAAAGTCATCGTCGTAGCAGTCGGCCACCCATTCCCAGACATTGCCCACCGTGTGGTGAAGGCCGAAAGCATTAGGTTCGAGTTTGTCGCCGTTAGCGGTTTTAAATTTATCCCAACGTGTGCCGCAGTCGCTACATACTGCGCGCCCCTCGCTAATACCATCACCCCACGGAAAAGCGGTTGATGAGCCAGCACGCGCTGCATACTCCCATTCAGCTTCGGTCGCCAGCCTATACTGCAAGCCTGTTTCTTCGCTTAACCAATCAGTGAAAGCAACAGCCTCATGCCAACTGACATTGATTACCGGGCGCTTTCCACGCCCCCACGCTTGGTCGCTTGGGTCATAACCGCCACAACCGCGGTCTTCAAGGCAGGCCGTCCAATCATCGAAAGTTGTTTCATAGACACCAATTGCAAATGTCGGTAATGCGACGTTATGGAGCGGGGTTTCGTTATCCCAACGTCCGACCTCGGTGTCCGGACTGCCCATATCAAACACGCCGCCAGTGACGACAACCATTTCTGGGCAATCCCTGCAGTCCCTAAAATTAAGTCCGGGCAGCTTCGCCCTGATGGTATCCCGCTCGAAAATTATGTCAGACTTATCGATAGAGCCAATTTGGTGGCCCGTCGTCAGCTTCACCGCGACTGGTGAACCGGGATATTCGTCAATGAGATGATCTAGCAGCCGCAGCGTATCGTCGTACCAAAGCAAGGCTTGATAGTCGTCACGCGCGGTGCGAGCTTCAACTACCATCAAGGACGCCTGGACAATAGCGGCGTTTGCTGCGCTCTCGTCATCGCTCAATGCGGGATGATTGGCGGATACCGAAACGATAAATATAAATATTATGGCATTTAATAGATGAGTTTTGGCGCACATAGTTCCAGAGCGTAGGCCGAATAATGCTCGAGCGTCTTGCACCGGCTGCCCCGAACCCACAGCATGGCAAATGTTTTTTTTGCTAATCGATCTCTGTCTCATCTTCGTTCCACTGCGGGTCTCTACGATGAGTCATAATTTCTCCGTCATGCAAACTCTTCAAGTTGTCGCATTCGGGCTGAAGTCGAACAGGTTTCATGACCCCCCTATTCGCTCAAATATTTATAGAAAATCGGGAAACGTGTGAATCGTTTAATAGGGGAAGATCAACTGCAGCTCTGGGAACTTAGTTTGTATATAGCGCAACATCTTTTACGGCTATCAACGCGCATCTCTGTACCGTGACTATCTCATAATAACCAACTTGGCTCAGGTTGTTGTAATGGCCATAAGTAGGTTCATCCAAATTGTTTTCTGCACTGCTTAAGATATGTGAGGACTCTTGATCACCAACATCACTCTCTGATGCTGCAAATAACCCTTATTTCAAGACGTGTACTTGTGTTGTAGGTCCTTGTGAATACCTGTGCAACTCTTCAATATACCGGCGAATTATCCGCCTTCCGACCTTTTCGGTAAAAAGTTGGCGGAGCGTAGGGGGCTGAGTGGCCGTCTTGGCATTACTATAATGGGAGCGCCTCATGCATTTGACGGTTCGAGATGAAGAGCGAATTCAGTTATGGGCGGCGGCCGAAATGGCCCGCAGGCGGCTTGAGCGCGGGGTCAAGCTCAATTATCCAGAGACCGTCGCGCTGATCTGTGACGAAATCTTGGAACGCGCGCGCGAAGGCAGCATCCCCATGCTGACGGATATGATGGAATATGGCGCAACAATTGTTAAGAAGGCGGATGTCATGGATGGCGTAGCAAACATGCTTACGATCGTCCAGGTCGAGGCTGTATTTCCCGACGGTACGAAGCTCGTCACCGTTATGAACCCCGTACGCGACTAAACAAGGAAGAGCAAAAATCATGGCTACGAAACGAAGTTGGTCGCCCCCACCCATTCCCAAATCCGTCGTGCCGAAAGAGGCTTTCGATGTCGGCGTGCCAGAGAAATGCGGGCATATAGAATTTGCCAAGGGCGACATCGAAATCAATGCTGGCCGGCCGAGCAAGAAGATTGTCATGGTCAACACCGGCGAACGACCGATCCAGATCGGAGCGCATTATCACCTAGCTGAGTGCAACAAGGCGATGGCGTTCGACCGCGAGGCGGCGTTCGGTATGAGGCTCGACGTGCCGAGCGGCTCTGCCGTCCGCTTCGAGCCGGGCCAAAGCCGCAAGGTGCAAATCACCGGCTATGTCGGGCGCGAGGTAGCCTATGGCATGAACAATATGACCAACGGTTCATTGCGCTCTGACATTATAAAAGACCAAACTATGCGGCGGTTGCACGCCGAGGGCTACTGCTTCGAAGGCGAGCGCTTTCCGGTGCAGAAATCGCCGGACGCAAAATACGCCAAAAAGTCAAAAGCCAAATCGAAAAAATAACGCGACAACCTGGCGTAGCGCCGGGAGGGAGTGCGAGCGATGAGTATGAACATCAAACGGCCTGATTACGCGGCGCAATACGGCCCGACCACAGGCGACAAGATCTACCTTGCCGATACCGGATTGGTCGCTGAGATCGAACATGACTACACAACCTATGGCGACGAGCTGGTGTTCGGCGGTGGCAAGACCATCCGCGACGGCATGGGCCAGGCGTCCAAATGGAAGCAAAGCGACGGCGGCCTCGACATGGTGATCACCAATGCGGTGATCATCGACCCTATACTTGGCATCGTTAAAGGAGATATCGGCGTGCTCGACGGTAAAATCGTCGGCGTCGGCAAGGCGGGCAATCCGGATACCATGAACATCACCCCGGGGCTTATCGTCTCGCCCAACACAGACATTCTTTCGGTCGAGGGCATGATCTGTACGCCGGGTTTTCTCGATATTCATCCACACTTTGATTCCGTGCAGCAGCTCTACGAATATCAGAATGCCGGCTTCACCACGGTGATCGGTGGTGGCTCTGGTCCGAAGACTGTGGGTATTGAATGCCCTGGTGTGTTCAACCTTCAGCGCATGCTCGAAGCGATGGCCGATTTTCCGCTAAATTATGGAAATTTTGGCAAGGGCAACGCAGCGACGCGCGGTTCCCTAGAGGAGCAAATCCTCGCCGGCGCCACAGGCCTTAAGATTCACGAGGATTGGTCCTCCTCGCCAGCAGCGATTGAGACCTGTATGGAGCTCGCAGACGAATATGATTTTCAGGTCCAGATCCACGCCGATACCTTGAACGAAACTGGCTATTACGAAGACACAGTGGCCGCGATAAACGGCCGGGTCATGCATATATATCACTGCGAGGGTGCGGGCGGCGGCAACGCACCAGACATGATGCGCATTACGGGCGAGCCCAATCTGATGCCAAGCTCGACCAATCCAACCAACCCGTTCTCGATCAATACCTATGACGAAGAGATCGACATGCTGATTACATGTCATAATCTCAACAAGAACGTGCCGACTGATATCGCCTTCATTCAGGGGCGCGCCCGCGCTGAAACCATGCGAGCAGAAGACGTTCTGCACGACCGTGGAGCGATCAGCATGATTGGCTCCGACAGCCAAGGCGTTGGTCGAGCCGCAGAGAGTGCTCAACGCTCCTTCCAACTCGCAGCGGTAAACAAGGTGCGCTTCGGCGCGCTGCCAGAAGATGGGTCCGGCAACGATAATTTTCGCATCAAGCGTTATCTCGCGAAGGTCACCATTAACCCAGCAATCTGCTTTGGCGTCGACAGTTATGTCGGGTCGATCACGCCAGGAAAAATCGCCGATCTGGTGTTCTGGCGACCCGAATTCTTCATTGCCAAACCGGAAGTGACGCTCAAGGGCGGCTTTATTTCCCATTCGGTGATGGGCGATCCGTCGGGCTCGCTGATGACTGGCCAACCGCTAAAATACCGTCCGCAATACGGTTCCTATGGCGCCAATCCAGCCCGCACCAGCCTCTCCTTCGTTACCAAAGCAGCGATCGAGAACGGCCTAGAGAATAAGCTACGCACCCATCAAACCCTAGTGCCAGTGCAGCGCACGCGGACGATCTCAAAGCGAGACATGGTTCACAACGACTACATGCCCAACATTGAGATCGACCCGGAAACTTATAACGTTTATGTCGATGGCGAGCGCATCACTGTGAAACCGGCCAAGACCTTGCCCCTTACCCAACTGTTCTACTTCCGTTGAGGGCAACTCGGGCTACAGAACAAGACATGTGCGTCATTACAAAGGTGCTCGGCACCCTGAGAGGTCTTGGCGCGCAAATTCGTGACTACGACCCGATTTTACTAACCTCCGAAGAACGCGCGAGCCCGCATATGGTGGGTCATACTGAACGGGGACGTGACTTGCGCATTTCCTTGCCGCGCGGGACAGAGCTTAATGACGGTGACGTACTGTCGCTTGACGGCGGCATCGCCATCGTCGTTCAGGCCGCACCGGAAGAGCTCTTCGCGATAAGCCCTGAGACCGCCTATCATTGGGGTGTCGCTGGTTACCAACTGGGCAATTTGCACCGCCCGGTGCGCTTCACCAACAACGCGATGCTGACACCGGCGGACGCTATGGTTGCCGATTTGCTTACCCGCCTCGACATCGCCTATGAGAAGAGGACCATGCCTTTTGTCGGCAAGCGTTATGGCTCCCACACTGGGGGACACCACCATGAGCATTAAACCCGCTGAGCAGTTGCTCTATTTCCTTCAGGTATCTAACGCCTCCTTTCCGACCGGTGCTTTCAACCATTCTTACGGTTTCGAGACCTGGATCGACAGCGAATTGATCTGCGACGCAAACTCCTTCGAAACTGCCTGCAGAGATTGGCTGATCTACGGTATAGCGAGTGCTGATGGAGCGGCAGTAGCACACGCACACCGCGCCATGAAATCCGGTGATGTCGACGCGCTCGTGGCACTAGACGATTTGGTCGGCGCACTTAAGCTGAGCCGCGAGTCCCGCGAAGCATCAGACAAAACGGGCCATGCCACGCTAGCGGCAGTGCGCGATATTTTTGAGCCAAAGCGTCTTGCGCAATTTGAAGCGGCGATCAAGGCGGGGCGTTGTGCTGGTCATCAGGCAGTTATTTTCGGCGCGGCAGCGGGCGATATGGACCTGCCCGAAAAGGATACGGTCCTCGCCTTTCTACAAGCTGCGGTTTCCAACCTGGCGGGCGTCGCATCACGCATTATCCCTCTTGGGCAGGTCGAGACCCAGCGCATTGTGCTTAATGCCTGGCCCCTGCTACTGGAGGCCACGCAACAAGCCCAGAACACGCAACTGGATGAGATGGGCAACGCTATGACATCGCTTGATATTGCCAGCATGCGACATGAGCGCCTACACACCCGACTCTGCATGTCGTGAACCGCCGCACCAGTTAAAAGAGGAAGACAGAAGCTATGCGTAAACCAGTTAGAATAGGAATCGGTGGCCCCGTCGGCTCAGGCAAAACAGCGCTTCTTGTCGCACTTTGCCGTGAGATGGGCGGCCACCATTCCCTTGCCGCAATCACCAACGATATTTACACCAAGGAAGATGCCGAATTCGTCGTAAAAAGCGGTGCCATCGCGCCCGAGCGCGTCGCCGGTGTTGAGACCGGCGGCTGCCCTCATACGGCGCTCCGCGAGGACGTATCGATGAATGTTCATGCCATTGAGGAGATGACGGCCACGCATGCCAATCTCGATATCATCTTTGTTGAAAGCGGTGGTGACAATCTTGCCGCCACATTCAGCCCGGAACTTGTGGATAGCCATATCTATGTCAT
>CAZUXZ010000017.1:0-10982 GCA_964624055.1 uncultured Rhizobiaceae bacterium | reverse complement strand
TAGTGTGCCGCCTAGCGACGTTTGAAGTGGTGTCGCTGATGGTCCAAAACGGCGTCACGCCAAGCGATGCGGTTGGTATCCTACAAAAGAGCTCCGGACGTAACTATGCAACGGAGATAACAATGCCGGACAATATTCTGTCAGGTAAAATGCATCAGGGTTTCTGGATGAATTTGATGCGAAAGGATATCAGCATCGCCCTTGATCTCAGTCGTGCCAGTGGTGTTCCGATGCCTCTCGGCGATTTGGCGGAAGAGCAATTGCTTGCAGCCATCAATGAACACGGTGGCGAGGCTGATATGAGTCTTCTTGCGCTGACTTATGAGCGCCTGACCGCCGCCCGCATCCGACCGGACGATAGTTGAGCGTAGCGTCTTTCGCCTCGACTTTGAACAGGCCGCTCCTCATACTCCGCCGCGCCATGCTCCAGGAATCGGTCCCCTTTCAACTTATTTACTGCCGATGATAGAGAGTGCGGTCCTATGGGGCGCCGGTTGTGCGGCCGTTTGGGGGGTGTCCGACTTCGTCGCCCGCTACGCGGGACGCTCGGTCGGTGCTATCGCGGCGACCTTCGCAATGATGTCCATTGGCGCCTTACTGATCGTGGTTCTCATGGCGGTCATGGGGGAGGCGGTAGAGTGGCGTATCGACGGCCTGCACTGGCTTCTCGCCATCGCGGGCGGCACGACGATCGGTTCTGTGTTGTTCTTCTATGCCGTGACGCATGGTCCCGTATCTCTCGCGGCGCCCATGGTTGCCTGTTATCCAGCGGTGGCGGTACCGATCTCCGTCGCCCTGGGCTTGCAGCCAGGGCCAATTATCTGGGTTGCCATGGCGGTCACGCTGGCCGGCATATGGTTGGTGGCTCGTACGGTTTCAGCTGTCAACGCCGACAACGAGGCGAGGGAATATTCTCCTGCCATCATCCGCCAGACAATAATTCTCTCGCTTGCTGCTGCCAGCATCTATGCGGCTTCTCTTACGGCTGCAGATCTTGCGGTCGAGATATACGGACCATTGCAGACCGTGCTCGTAGTACGCGTGGTGGGCGCGTTGGCGCTGATCGCCATACTCATGGCGCGGCGTGAGCGGGTGCGTTTCCCCATCCGCGCTTGGCCGATACTTCTGGCGTTCGGCGTGCTCGATACGCTCGGCCATTTATTTTTATTTTTTGGACTCGAGACAGTGCATGGCGAATACACCATCGTTGCCAGTGTTGCCTATACGGCTGTCACCGTGATGCTTGCTCGCTTCTTTTTACGCGAGCCGGTCTCCCGGCTACAATGGGGTGGCATCGGTTTGGTGATGTGCGGCGTTACCCTGCTCGCGGTCTTCGGCTGAGCGCACCGGTCAATCGGTGCGGCTGGTTACTTCCAGAAGGTGGTAACCGAACTGGGTTTTAACGGGCCCCTGAACTTCGTTGATCGGCGCGGAGAATACAACAGTATCGAACTCCGAGACCATTTGGCCCGGGCCAAATTCGCCGAGTTCGCCGCCCTTGCGGCCCGAAGGGCAGGTCGAATGTTCACGCGCAATATCGGCGAAATTTTCACCGTCGGCGATTTTTGTCTTGAGTTCTTCGCAAAGAGTTTCGTTGTCAACCAAGATATGCCGTGCGCTGGCAAGAGCCATCGGGTGTCTCCTTAAGAGGTAATCTTATGAGCGGTGCAAACTAACGGTTCGTGCCAGCGATGAACAGAGCTGAGTTAGTCGAACTTTCCGCGGCGATCAATTTTTGCCGAGCCGTACCTTCTTCGGTGAGTGTTGCGGGAATCGATTGAGATATGTGGGAGGCTGTTTTTCATTCGAGGATTACTAGGGCACGAAGCTCAATGCTTTCGCGTGGCCTGGCGTCAGCGGGGGTATCGGGCAGGTTGAAGGCGCCATGAGGCGTGAAGCGGGCGCGACCATCGTTTTTGCTGTCCCAGCCTTTGATAAGCAGAATTTCGTCGTCTGTCATAGCGGGCACGTAATACCAGCGCTGGGTTGGCGCGTGGGCGAGATGATAAATTTCGCCAATTCGGTCAGGGAAAATTTGGTCGGTTTCGATTAACTCTTCTTGTCGCACGCTCGATGCATCCGCGAGGGTGAGCGGCGAGCGTGCGACAGGTCCTTGAATCGGTCGCCAAATATTGATTTGAAAAATGCGTGCGCCGGAAATATGAAGACGCGCTGCTTCAGCTTCACCGAGAATTTCGCGGACCCTCTGTGGGCCACTCTTCAGAGTATAGTCGACATGAACACGCCAGGCTGGAATGCGTGGGCCATCACGGTTTTTGGCTCCTGCGATATCGTCGGACCGGCGTGTTGCATCGAATATCACGACGCGGGCGGCAGCGAAGTACTGGCGGAGATAGATCTCCATCTCCGGGAAATATCGACTGTCGAGCGAAGTGTCATCACGGAGATCGCCAGCCTCGGAGCGGTGATGGTGTAATTCGAATCCTTCGCGATCAAGAGAGAGTCTTTGCGCAACGGTGCGCATATCATTAATCGGGACCGTGCGGTCTTCTAAGTCAAAGAAAATTTCCGGCTCGCCTCCGGTTAACGCGGAGCTATGGAACACAGGTTTTTTGTCCGTCCGTTGGATGAATGTAAGCGGCGCGCAGACAACACTTTCGTTTGTTCCAGGGTCTTTGGTCATAGCGTTATTCTCAGAAAAATCTTCATATAAAAATCACCAAGTCGCCACCCTAACGCTGATGACCTTTAGCCATCAACATAGCGTAGCGCGGCACAATGATTCGTTTGGTGCGTGCCCCGAACAGGGTATGGGCCAGTTGCGCAACATGCGAGAAGTACTTGGCGATGTGGAAGGAGAGATATGTTTGCTTTGCTGGTTGCTTACGCCGCTTTCCTGAATCCACGGCACGCTAAACACCAGCTGATCGCCGCAATAAATCAAAGCACGGCAAAATTACGTAACCGAAATATAACATAACAAATAGCGACACAGAGTCTCTCCGGTTGCAAATCGCTGCCGATGACCAAACATTGCAGGAAAAATCTGCTTGTCGCATTGGGGTGCAAGCTTTGCGCTTTCAGCAATCACGGCTGAAATAAGAACTACGTTCCAAATACAAACCCCGGACAGGCGACCACGTCCGTCCGGGGTTATTTTCCTGGAATATACTATCCGGGGTTAAATATTGCTCTCGTCCTGGCGGGCAATTTCTCCAGTCGAATGGTGCATGGCGCGCTCCATACCCACTTGTTCATAGAGCTTGAGCGCTTCGCGATACTCTTTCTCCTCCGCTGAAATCTGAAACAGATGCCATAAGACCCAGAGGGCAAAAAGGACGATTACCATCAGCCATTCAAGACCTGCTCCCGGATAGAGTGGTCCGATTTCCTGAATGTTGCCGTATGAGCTTAAACCTGTCGACATCGTAACCTCCCCTTAGTCCTTGGAATAGGTGCGTTCAATGGACTCGAAATCGGTGTCCTGGGGTGCATGGTAGGGATAAGAATCCCCTAATTCATGAGTATCCAGGCCGGCCAATGCCACTTTCTCGGGGACCCGCAGCTTGTTAAGCGCCTTGAGTATGCGGGCGACAATGTAACACGGAATGAAACCGAGAACCCAAAACATGATGATCGCGCCAATGAAGTTGCCCAGAGGATTGATCATTGGGCTGCCATCTTCAGTGCTGAACATCCCGATTCCTTCTGGTCTTGCGCTATAATCGCCGAACATTGGGCTAGCGGCGGGATACCCCCACAGCATGAATCCGGCAATGACTACTCCAAAGAAACCAGCATATCCATGCACCGCGATAGCGCCGACCGCGTCGTCAATTTTGAAGCGGCGTTCGACCCAGTGATGTAACGCATACATAAAGACAACACCTGCGCCACCAATCACGAATGATTGGATTGGATGGTATAAATCGTTGCCGGCGGCAGCTGCGATGATACCGCCTAGGCCACCGGAATAAGTCCAAAACGGGTTACCACGGCTAACGAGATAAGCAGCCATCAGGCCGCCCGAGAAGGACAGCAGGAAGTTCAAGGTAATACCGCCCAAGGTGGTCGGCGTAAGATAAATGCTGGTTGCTGTGAAGAGCGCTGCCTCGTCCGTACCGAGGTTGATAATTGGTACGTTACACGCGGCATAGAATCCCCAGAAACCGGTGAAGATGAGGAACAGCCCTACAGTAATCAGCCAGGGATTGTGCGGCTTAATAGTTCGCACCTCGCCGTTCGGCCCAAATTTGCCGATACGCGGACCAAGTACCATTACAATAGCAAGTGCAGAACCGCCAGCGATAGCGTGTACCACGCCAGATGCATAGGCATCGTGATAACCCAGGATCTGAACCATCCAGCCACCTGGGTGCCAGCCCCATGCGGCATCTAGGATCCAGGTAAATGAGCCAATCAATACGGCGAAGACAAGGAACGCACCAGTTTTGATGCGTTCAATTACGGCGCCTGAGACAATTGATGCCGTAGTCCAGGAGAACAGCAAGAACGCAGCCCAGAACACGCCGGTGATATGATCCCCCATATTCGGGGCCATTTCCGCTGCCCAGGGCACTGCCCAGGGTGCATCAGAAAACCCGCCTGACGCGAAGGGAACGTTGGGAAGAGCAAAATAAATCCACCACCCAAAAATGAAGAACGTTACGGTAATCACTGGGATCAGCATGGTGTTCTTCATCAACGTATGAAGAACATTTTTGCGCCTTGAAGCGCCGACCTCATAAGTACAAAAACCGGCGTGAATCAGGAACATCATCACGACAGTAATCCAGTAATATGTTTCTGTGAAAACCGTAGTCAGGGCTGATAGTTCTGAACCCATGGGACCCCTCCCTAGTCAAAAACCCCAGCGCGCAGTAGTCCGAAACCCTACTGCACAAATTTTCAGTGTGGATCTTGCACGTTACTGAATACTGCTTGTCCTAATTCTTAAAGTCCAGATTTATTTATGTGATTATCGTGCTTGAATTAGTACAAGAAAATTAGTCAGGTGAATGATCTACATTTGAATCATCAAAAATTTGAAGATTAATTCGGAAATCTGCCCTAGGTGTTTATGGAATTTACTGGACCTCCTGGGAGTCAGAGAAATCGCAAGTGTAGACTTTTGGCCATAGTTGAATGCAATCATGGCCCGTTGCGTTGGCTCAGTCGGCAGGACGACACAACGTGATTTAAAATGTGCAAGTCAGGAAATAGTTCAAGCTCACCACTTAGCCCCCAACCCCGCCTTCATCGGCGTTGTCGTAACTGCTTAATGTTTTTTCCGGGGCAAAATTTCAATAGGAGGCTAGGGTGATCGTCCGGGTTTGCCGGGGAGGGCAAGGCGGATATTGAGGTAATTTGCGGCAAACACAAGCACTGCGCCGCCAAGGACCCAAGGATTCAGTGCCTCATTATAAACCAGATATCCGATCCCGGCGATTAGTGGCAAGCGCAAGAAATCGAGCGGCACCACCAGCATTGCATCAGCCTGTTGGAAGGCGCGTGCCATGCAGTAATGGGCGCTGAGGCCTGTCAGACCAACCAATATAACCCAGTGCCATAGGTCCATGCTCGGCCAAATCCAGCCATCGATGGAAAAGGCGAGGGCGATTGGCGTGTGAACTAGACCCATATAAACCAGGATTGTTAGTGGATGATCCGTTTCGGTCAGGATTTTTATCATGATATAGGAGGCAGCATAGGCGATGGCTGCCCCAAGCACGGCGAACGCAGCCGGATGAATGGTTTCAACTCCTGGGCGTGTGATCAGCAACATGCCGGTGAAACCCAACGCGATAGCGGATATACGTGTCCATGTAAGACGTTCCTTGAGGAATAGGAAAGCCAGCATTGCAGTCCATATCGGCGTTGTGAATTCGAGGGCGAATACCTCGGCCAGGGAGATCACGCCTACCGCGTAAAACCAACCATATTGGCCGGCGAAATTGAATAAGTTACGGGCGATTTGCATCCCTGGGCGCGAGGTGCGGGTATGCCTCCAGCCAAGATGGTGTATAAGCGGCAATATTGCGATGCTGCCGACCAGACTGCGCCAAAAAAGGATTTGAAAGGTGTTTAACTCAGCGCTCAGTTCTCTTCCGCAAACCCCCATTAAGGAAAACGAAAGCACCGTGCCCACCATCCATAAGGCGGCCTGAATAGGTGGCGGCAACCTTTCGAAATTCGCCATGGCTACTCTGCGTCGCGCCGGCATGTCTCGGGCGCGCACGAATGGGTCCTTCCAGACGACTGGAAACGCGAAAATTCACCAAAACTTACGTGACTGCCGGAAACGCGCTTCTCCCGGCGAAAGCGTCGCGAAAGTTCTAAGCCCGTATTGATTCCGCACTTGCCAATCGCTTGGCTGCGGTGGGACGTAGTAATTTTGCCGTCAGGCCGCCGAAAATCCCGCGCCGGAGCGCCATTCAGTGGTTTGTTTACATTTCGGGCAGATCCGCTCTCCGGTCCACTCGCTAAGAAATTTTTCCCCGCATTTTAGGCAGTTACGCTTCTTATTCTGGTATTCGCGGGACGGCTTGGGCTTCCTGTGATAGGACGGGGGCATAGGATATCTCTTATGTGATCTTGTGATTGTGGCTCTGGCGGCTGGGTCAAAAACCAAACCGGACTGGTTATATACAGACTCTTGAAAAAAATATCAGCCAATGATTTAAAAAATTTGCTGAAAATCACATATTTTTGCCATTCGACCCTTCTCAGGACCGGAAATTAGCGCTATTGCAGGAGGGGGCTCGTTTCATCACACGGAGAATACCGCTATGACTCAGTCTTTCGACATAAATATTGATTGCGGAGAGAGTTTCGGCAATTGGGTCATGGGAGCGGATGCAGCACTCATGCCGCATGTCACGACCGCCAATATGGCTTGCGGATTTCACGCTGGCGATCCCATGACCATGGTCGAAACCGTGCGCCTGGCGCGCAAGCACGGCGTTGCAGTGGGTGCCCATCCAGGCCTACCCGATTTAAGGGGTTTTGGTCGGCGGGTGATGTCGCTTTCGCCTGAGGAAGTCTATGCCGATACGCTCTATCAAGTCGGTGCGCTAAGCGCGGTTTTGCTGGCGCATGAAATGGAACTGCACCATGTAAAACCTCATGGCGCACTTTATTCCATGTTAAGCGCTAGCGAGCCGCTCGCTGAAGCCTTCGTTCAGGCGGTAATCGAGATATGCCCAAGGCCAATGATCTACTATCCTGCGCCGGCGGAGAAACATGCGGCGACGCGCATTGCTGCTAAGCGTGGTATCGATGTGGTGCCGGAACTCTATTTCGACCTCTCTTACGATGATGAGGGCGGCTTGGTGCTAAAGCGCGCCAATGAAGGCGCCGACCTTGAGGATACTAAGGGCCGCCTCGCTCATTTCCTCGACAAGGGCGAGGTGATAAGCGTCAACGGCAATCCAGTTGCTCTTTCGGCGCGCAGCATTTGTTTGCATGGTGACGGCCCCAACGCGGTAGAACTAGCCCGCACTATTGGTGAGGGCCTGAAGGCAGCGTCATTTGAGCTTGCCGCGCTCGAACCGGCGTCGGCAATGACAGGGCAAGCGGCACAATAAGGTCCATGAACGGTCGGACGCCCGGGACTACCCTCTTTTGAGCGAGCAGGAGGAACTCTCGAAAGAAGCATCGCCGCCGCCGGCGCGCCGGCGCAATGTGCTGCTGTTGGCAATGTGCCAGGCCTTTTTTATGACCGCGACTTCGGCCGTTGTGACTACAGCGGCACTAATCGGATACAGCCTTGCCGATGATAAGGCGCTCTCCACCCTACCGCTCGGCATGCAGTTCATTGCCGTAATGCTCGTTACCGTGCCAGCCTCCCTATTGATGAAGCGTGTTGGCCGTCGTAACGGTTTCACGGTGGGCTTGGTCCTTGGTCTGATTGGTTCAGGTCTCGCGATCATCGCTATTCGAGAGGCCGATTTCGTCTTGTTTTGCATCGCTAGTTTCCTTATCGGCACATTCAACGGTTTTGGCCAGTATTACCGCTTCGCGGCAGCCGACGCCGCCGAGGAAAGCTATAAAAGTCGCGCTATATCGTTTGTCATGGCCGGTGGCGTGATCGCCTCGATTGGCCCGCTACTCGCAAATTTGTCGAAGGACCTGTTGCCACCTGACATCTTTGCTGGAGTCTACGTTATGATCGCGCTGCTCTATATTGCGAGCATGATTACCCTGCGCTTCGTACAAATACCTAAGCCCGGTCTTGCAGAGCGTGGCGGTGGAAGGCCGCTCATTCAGATCGTGCGCCAACCTGTATTTATTGTCGCTGCGCTTGGCGGCATGATTAGCTATATGCTGATGTCGCTTCTGATGTCAGCAATTCCGCTTGCTATGCAGGGTGCGGGCCACGAGTTCTTTAACACAGCACAAGTGATCCAATGGCACGTCTTCGCAATGTTCGCACCAGCCTTTTTTACCGGTCATCTGATCCGATGGTTCGGCATTAACACTGTAATGACGGGCGGCGCGTTGCTGATTGGCGCCAGCGTGGCGATCAACCTAATCGGGATTGAACTCGCTTATTTTTGGATTGCTGGCATGGCACTCGGTGTTGGCTGGTGTTTTCTCTTCGTTGGCGCTACCACCATGGTTACCGAATCTTACTCGCCGGCGGAAAAGGCAAAGACACAGGCAGCCAACGATTTTCTTGTTTTCGGCTCGGTGGCATGCGCGGCGTTGCTCTCTGGCATATTGCACGAATGGATCGGCTGGGCAGCGATGAACTATATTGCACTTCCGTTTATTGCTATTGTGCTCATTGCGCTTTTCATTCTGTTGCTTGAACGCCGTCGTGCAACGGCTCTGGCGGAGTGAATTCCACCCGTGCTACCCATTCAACTGAATTGATATAGGTGCCGAAGGAGAAAGGCATTATGGGATTAGAAGCTAAGGTCGCGCTTGTAACCGGTGCCGGTAGTGGCATCGGTAAGCATGCCGCGCTAACTCTATTGGGCGAAGGATATTCTCTAGTGCTGGCAGGGCGCCGCAGGGAGCGCCTCAAGGAGACCCTGGAGGCAGCGGGGGAGGATGCCGTACGGGCACTCGCGGTGGAAACCGATGTTGGAGATCCACAATCGGTCGCGGCACTATTCGACGCCCTCAAGGAGCGCTTTGGCCGCCTTGATCTTCTGTTCAACAATGCCGGCACCGGCGCCCCCGGAATCAATCTGGAAGAGTTAAGCACCGAGCAATGGCAGACCGTGGTTGATGCAAATTTGAGTGGGGCCTTCTATTGCACCCAGGAAGCATTCAGGATTATGAAAGACCAGGAGCCGATGGGCGGTCGGATCATCAATAACGGTTCGGTGTCTGCTACCACGCCGCGGCCGAACTCTGCGCCCTATACGGCGACCAAGCACGCCATGACTGGCCTGACGAAAAGCACTTCCCTTGACGGGCGTAAATATAATATCGCCTGCGGGCAGATAGATATCGGTAATGCTTCGACAGAGATGACCCAACGCATGTCCCAGGGAGTGCCCCAGGCGAACGGTGAAATAGCAAACGAGCCGGTGATGGATATCGACAATGTTAGCCGAGCTATCCTTTACATGGCGAGCTTACCGCTTGATGCTAACGTTCAGTTTCTTACAGTGATGGCAACTAAGATGCCATTTGTTGGCCGGGGTTAGGGGGCTAACACTATTCACGCTGCTCGTTATTGTTCTGGTTAGACCCCACTTGAAGGTAGGTGAGTGGCGAAACAGCTTGTGGGTTCGGTTGTGATTTCGCTAAACGCGGTCTCTGCATATACTTCGTAACGTCCGTAGCCTTTGAGGGTTAACAGTTTCTTGGGCTCGCCGGCGAGCGCGTAGAGGCGTTGCCACTGCTCTGACGGCACCAGCCGTTAGTCACCCGTGTTAATTAGCCGGTGCGGGCGGGGGTATTTTGTTGACTATCCCTTCGGCGTGGCTGTCGGGGACGCGACCGAACGTCGTCAAGCTGCCGCGGGGCCTCTCGTTCTTGTCCCAACCCTTATAGTCAATGGTTAGGAGTGCCGCATATCCCGCCTGACACGACTATTTTGTAGCATCTGGCATCTAGAGATCCTTGACCCTGGCATAACTGTGGCAGAGCACGATACCGGCGCGCGACCCCTTGGAGTAAGCTTCATCAGGCAAAAAGGTCTCCTTGCAGTCTCACACCTTTGCTACAGAAGAAAATCTCTTATCTGCTCCTGGCGGTTCTCTCCGTTTAATCGCTCCCAAATGTGATGCCCTGGGCTAGCGGCAGATCGGGCGAAAAGTTCACGGTATTGGTCGCGCGGCGCATATAGGTTTTCCACGATTCACTGCCTGATTCGCGCCCCCCGCCGGTTTCTTTCTCGCCGCCGAACGCGCCTCCGATTTCCGCGCCACTCGGCCCGATGTTAACATTGACGATACCGCAGTCGCTGCCCACCGAAGAGAGGAAGCGTTCCGCTTCACGCATATCGTTAGTGAAGATGCAAGAAGATAGCCCCTGCGGTACAGCATTATGCAGATCGATGGCTTGATCGAGATCGTCCCCCGTCCCCTCGCCATAGCGCATGACATAGAGGATCGGCGCAAAGGTTTCCTCCTCGACGATACAGGTTTGCCCTGGCATCTCGGCAATCGCCGGAGTGACGTAATAGGCGTTGGGATAGTCTTCGGCGAGCACGCGATCGCCACCAGTGACTGTACCACCTTCGTTGCGCGCTCGGGCGAGAGCAGATTGCATGGCGTCGTAGGCGCTCTTGTCTATTAGAGGCCCGAGTAGGGTGCCGTCAGCGAGGGGTGAGCCGATAGGCACGCCCGCATAGATTTTTTTAAGCCGCTCCACCAGTTCGTCGACGATATCTTTATGCGCAATGAGACGGCGGAGTGTCGTGCAGCGCTGTCCTGCGGTGCCTACGGCGCTGAAAATTACCGCACGCTCTGCCAGGGTGAGGTCAGCACTGGGTGCTGCGATCATTGCATTGTTGCCGCCGAGTTCAAGCAAGCTGCGGCCAAAGCGTGCCGCGACGCGTG
>CAZUXZ010000016.1:0-9529 GCA_964624055.1 uncultured Rhizobiaceae bacterium | reverse complement strand
TTTTCTGACCGCCGCCGCTGCGGCGAATACGACAACCCGATCGTGAACGGAGATAACGCTGTCGCCGCGCGGAATGATGACCTCGCCGTCACGCAAAATTGCGCCAACAAGAATACCGCTAGGCAGTTTAATCTCATTAAGTGGCTTGCCCACCAAGGGCGACGTTTCGAGTGCCTCCGCCTCAACAATTTCTGCCAAGCCGTCTCGGATTGATTGAATGCCCAATATACGTCCGCGCCGAATTCGCTGGAGTATTGTGGAGACGGTTGATTCTCGCGGGCTAACTGCAACATCTACCCCGAGGGTCCCCATCAGGGGCGCATAATTTGAGCTATTAACCAGGGTCATCGCACGTTGGCAGCCGGCGCGCTTGGCGAGAAGCGACGCAAGAATATTAACCTCGTCGTCATTCGATACGGCAATCACTGCCTCGGCCATGGCTATATTAACTTCGGTTAAAATATTGCTATCTAGAGCGTCGCCATGAATGACCGTTGTCCGGTTCAGAGTCTGCGCGAGGTATTGTGCGCGCTTAGCATTCACCTCAACGATCTTGAGATTTAATTCTGGGTGATTCTCTTCCAAGGCGGTTGCAAGAAACAGGCCTATATTGCCGCCGCCGACAATCACCATGCGGCGCGCTTCCTTTTCCTCATGTCCGAATGCTGCCATGGAGCGTTCGACATGTTGACTGTCGGCAACAAAATACACCTCGTCACCGACCAGCATCTGATCGTCGCCACGTGGCACTATCAGGTTGTCACCACGCATGATGCCTAGGATAAGTATATTGAGATTGGGAAATATTTCGGTTAATTGCCGGAGCGGCGTATTCACGATAGGGCAGCCATCCTGACAGCGCACTGCAATCACCCGCAACCGACCATCTCCGAACGGTAGCATGTCCAGAGCGCCCGGAAGTTGCAAGCGGCGTTCGATAGCATGCGCGACTTCTATTTCTGGCGAAATGATCAAATCAATCGGCAGATGGTCTGGACTATAAAGGTCTGCCCAAGCCGGCTCCAGATAGCTCTGATCGCGAATACGGGCAATCTTCTCAGGCACGCCGAATATCGAATGGGCGACTTGGCAAGCCACCATATTAACTTCGTCGGAGTAGGTCACGGCGATGAGCATATCGGCGTTTTTCGCACCCGCTTCATCAAGCACATCGGGCAAAGAGGCATTGCCGACCAGACATCTAACTTCCGCTGTCTCCAGGAGCTTTTGAACGATGTCCTGATCATTATCGATCACAGTGACATCGTTCGACTCCCCGGCGAGCTGACGAGCAATGCTCGCGCCGACCTGGCCGGCGCCACAAACGATAACGTTCATACTCGAATACTCCGCATGATCACGGTCGGTCGCCCTCTCCGGCAGTGCGCACCCTATCCCGCGCGCGATCTGCTTCGGTCACATTTAGACCTTTCAGCTTGCGGTGAAGCGCGGACCGCTCCATGCCGACAAATTGTGCCGTACGCGAAATATTGCCACCGAAGCGGCTGAGTTGCGTCGACAAATATTCGCGCTCGAACACTTCGCGGGCATCTCGCAGCGACAATGCCATAATTTCTCCGGTCCACCTGTCGGGTGACATCTCACCGACGGCCTCACCTAATCCGGGCGGCAGCATCGCCGCAGTGACGATATCTTTAGAGGAACCCGGGGCCATGATCAGTAGCCACTCAATGACATTGCGCAATTGCCGTACATTGCCGGGCCAGTCGCAGGACTGTAGGACCGCCATGGCATCGGCAGCAATTTCTCGCGGCGGCAGCCCCGAAGACCCCGCTGCGCGTTGCATGAAATAGCGCGCCAATTCGGGAATATCTTCCCTCCGGTCGCGGAGCGCCGGCATGACAATGGGCACTACATTTAGACGGTAAAATAAGTCCTCGCGAAAACGCTTGGCGCGAATTTCTTCGGCAAGGTCCCGGTTGCTTGCTGAAATCACTCGCACATCTACTTCAATGCGAGAGCTGCCACCAACACGCTCGAAGGATTGCTCCTGTATAACCCGCACTATTTTACCCTGGGTTTCGAGCGGCATATCCGCCACTTCGTCGAAGAAGAGCGTGCCGCTATGAGCCTGCTCGAAGGTTCCGATGCGACGTGGATTACCGGTTTCTGGATAGCCCTGCTCCGTTCCGAACAGTTCCATTTCAAGACTATCCGGACGCATCATCGATGAATTTACCACCACAAAGGGTCCGTTACTGCGGTAGGAGTTGTCGTGAATAAGTCTCGCGATTACCTCTTTGCCGGAGCCCGCTGGTCCGGTGATCATAATTCGGCTGCCCGTCGGTGCCACCTTGCTTATGGCGGATTGGATGCCGCTCACGCTGGCTGAGTTTCCGATCAGGCCCGGCTCCGGCCCCACGCGTAGCTTGAGTTCTTTGTTTTCACGACGTAAGTCCGTCGCTTCCAGAGCACGCGTCACCTGCAGCAGAAGACGGTCAGCCTTGAATGGTTTCTCGATAAAATCATAAGCGCCCAGCTTTATTGCCGAGACCGCGGTTTCGATATTGCCATGCCCGCTAATCATTATGATTGGCAATTCAGGATGGCTGCGTCGCAGCAACTTAAGCAGCTCCATGCCGTCCAAACTGCTTCCCTGCATCCAAATATCAAGTATGACCAGCGCCGGCGGCGGGCTGGCCTCAAGTATGGTGAGAGCTGCATCGCTGTCCGCTGCAACATGCGAACGATACCCCTCATCTTCCAGAATCCCTGCCACTAGAATCCGAATATCCTGTTCGTCATCTACTATGAGAATATCGCGTGACATCGACTAATCCCCAGTCCCCTGTCTTTTTTTGTTTTGCCTTGCACGTGATCTTAGTCCTACACCATAGTAGGAAACCGTAGGGTTGCGACGGCCCCGCCACCCGAACGGTCCGACAATTCAAACTCCCCGACATGGTCCTCCATGATCTTGCTGACAATTGCGAGACCGAGCCCGGTGCCGCGCTCCCGTGTGGTTACGTAGGGTTCTACCAACCGGTCGCGATTTTCCTTTGGTAGACCTGGCCCATTGTCCGCGATTTCGATAAAATTTGCGTCCTCTTCAGGACGCACCGTAACTGTAATTCTCCCAGTTTCCAGCGCTGCGGCCCCAAATTCCTTCCGTCCCTCGATTGCCTCAACGGCATTTTTCAGCAAGTTAGTGAGACATTGACCTAGTTGTCGAGAGTCGCATTCCATTTTTACGGGATTGTCCGGTAGGTCGAGCATAAATTCTATGTCAGTATTCGCGACCTGCTGGAGCATGACAGCCTGTTGCACGATGAGTTGCAAGTTTTCACGCTGCATCACTGGAGTCGGCATACGCGCGAAGGCCGAAAATTCATCCACCATCTGCCGAATATCGTTGACCTGGCGCACAATAGTGTCCGTACAAGCAGAGAAAATTTCTGGCTCAGATGACACCTCTTCCAGATATTTTCTCTTCAGACGCTCCGCCGATAATTGTATCGGGGTAAGTGGATTCTTGATTTCGTGAGCAATACGCCGAGCGACATCCGCCCAGGCTGCAGTGCGCTGGGCCGCAACAAGGGCCGTGATATCATCGAAGGTGACGACGTAACCGACAATCACATCCCCGACCCTCTCCGCTACGATGCGCACCATTAGGGTGCGCCGGCGGTCACCACGGTCAAGCTCGATTTCCTCCTTGATCAGCCGATCAGGTCGAGCTCGCGCCTCGCCCAAAAGGTGCGCCATTTCCGGAATGGCATCCTCAACAGAACGACCGATCAGCGAGTCGGAATTGGACCCAATTAAGCCAAGGGCGGAGCGGTTTGGAAGCGTAATCAACCCATCGGCATCGAGACCGATCACACCGGCTGAAACGCCTCCCAACACCGCTTCTGTAAACTGACGCCGCTCGTCTAATTTCCTGTTGGCCTCAACAAGTTCGTCCCGCTGTTCCTGAATTTGCCCAGTCATGCGATTAAATGCACGGCTTAGGGTTCCGATTTCGTCTCCAGCATCGCCTTCTTCTACCCGCGCAGACAACTCGCCTGAGCGCACCCGTTCGGCGGCAGATATCAGACCACCAATGGGCCGCACCAGTTGGTTCGAAAAAGCTAGGCCCACCCAAATTGAAGCAAGCAAAACAAGCAGCGCAACCACAACAAAGATCAAAACGAAGGTGATCTGGAAACCCGATTGGCGGCGCTCCAATTTCTTATATTGGCCAACGGCGCCCTGCACCCTTTGAACGTGACTGAGCACTCTACTTTCGATATAGCGCCCGACATATAAATAAGCGTCGACAAAAGCGACGAGGCGCACCAGCGCACGAACACGTTCATCTGCCTCGCTTGTTAAAACAACGACCTCGCCTGCTGCGGCGCGAGCCATTACAGGCTCGGGTATGCGCTCTAATTCAAGAGTAAAACTTAGGTCGCTTCTGGCAACGATGCGGCCATCACGTGTCAGTACCGCAGCATCCGATAAGGAACGCAGCTCGGCAAGACGGTTTACGAGTTTGTTCAAATGTCGCGTATTATTTGTCACATAAGGCGCCTGGCTATTGAGATCGTTGGCCATCGCCAGAGCGTGGCCGCGAATGGCTTCGCGATGTTCCGCCATATAGGATTCGGCAACGACTACTGATTGATCGAGCGCAGTCGAAACTTGGCGCGAGAACCAAGCCTGCAAACCGAAATTCAAAAACAGGGCTGAAAATACGGCAACTACAATAGCTGGCGTCACGGATACCAGACTGAACAGCCCGACCAATCGTGTATGCAGTCTGGAACCAGCCGAGCCGCGGCGACGCTCCAGCCAAAGACGCACCAAACGTACCGCGACGATTGCTCCCAATATCAACAACAAAACTAGATCAATATTGAGCAAAATCAGCACATTGGTCGGGCTAGGACCAAAGGGCGCGGCACCGGACATCGCGGCATAGGTAGCGATGCCTGAGACTATTGCAGCCGCTGCCACAGCGATCGCCATTTTACGCGGTAATCCAAACGTTTCCGACCAGCGACCGAACCGTTGCCGCAACGGTCGGATGCGTGACGTCAACTGCGCCGGCTGGGAATTTGGATGCGCCTGTTCACTAGTCATGTTCCGAAAAAACCTGCTTGACGCCGCGTACCACCCGAATATTCAGATCACGAATCTTTTTTCGCAGAGTATTACGATTCAGACCTAGCACCTTCGCCGTCTTCAATTGATTGCCTCCGGTCGCCATAAGGGAGACCGTCAACAACGGTCGTTCGATCTCGCGTAAAATGCGGCCATATAATCCATCCGGTGGCAAGTCATCCACATGGGCTGCAAAATATTCTTTGAGATGGCGTTCGACGGCTAGACCCAAATTATCGTCTGCTGGCTGAATCCTAGCTCGTGATTTGGTTTCGCTATCCTTACCAGGCGGCGGAAGTGCCTTGCCCGCCATTTCGTGATCGACGACATCAATCTCGATGACTTTCTCGGCAATAAGCTCCAAGGTGGAGCGAACCGTAAACGATAATACTACCAATTTCGGATCGCGCCCAAGCGGTGCCGCGCTCACATCAACAACGCGCCTTTCCCCTACCCGCGGTAGTTCGAGTTCCACATCATGCTCAATCATCGTCTGTCCATGCAGACGCACCTGATCAACTAGTGAAAGCAAATTGCAATAGGGAGATATAACCCCCATGAGGCCGATTTTAGCCAACACCATAACGCTTGTGCTTAGCGCCTCTTCGGCCTGGGGATTGGCGTAGGATACGGCACCCTCCTCCCCAACCAACAACACCGCCACCGGTAGTGCTTCAAGAATACCCTTTTCCGCCTCGAAAGCACTGTCCTTGATCCGCTGGGATCGTTCGAGGGAAACCGTATTCATGCCGCCTCGTAATCCTCCAGCGGAGAGTAAAAATTAGCAATCTCGTTCATAACGGCGTCAGGGTCGTCCATCCGATTGATTAGCGCACAAAATTCCTTCGCACCGCTCAAGCCATTGCAATACCAGCCGACATGCTTACGTGCCACGCGAGCGCCAACCTCTTTGCCATAGTGCGACAAAATTCCTCGATAATGAGACAACAAGACCTCGCTCTGTTCCGCCATTGAGGGCGCCTGAAGTTTTCGCCCATGGCGTAGGTAATGCGCGACTTGTGCTGGAAACCAAGGTCGGCCATACGAGCCACGGCCGATCATGACCGCATCCGCGCCAGAGCACTTGAGTAGGCTCACCGCATCTTCCTCATTAATAACGTCGCCATTGCCGGCAACCGGTATGGTAACTGCCGCTTTTACCTCGGCAATAAAATTCCAATCCGCCCAACCCTTGTAAAACTGACAGCGCGTGCGACCGTGTACTGTGACCATTCGGATGCCGCTTTCCTCAGCGATCTTTGCCAGGCGCGGGGCATTGCGACTGTCATCGTCCCAACCGGTGCGCATTTTCAGTGTGACCGGGAGGCTTACGGCATCCACCACAGTCCGCATGATACGCCCAGCAAGCATCTCGTCACGCATTAGGGCTGAGCCGGACTGGCCATTCACCACCTTCTTAGCCGGGCACCCCATATTGATATCGATCAGCCCAACACCTTCCTGCTCGTTTAGCTTGGCCGCCTCGGCCATAACTTCTGGCTCACACCCGGCGAGCTGAACAGCAAACGGTTTTTCATCCTTTGAGCACTTGAGTAGTTCCCGGGTGCGCCGCGACTCTTTCAGCATCTCGCGGCTGGCAATCATTTCTGAATAGGCTAACCCGACACCAAAACTCTTTACCGAGAGGCGGAACGGCATATCGGTCACTCCGGACATGGGCGCAAGTAAAACTGGATCTACAACTTCCAGCGATCCAATATGGAGTGGGTGGAGAGTGGTCATTATTTAAACATAGACTTAGCTGCCTAAATGATGGGGATTATAAATGGTGTTTCTGCACCACCTGACCCTGAATTACAAGTTATCACTTTTCTGTTGGATTACAATGCTCTATCATATTTTATTCACTTTGCTTCTCGGCCATTAGGGTCCTATAAAATTACCCATGCCGTGAAATTATCGGTAAAATCTATAGAGAAATGCCCCATTGCGGCGGACACAAACAATACATCACCTAAACCAAAGGACCATCTGATATCGCTTCAGATAAATCAGCCACAACCGTGCAAGACTGCATCAAACTCGCCTCTAATTAAGGATCGCGCCTGCCAGTCGCGTAGGAGCCCGCATGCACTAAACCCTGTAGCATCAACACCTTTGACTATACATTTCGAAAGCTTTTCGGCAGCCAGCTGCTCATATCGTGGGGATGCGCCGCGCGCCCGTCGTTGCGGCGTTTAAATGCGCTCAGCAGAGACTGGTGAAGCGAGGTGCGGCAAGGCGCCACGCGAAAGCCTTGATGGGCTTGCTTCTTAGAGAATTAATAACCTGGCGTGCGTTTGTCCTCACGCCTCTGGATCGCCGCATCGCACACCACCAGCCAATTTTCTTGAACGGACTTGTAGGTCATCATTTCCTGCCAGTGTAAACGTTACTTGCGGTCCTAGAGTGGCGAATCGCGTACCAAAACGATAGATTTGTTCTTTACAATGCCAAATGAGGGGCTATGCCGCGCAACCTTGGGCTTATCGTCGCAGCAGGCCGCGGCCGACGCGTCGGCGGGCCTTTGCCCAAACAGTATCGCAATCTCGTAGGCCAGTCTGTACTGGCACATACGATCGCCGCTTTTGCGAACCTAGATAAAATTGATTCCGTGCGCGTAGTCATCCATCCTAATGACGAAGCGCTCTACCAGGAAACGGTTAGCGGGCTTGAAGAAGGCCTAAAAAGCAAAGTGCTGACGCCGGTAAATGGTGGCAAAACGAGGCAAGATTCCGTGCGTCTCGGACTCGAAAGCCTGGAGCAAGACGCGCCAAGTGCCGTGCTAATCCATGACGGTGCGCGACCGCTCGTAACCAATGAGATAATTATTCGAACTCTTGATGCATTGGCAGAAAATGTCGGCGCCATTGCTGCTCTCCCTATGAGTGATAGCATCAAACGCACAGACGAAGACAGCGAGTACATAGCCGGGGATGTCGCTCGCGCTGGCTTGTGGCGGGCGCAAACGCCGCAAACTTTCCGCTTCCCTGAGATTCTTGCAGCACACCGAGCAGCCGAGGGCGACGACGCTACCGACGATGCCGCGATTGCCGAACAGCACGGATTGCGCATTGCCGTGGTAGCGGGGGAAGAGCAGAATATTAAGATAACCACGGAGTCCGATATGGCACGTGCCGAGCAGCTTCTTAGTCATGGATCGCCGGCAACGGGCTCGGTTTGGCGCGTCAAGGTCGGTATGGGATATGACGTTCACCGCTTCGCGGAATCAGGCAATGGTCTCTTCATCTGCGGTGTGCGAGTGCCGTTTGAAATGGGTGTCGTCAGCCATTCCGACGGCGATGTCGCGCTTCACGCTCTGGTTGACGCAATTCTTGGAGCTCTTGGGGAAGACGATATCGGAGTACATTTTCCGCCGAGCGACGAGAAATGGCGCGGCGTACCTTCGGATATTTTTGTCGCCCACGCTCTTAAACTACTTACGAAGCGTGGCGGCGTGCTTGACCATATTGATATTACCGTGATTTGCGAGCGGCCAAAGCTGAAGGACCACCGGGTAGCGATGCGAGACCGGCTCGCATCGCTACTCGGATTACCAGGCAATGCCGTAAGTCTCAAAGCGACCACGACGGAAAAACTGGGCTTTACCGGGCGGTCAGAAGGTATCGCCGCCCAGGCCGTGGCTACACTTCGTGTCCCCGCACCGGCGGAGTAAAAAAGTTAGCATGACACAATATGAGCCGCACCGCCCAGCATCATGGCATCCTGCACATATCCTGGCGACTTGGTTCGGCGCCGGGTTAATACCTAAGGCACCCGGCACCGCCGGCTCTCTTGCTGCCCTCCCCTTCGCCTATGTAATCAGCCAGTATCTCGGCATTATCGGACTCGGTGTCGCCTTCGCCATAGTTGTCGCTGTCGGTATTTGGGCGGCTCACATCTTTAGTGAGCGGACCGCCAGTGAAGACGCTGGTCCGATCGTCATCGACGAAGTTGCTGGGCAGTGGCTGACCCTCCTGCTGGTGCCTGCCGATATCCTGTTTTATGCCATCGGCTTCGTATTGTTCCGAATCGCTGATATCTTCAAACCCTGGCCTATATCCTGGGTAGAGCATCGGGTGAAAGGTGGACTGGGAGTAATGCTCGACGATATTTTGGCGGGTGGATTGGCCGCTATCATTTTGTGGAGCATTTGGCGATTGACATAGATATGTGCCCATCACCTGAGCTTACCCAATTAGCGGAACAACTTCTTGCAGTCTGCCGCCGCGAAAATATTAAACTCGCTACGGCAGAATCCTGCACCGGTGGATTGATTGTTGGCAGCCTTACGGCGGTAGTCGGCTCGTCGGATGTGGTCGAGTGTGGCTTAGTGACCTATACCAACGAAGCGAAGCGCAAGATGCTCGGCGTTCCGGAAGCGCTCATTATCCGTGTTGGAGCAGTGAGCGAAGAGGTAAGC
>CAZUXZ010000015.1:0-9479 GCA_964624055.1 uncultured Rhizobiaceae bacterium | reverse complement strand
CCGAGGAGGCGCGGATGTCGATTTTCGATTCCGGCTTCGTTTGGGGGGATGTGGTTTACGATGTCACCTCGGCTTGGAACCGCTGGATATTCAAGCTAGATGAGCATATTGAGCGCTTCAATCAGTCAATCGAAGGGTTTCGGCTAAAGAGTCCCTATAGCCAGGACGAAATGCGTCGCATCTGTGCTGAATGCGTCGAACGGGCTGGGCTCGACGATGCATATATCAAGGTGCAGATGACCCGTGGCGTGATTTCGAGCCAAACCCGGGACCCTCGCCTCAGCGAGTGCCAGTTCGTGGCTTATGCCACCCCTTACGCCTGGATTTGGGGTGAGGAGAAATGCCGCAATGGGGCCAATCTTTTCGTCTCCAGTGTCGAGCGGGTCTCCTCTAAGGCAATCGACCAGCGCTTCAAGAATTACGACCGCGCCGACCTCGTTCAGTCACGCTTCGAAGCCTATGATCATGGCTGTGACGACTCGCTGCTGTGCGGGCCTGATGGCTATCTTACTGAGGGACCCGGCTACAATATGTTCATAGTTCGGGACGGTAAGGTTTCCACACCGGACAGCAATATTCTGGAAGGCATTACGCGCCGCTCGGTACGGGAAATCTGCGAACTTGAGGGCGTTGCCTATGAAGAGCGCAAGCTCCATCCCGACGAGTTGCAGGGGGCGGACGAGATTTTTTGCAGTACCACCGCCGGCGGTGTCATGCCGGTAATCCAGCTCGACAGCCAGCCAATTGGCAACGGCCATAGAGGCATCTTGACCAGCCGTATTCAGGAGGTTTATTGGAATAAGCGTGAAGCGGGCTGGCATGGCAGTAAGGTTGAAGACATTCTGAACGGATGAGCGAAGAGCAGACGCTGCCTGTGCCGGTCGACACGTCTCTTGCGCGGGATATCGTCGACCAGGCAGTCTCACGCTATTGCGCGGCAAGGCGCGGCAAGGTCGAGCAGTTCGCGAAGGATAATTTTAGCTTGTTGGGGTCGCTCCGTTTGCACCGACAAGCCGTTGGCCTCGACGTGCTGCGAGCGCCGGCCAATCTCTTTCTTACCGCCCCGTTTCTAACGGCACAAATTCTTGCCAAGGGTGCCCGCATGTTGAGGCGCGAGCAGAGTGCTGATTGGCTGGAAAGCAGGCGTTTCTATCTCACGACCGATGTCGCCCGCGAGCTTGAATGGCGTCTCTTCGCCGATTTTCTCGAGCTGCCCTACCGCCAAAGCGAGCGGGTCAGCGAGCATGATGCGCTGGCCGAGGAATTGTTGCTGGACCCACGCGTCGAGGGTGCTATAGCTCAACGGTTAAAAATGGCCGGCGTTACCGGCGTTAGCAGCGATAACGGTGATTTTCGCGCCTGGCTCTCCGGCGCGGTAAACACCTACCAGAGCACCCGAATTTCTTCTGCGGACATGAGTAACACTCTACTCGGCACGAGCATCGGTGCCATCGCTTTCAAGCAGTTGACACCAGGCATGATGTCGCTCGGTCCAGTCACGGCCCATGCCATCGTACAGAGCGCCGCCATCAGCTCGTTTCCCCTCGGTGCCGGCATCGGTGGGTTGTGGTATGGACTCTTTCCATCGGTTGCACCGACAGCGGTGACTATTTTCGTCTCTGGTGGCCTGGTTGCCGCCGGCGCTGTGTTTGCTGCCTTCTCCGGGGTGATCAGCGATCCGATCCAGCGCCGATTAGGCATCCACCAGCGCCGCCTTAAGGCTTTGCTAAAAGCATTAGAGACCGAAATGCGCGGTAAGGACGAAGCGCGCTTCATCGTGCGCGCCCACTATGTTGCCCGCATCTTTGACCTGTTCGAGGGGCTCAACGTCATTCGTACGGCTTTGTAGCATCTTGTATGTTGGAAATATGAAAAGCGTCGATGGTGCGTTTGCCCATCAATTCGAAATCGACAAAGGTATGGGCGTGAAAACCGCCGTGAAAGACAAATTTTCCGTCGAATTTATTTTCCCACCCGGTTTCTCCATACTCTTGGCTGAATTGGTTGATGGCGTTCTTTGCGATACCCATATCGGCGATGGATTTCATGGCTGAGTAGCGGCAACATCTTCACAGATAATGAGACCAATGACCCGTTTCCATTCTGTGAGCGAAGCCTGCTAAATAACGAACAGAAATTACGTCAAATGTAAGAGCCGAAGCTGAAATAGTTGATCAGATTACTTCAAAAGGTATCCACCGCAATTTTATCCAGCTCTTTGCGCATTATTTCGAGTGCCATCCGGAGCAGGCGTGTGGAAGCTTCGCGGGTCATGAAGCCCGAATGAGCGGTCAGCGTGACATTTTCAAGGGTGAGCAATGGGTGGCTGGTTGGCAATGGCTCCTCGGCGAACACGTCCAACCCGGCATGGGCTATTTTGGATTGTTGGAGCGCGGCGATCAGCGCCCCCTCATCGATAATGCTGCCACGAGCGGTATTAATAAGAATAGCATGTGGGTGCATTAGACCAATGCGTCGGGAATCGATCATGCCAACGGTTTCGTCGGTCAGGGAAAGGTGCAGCGAAACCACGTCTGAGCGCGCCATAAGATCGTCGAGTTCGCACGCCTCTGCTGGAAGGTCGCCGGACACTCCGCTCCGGTTCCACGCCAGTACCTTCATACCGAGACCATCACCGAGGCGTATCATCTCACGTCCAATCCCGCCGGTACCGACCACGCCAAGTGTCTTATGTTCGAATTCGATAGCGTCCAGAGTCTCCCAATGGTTGGTGCGAATAGCGCGGTCCATCTCCGCTATGCGTCGGCCGGCAGCAAACATCAGGGCCACCGCATGTTCGGCTACGGTACGATTGCCGTAGTCTCGTATCGTACGTACTCGGATGCCGATTTTTTCAGCCGCGGTGACGTCGATATAGCTCGATGCGCCGGTTCCCATAAAAACAATACTCTTCAGCCCGATGCAGGCCTTGAGGCAGGATTCATCCATAAAGGTATGGTCGTTGATCGCGCCAACCGCACCGCTCAGAATCGCCGGCGTGTCGCCGCCCGGCGGGTCGCCGATATTCATCACAAGACCGGGAACTATGGCGCGCAGTTTGTCGTCATATAGTAGACCAAGAAACTCGGGACAGTCGATAAATACGGCTTTTCCCGTCATATGCTGTCGAGTGCCTCGTATAGCGGGGTCTTGCCATTGAGAATATCGAATGTCTTGCCAATAGTATTATCGCGCGTGAGACAACCGACGATGACCTTCGCGACATCCTCGCGACTGATCGTGCCGGCCTTGTCGAGTTTGCCGAAAGTCGGAGCAATTTTGAGAAGCTCATGGCTGGGTTCGTCAGTGAGATAGCCTGGGCGGACGATGGTCCAGTCCATAAGGCTCATGCGCAGACGGTCATCAGCACCTTTCTTGGCGGTTAGATAATGTTGCAGACTTTCCGGCCCGGATTCCGGATCGTCCGTGTTCATCGAACTCAGCATGATAAATCGGTTTACGCTTTTGTTCTCACAAGTTTTAATTAGGCTAATGGCACCGTGAAGATCGACCTCGATTGTCTTCTCCGGTCCGGTCTTGGAGCCCGAGCCCGCAGCAAAAATGCAGACCTGGTTTTTGCCAACCGCAAAGTCCAGCGGCGATTCTAAATCGCCCGCGACGACCTTGGCACCGAGTGCTTCCAATTCGTCGCGTTGATCGTCATTACGCACCATGGCGCACGGCGTATGGCCGGCAGCCTTGAGAAGGGGCAGGATATGGCGCCCGGTTCGTCCATTCGCGCCGACAACGAGTATGTCCATATGAGTCTTACTCTCCACTTTCCGAATCATCTCGATTATGCCATGAAACAGCGACAATTGGGGGAGAACATAATGTCGTCGATTACAGACATCCATGCGCGTGAAATTTTGGACAGCCGGGGCAATCCCACGGTCGAAGTGGATGTAGTATTGAAGGGCGGCGCCATAGGGCGCGCGGCGGTGCCTTCCGGCGCTTCGACCGGCGCCCACGAGGCGGTAGAGCGGCGCGACGGCGATAAGGCTCGCTTTGGTGGTAAGGGCGTGCATGGTGCTGTAGTTACGATCGAGGGTGAAATCTTTTCTGCGCTCAGCGGCATGTCGGCCCATGAACAGAGCTTGATTGACCGCATGCTGATTGAGCTTGATGGCACTCCCGACAAAGCACGTCTCGGAGCCAATGCGACGCTGGCCGTGCGCCTTGCCGTCGCCAAGGCGGCGGCGGCTGATCTCGGTCAGCCGCTTTACCGTTATCTCGGTGGCGTTCAGGCACGTACTCTGCCGGTGCCCATGATGAATATCCTGAACGGTGGCGCCCATGCCGACAATGCAATCGATTTCCAGGAATTCATGATTATGCCGGTTGGCGCGCTGAACGTCGCTGATGCGGTGCGCGCCGGCGCGGAAATTTTCCAGGCGTTGAGAAAACGCCTCTCGGATGAAGGTCTCAGCACCAATGTTGGCGACGAGGGTGGTTTTGCTCCCAATCTTGCCAGCACCGGTGAGGCACTCGACCTGATGATGAGGGCGATCGAGGCGGCGGGTTATCGTGCGGGCGAGGATGTCGTCCTCGCACTAGACGTGGCGGCGACTGAATTCTATGCCAATGGCAAATATGTTCTTGCGGGAGAGGAAACGAGTCTTTCGTCAGAACAAATGATAGCGTTCTATGCCGATCTCATTTCTAAATATCCCATCGTCTCCATTGAGGATGGCCTGGCGGAGGACGATTGGAACGGTTGGGCCGTGCTAACGACGGAGATCGGTGAACGGGTTCGTCTCGTCGGCGACGATCTCTTTGTTACCAGCACGACGCGTCTGGCGCGCGGTATCGAGGAGAGTGTCGCCAACGCTATTCTGGTCAAGGTCAACCAGATTGGTACTCTAAGCGAAACCCTGGAGGCGGTGGAGATGGCACATCGTGCTGGCTACGCAGCGGTGATATCGCACCGCTCGGGCGAAACAGAGGACGTCACCATCGCTGACCTTGCAGTGGCGACAAATTGTGGTCAGATCAAGAGTGGCTCGCTCTCTCGCTCCGACCGCACGGCAAAATACAATCAACTAATCCGCATTGAGGAGGCGCTGGGGCCGAGCGCTATTTATAACGGTCGCGGTGCGATGCTTAAACGGTTGGGCTAATCCGCTGCGCTATCGATCACTTCGTAAGTGTGAGAGAGCTCGGCAGTTTTGGCCATCATCGCCGAAGCAGAGCAGTATTTATCTGCAGACAGTTCAATAGCGCGAGACACTTTTTTCTCGTTGAGGCTATGTCCAGTGACGATAAAATGCATATGAATTTTGATGAACACCATCGGGTCCGTATCCGCGCGCTGAGCGTCTAGCTCGACGATGCAGTCCTTGATGGGCACGCGCCCCTTTACAAGGATATTCACGACGTCCCATGCGGCGCAGCCTCCGGTCCCCATCAACACCAGTTCCATCGCTGAGGGGCCGGGGCGGATAGTGTTTTTACCGTGGGCCGTCCCCAGCGGAACGTTGAATCCGCTGCCCGATTGTCCAAGAAAGGTGCGCTTTTCAATCCATTTGATGCGTGAATTCATGGTGCCGTTCCATGCTGTTCGCTAGACTGTTGGTGTCATTATATTGGGTGGAGCCTATCAGACTATGAAAATAACGCGCGTCGAGACTATCCGCCTCGACGAATTTACCAATCTTCTTTGGGTAAGGATTCATACCGATACCGGGGTCCTCGGCCTAGGCGAGACCTTCTTCGGCGCCCGTGCGGCAGAGGCCTATATTCACGAGACGGCTGCGCCGACGCTGATCGGCCGTGATCCCATGGAGATCGAGCGCCTCCACCGCGATCTCACTCCCTATATCGGTTTTATTGGCACTGGCGCCGAGACACGCGGGCGCTCGGCCATCGACCTCGCTCTTTGGGACCTCTGGGGTCGCGTCGCCGGGCAGCCAGTTTATCAGCTCCTGGGTGGCCTGACGCACGACAAAATGCGCATCTATAACACCTGCGCTGGTTACCGCTATGTCCGTTCGCGACCAAATTGGGGGCTCGACGATTGGGGCACGGGCGGCAATGCGGAAGGTCCTTACGAGGACCTCGACGCCTTCCTCACCAACGCCGGCGCTCTCGCTGAAAGCCTGCTCTCCCAGGGCATCACAGGCATGAAGATCTGGCCCTTCGATTTTGCCGCCAAAGAATCCGGCGGTTACTACATATCCGACGGCGATCTAAAAAAAGCGCTCCAGCCTTTCCGTCAGATCCGCGACGCAGTCGGCGGCGCGATGGACATAATGGTTGAGCTCCACTCTTTGTGGCGCTTACCTGCCGCGATCAAGATCGCCGAAGCTCTGGAGGAGTTTGATCCCTTCTGGATAGAAGATCCGGTCCGCATGGACAGCATCCAGGCGGTGGCAAAGTTTTCCGCGACGACCAACGTCCCGGTCTGCGCCAGCGAAACCTTAGGGGCCCGCCACGAGCATCACCGCATCCTCGAAGCTGACGCCGCCGGTATCATCATGCTCGATCTCACCTGGTGCGGCGGTATAACGGAAGCGAAGAAAATTGCTGCCCTGGCCGAGACCTATCATAGACCCATTGCGCCGCACGACTGCTCTGGCCCGGTGGCGCTGATGGCCTGTATTCATTTGTGCCTGAATGTTCCCAACGCCTTAATTCAGGAAACAGTCCGTGCGTTCTATACAGGCTGGTACAAGGAACTCGTTACCACGCTGCCTAATATAAGGGACGGCCATGTCTACCCGCCCGAAGGTCCTGGCCTTGGCACCGACATACTGCCAGAGGTATTTGAGCGCTCCGATATTCGGGTGGTAGTGAGCAAAGCGGATTAATCATCGAAGCGTTACCCCACCTCGCCAAAGCTTTCGCAAAGCGCTGTCCGATCATTTGGGGCCTTTCGAAAACCAGTTGCAATAGTACATAATTACCGCTCGTGGCTGCCTGACTTGGGGAATCTTTATGAGTGGAAAACTATTGACCATCGATGTGCCGTGGTACGAGACTCGGATCGAGAATTGTTCCTATTGCGGCAAGATGATCGCGCGCGCCTATTGGGCAGACGACGATTATCCCGCGGATAAATTCTGCGAGGCAGATTGCGCCGATATCAAGCGTCGCATGTCGCTAAATGCGACGGAGGGCTTGGGATAATGATCAGGATCGGAATCGATACAGGCGGCACCTTTACAGACTTAGTTGTGCTTGATGATTCGACGGGGGATCTCCGAACTGTCAAGGTGGCGTCGACACCGGAAGACCCTGCACTGGCGCCGCTTGCGGCGCTTAAGCAATGTGGGGTGCCGGCGGGTGATATTGACCGCCTCGTACTCGGCACTACAATCGCCACCAACGCTGGACTGCAAAAACGAGGTGCGACAGTGCTATATGTCGGCACCGAGGGCTTTCAAGATGTGCCGATCATTGCTCGCATCGACCGTAAAGAGGCCTATAATCCGTCATGGCCGAAGCCCGATTCCGGCGTACGCCGGCGTCATGTGTTCGGCATTGCAGAGCGCGTGGATCATAAAGGCGAGGTGCTGACACCGCTAGAGGACAGCGAACTCACGCGCCTGGGTGATTGGGTTTCGGACTGGCTCTCCAAGGAGCAGGAGGGTGATTTGGCCGTCGCGGTCAATCTCTTGTTTTCCTATGTCCGAAGCGAACACGAACGTATGGTCGGTGCTTATCTTGCCGAGCGATTCCCCGACTTGCCGGTCTCATTGTCAAGTGAAGTGGCTCCGATCTGGCGCGAATATGAACGCGGCACGACAACTATCGTCGATGCCTCAATTAAACGCTTGCTGGCCCGCTTTACCGGGCGCCTTACCGATGCGTTGAACCTGCTCGGTGCAACGGTACCGCTTACTCTGATGAAATCTAATGGCGGCCATGCTGACGCGGGCACTGCGGCCGATGTGCCGGTTCAGATCTTTCTCTCCGGCCTCGCTGGCGGCGTCATCGCCGGGCGTCGTTTTGCGCGCGATCATCTCAGCGGCGATGCCGTCACCTTAGATATGGGCGGTACCAGCGCCGATGTTGGCCTTATCATCGACGGCGATTTCGGTTCGACTACGGAATATGAAGTTGAATGGGGCGTGCCTGTGAGTGCGCTCTTCATCGACTATACCACCATCGGTGCAGGCGGCGGGTCCATCGCTTATATCGATAGTGGTGGCTTCCTCTGTGTCGGGCCGAAGAGCGCCAGCGCTGACCCTGGTCCCGCTTGTTATGGCAGGGGCGGTACCGAGCCGACCATCACGGACGCCAATATCGTACTCGGTCGACTTGATCCAGACTATTTCCTCGGCGGGCGCATGTCGCTCAAGCCTGAATTTTCGCATCAGGTGATTGCTGGACTTGCCGAGGAACTTGGTCTTACGCCTGAGGAGACGGCGCTCGCTATTCTCGACACGGCGGCGGAAAATATGGCTGACGCCATCCGTTTGATGACCGTCGAGCGCGGCCTTGATCACCGCACCTTTGGCCTCGTCGCATTCGGCGGCGCCGGCTCGCTGCATGCATCCGATGTGGCAGCCAGGCTCGATATGGAACGCGTCGTGGTGCCGCCACACCCCGGCCTCTGCTCGGCATTGGGTACATTATTGACCAATCAGCGAGTCGACCGAGCGCGCACGGTACTGCACCGCTCTGACCGGATTGATCGTGCCTTGTTGACCGACCAGTTGGGCGAAATTGCCGATGCGGCGCGGAATGACCTCTCCCGTGAGGGCCATGAAGGCGATGCCGAGATTCGTGGCCTCCTAAATATGCGCTATCTAGGCCAGGCCTTCGGTGAGGTAGTTCCTCTGACTGCGCTCAATATCAACCAGAAGGTGTTCGACCAGGCGATTGAGGATTTGCATACTCGTCATGAGGAGCTTTACGGGTATTCCATGCGCGACAAAGTTGTAGAAATCACCGAAATCCGTGTTGTCGCGCTCGGCGAGGAGGCCGCCGAGGCGAAGCTGACAGCACCTGCTGGTGGAGATGGTGATAAACATGGCACCCGCCCTGTCTATTTCTCCGGCAAGGGATTTGTAGAGACGGCAATCTATCGTCGCCCAAGTTTAGCCGCCGGTAGCCGCATCGAAGGCCCTGCGGTGATTGAGGAGATGGATTCGACCACTTTGATACATCCTGGCGACTTGGTGGAAATTCAGCCTGACGGCAGTCTGCTCGTAAACCTACGAGGGGTTCAGGACTCGCTCGCTGCCTCTCAAGTACCGGATCACGACCCGGTAACTCTGACCATAGTTAACAATGCGCTGCGTAATATTTGCGACGAGATGGCGAGCACCATGGTGCGTACAGCCTATTCACCGATTTTCTCAGAATCCCGCGATTTTTCCTGCATGCTGTTCGATAAGGATTTGCGCCTTATTGGCCAGGCCGAGATGAACCCTGCAATTATCTGCGCTGGGCTTCATACAGTGCCCCATTGCGTTGAAGAGTTAGGTATCGAAAACTTCCACCCTGGCGATGTAGTGGTTCACAACGATCCC
>CAZUXZ010000014.1:0-7897 GCA_964624055.1 uncultured Rhizobiaceae bacterium | reverse complement strand
GAGGAACATATTCACCCTCTGGGGATTGGGCGCCATCTTAAAATCGTACAGCTTCATGGAATTTCTAGCTCCGAATAAATATTTCTTGCAACAGTGTGCGGCCTGAAACAAGCGAGTCAAGCGCCGGCAGTGTCTAGTTCGCCACTTGCGGAGTCTGGGTATTGCGGAAGATCATCACCAATCTCATAGAAATCACTTTTCTCGGCAGTATAAATATGGCCGATTGTCTGTAAGCCGGTCGCATGGTCGAGGCTGCCGGCAGCAATTGAGGTTGTCGCGAAACCCACAGGCTGCCAAAACAGGCTGGCGCCGCACTCCCGGCAAAATCCACGGCGCGCCGTGTTTGAAGACTCGTACCAGGTGAGCCCACGATCTTCGACGAATGAGAGGTCGGCATCGGTGATTTTCGTATAGGCGCCGAAGTTGCCATGAAAGCGCCGACACATATCGCAATGGCAATTCACGACGCCACGCAGCGTAGCCATTACCTCGTAACGTACCGCCCTACACTGGCAGCCACCGCTATAGGAAGATTCAGTCATATCGAATGTCCTTTTTTTATTGCTCACTAAAGCGTTAGATAATTGCCTCTGTTATCATCACGGTTGTACCGTGAAGACCTTCAACAAGAACATTTGTATTAAAGTTGAATTGCAACAACGATGGCTGAGAACGAAAAAACATGGTTCAATGGATATCGTTGAAAAATTTTTTAATAGTGATCACCGGCACACGGTTGGCACCAATTTGGCCAAACTTTGAATACCATTTTTCAAGATGTTGGGAACTATAATCTCTGTTGCTCATGAGCTTAAATTTCCAGGACTCCCGAATAATGTGGTTATTAGGCTTAAGCCGTGAGTCGGGGATTGTGGGTGATAATATATGGCTATTGGGCCAAGAAATGTTAATCAGCTAAATATGTGCCACTTAATTTATTTGGCAGCGCGAAAAAATTGGGCAATTGCATCAACTGTGGCGTTGATGTCGGTCTCCTGAATATCGCGATGAACCACTAATCTCAAAAACGGCGGCCGACCACCAACTAATATGCCTTTGGACTTTAAATGCGTCAGAAGGGGGGTCCGAACGATACTGCGGACTTTTATAAAAACCATATTGGTGTTAGCTCCTTGAGGATCGGTCTCGACTTCTGGTATCTGCGCTAACCCTGAAGCCATTCGTGCAGCCAAAGCATGATCCTCAGCAAGGCGATCAACTTGATTGTGTATAGCTACTAAGCCGCATGCTGCCACAATCCCAGATTGGCGCATTCCGCCGCCCAACATCTTGCGCCAACGCCGGGCCTCTTTAATAAAAGCAACACTTCCTGATAGAATTGAGCCTGCCGGTGCGCCCAACCCCTTAGAAAGGCATAACGAAACGGTATCAAATCCATCGGTGAGATCTTTTGGGGCACAATTCTGTGCAACTGCCGCATTCATTAGACGCGCGCCATCAAGATGACAAGCAAGTCTGTTACGCTTTGCGACAGCGGTCCCTGCAGCCATATACTCCGGTGTAAGAGGTTTCCCATTATGGGTGTTCTCGAAGCAAATTAGCCGCGTGCGTGGGAAATGCTCATCGTCGGGTTTAATTTTCTCCTCAACTTCGTTGAGGTCGACGGATCCATCTAACAAAACAGGAAGTGTTTGTGGAATGACTCCCCCAAGCGCGGCAGTCCCAACACCTTCGGCGCGATAGACATGATAATTCTCACCGG
This sequence comes from uncultured Rhizobiaceae bacterium, assembly GCA_964624055.1. Taxonomy (GTDB): domain Bacteria; phylum Pseudomonadota; class Alphaproteobacteria; order UBA828; family UBA828; genus PTKB01. The sequence goes on along the minus strand of CAZUXZ010000014.1, from coordinate 6,174 downwards.
TCAGGTATTCATCGCCTCGTTCACAATGAGTTAAAACTGCTGTCAAGTTAGCTTGGGTGCCTGAGGTAACAAATAGACCCGCCTCAAATCCCAACATCTCAGACACTGTTGTCTCAAGATCAATAACTGTAGGGTCATCCTTATAGCCGTCATCACCTAATTCGGCAGTATTGATAGCCTCATACATTTCTTGAGATGGGCGGGTTACGGTATCACTGCGCAAATCGATCATCTGTCTAAATTCCCAACTAACAGAGAGTCTGAATTAGCCGTTAGTAGTTACCGGCGTTGTGAGTATAGCTGCTATACGGTGTATGTTCAGTTATAAGATCATTGAAGCGCCACCCTTAACCCAAGTAAAGGGAATCTTAATATGCTGCGCACGAGTTCTGACAACGGTAGGTTTAATTGAAGTCAGTGAGAGTGGAATTTGATCGTTGGCGAGTGGCGGCCGACACAAAGCGCACAATGCGGCAACCTGCAGTTAAAACATATATTTCAGTCTGAGCTGAGCACAAGAGATAATTGGTGCCGTCGATCAATCCATTACACTGTTAATTGAGATGCTTCCCTACATTTTTGTAGATTTCGCATTCTCTCCATGCCTTAATTGCAGGTATATCAACTAGGCAACTCATATATTTGAAAGGATAGATCATGACATCCTCAAAAGGGATTGCATATAAAGACGGGGAGTACATCCCACTGGAGGAAAGCTTCATTCATATTATGGATCCAGCATTTACGAAGGGAGATGCTGTGTTTGACGTTGTTACAGTTTGGGATAACAATTTTTTTCGACTTAACGACCACTTAAAGCGCTTTCGTTCCTCCTGCGATTATGTTCGATTGACACCACCCCATACTGATGACGAAATAAAGCATATGCTGGCACAATGTGTGGCCCAAGCCGGTTTATCTGAATCTATGGTGTGGATGTTGTGCACACGTGGCCCATATTCGGGTGGTACAGCGTTTGGGGATCCACGCTTTTGTGAAAACCAATTCATGGCTTACTCAGTTCCTTATTTTTGGATTTTACCAAAAGAACTTTCAGAAACTGGTGCCCACATTTGGATTACAGAGACTCGACGCGCGCCAGATTCTGCTATAAATCAACGGGCCAAGACTTATAACCGCATGGATCTAACGGCTGCTCAATTTGAGGCACTTGATGCAGGGGCAGACAGTCCCGTATTAATCTCAACTTCTGGTTTCATCACCGAAGGACCGGGAAATAATGTTTGGATAATTAAAAATGGAACAGCGTTTACGCCAGGAGAAAATATATTGGAGGGCGTTACACGTCTTACAGTTTTTGATCTGTGTAAGGAAGTTGGTCTTAGAGCAGAGGCAAAAAATTTGACTCCTGAAGATTTAAAAAGTGCAGACGAGGTGTTTATTTCTACGTCTGGTGGTGGAATTTTCCCAGTTACTCGTGTTAGTAACCATCCTATTGGCAATGGCGCTCCCGGTCTGACCTCTTGTCATCTTCGCGACCTTTATTGGGAAAAGCGTGCGCTGGGTTGGCACGCTACGCCGGTTTCTGAACTCTCAGACGCGGCCTCTCCAAACATTACTAGTACGGGATAGTGAATTCTATTTTAGTTACGTATAGAATACTAGATTTTGAGAAGAGGTTTAAGTCAACTTGGGATTTGGAATCTTAAATATAAAACCACATCCCAGCCGGTTGCGATTATAGAAGTCTATTCTGCGGCAATATTCTGGGCGGTTTCTTTGCCTCAGAAACTCCCATGCCCGCTCTTGCAAATAGTGTTGGTTTTTTGATTCCTGAGCCACGTGATTTAATTGGTGGTCACTGAAGATGTAGTGTGCCCTCACCAATCAGATTATGAGTTTTCAAGACTTTTCGAATATTTTTAACCCAAGTAGGCTGCAGCACTTTCGGTGTGGGATCAAGAGCAGAGGCATGTACCATCAAAGAAATAAATTTGATTTTGTTACTAAAAAATATTGAAAATACAAAAGGTCTCTATGTCTCTCTGAGAGTGAAACTAGGAAAGCTACGTAAATTAATTAGAGCTATATGTACAAAACATGGCACGGGGATTGGCGGAAATTTCCTTATACTGACCGGTGAGAAGTTATTAAACCAGTCGGCATAATAAGATTTTTGTAACAATTAGTGTTTGAGACGAAAGGAGTTACAGATGAATGGTGCATCAAAAGGTGGAGCAATAGTCACTGGCGCGGCAAGCGGCATCGGTAGAGCTATAGCTGAAGCACTCTCTAAGGAAGGATTTTCTCTTTTAATCGCTGATATAGACAAAGAGTCAGGCAGTAAAGCATCAAATGAAATTTCCTCGACAACTGGTGGACCAACCGCTTTTGCTCATACCGACGTGACAGAGCGAGTGCAACTAAGAAAAGCTGTAGTACAGTGCCGAGAAGAGTTTGGAAGTGTTAATGTCATGGTCAATAATGCAGGCTTCAATAAGCCTGAACCTTTTCTGGAAGCAACCGAGGAAATGTGGCGTAAAATCCTTGACGTTAACGCGCTTGGGGTTCTAATTGGTATGCAGGAAGCCGCAAAAGCCATGATCGATTTAGGCACTCAAGGTAAGATCATAAACATAGCTTCAATTACTGGACGCACAGGCTTTGCAGATTTTGCGCCCTACTCAGTAAGCAAGGCTGCAGTGATTAGTTTGACCCAGTCTGGAGCCCGAGCGCTGGCTAGCCACGGCATTACTGTGAATGCAATCGCACCCGGCGTAGTGGCAACTCCCTTATGGGAGAAACTTGATGCCGACCTTATGAAAATGGGCGTAAGTTCCACCCCGGGAGAGGCTATAGCCTCATTGGAAAAAGACATACTATTAGGGCGGGTCGCGACACCGCACGATATCGTGGGCACAGCACTTTTTCTTTCATCGGAGAGTTCTGATTACATGACTGGGCAAACTCTGATGATTGATGGCGGGATGATTCTGCAATGAAAGTATGAACCTTAGCCAGTTCACGAATTTTCGACAGCATAATTTAAGGCCGTAGGGGGGAAAGATGGCTGTTCAGTCCTTACTGCATTATTGTTTGGAAGTGCCCGACTTAACTGTCGGCAAAAAATTTTACGAAGATCTAGGGTTGGACGCTAGAGATCACAGCAATCGCGTGACGTTGCGATGCACCGGCCGAGACCAAGACCAGGTGGTTCTCGTCGAAGGATTGCGTCGTAAACTGCATCACATCAGTCTTGGTGCGCACGAGGATGCAGTAACTGAGTTAAAGGCATCCATCCAAAAGAACGGCACAAAACTTCTAGAGCCTCCTCCCGAAACGCCTAACAAGGGGCTGTGGTTCCGTGATCCCGAGGGAACACTGGTAAATGTGCGTGCAGTCGAGGAAAAGCCATGGTCTGCAGCACCCGAATGGCGAATTAACGTGCCAGGAAAAGTGTGCCGCCGGGGTAAACGAGGAATTTCACCGAGCAATAACCAGGTTAAGCCGTACCGTCTCGGCCACGTTATGACGTTCACAACGGATTTGGAGCGCCAACTACATTTCTACACACAAGTACTTGGTATGCGTCTTAGCGATAGATCACAAGACATCGTGGCATTCGTCCACTGTCGTGGAGGAAGTGACCACCATGTGTTGGCTTTTCTTTCTAATGTGCGACCCGGGTTTCATCACGGCAGTTTTGAGGTTGCGAATATAGATGAGGTGGGTCTCGGTGGGAGAAGAATGATTAGCAAGGGCTATCGAGACGGTTGGGGGTTCGGCCGGCACGTAATTGGTTCTAATTTTTTCCACTATATTCGTGACCCGTGGAACAGTATGGCTGAGTATTTCTGCGATATCGACTACATCCCGGAAAGTACTCTATGGGAACCGAACGATTGGCCAGCAGAAAGTGCACTTTATTTGTGGGGTCCAGACGTGCCCAAAGATTTTGCTACAAATTTTGAAAATCTAAGTTAACTACAATGCGAAGATCCTGCCAGTTCTCAGAGGTTTGTCACGATCTAAAGAGGACAAGTTACCTTCGCCGACACTGGTTTGGCCTAACATTGGGTGCGGGCGTCTATAGGCCAGATATCTACGAGCGTGTCGCCGCGTACGCAATGATAAGCGTTGTATAGATTAAGTGTTGCATAGCAATGTGGCGTTACGCATTCCAGCGCCTCGCCAACACCTAAACGCATGCTACCAGACGGTGTCGCGATACGACCGAGATCGTCACCGATTAGCTCATATGAGGCTCCCGCCGCGGGACCTGTTTGAATGCGCGGCGCCAACGACTCTCGCGCGAATTCCTTGATCCCCGCGTCGGTAACCACATAGTCCGGATTACAGGCGCTAATAACCGTGGTACGAACCATTAGCGCAACTTCAAAGGGATGCGGCATCTCTTGTTCGAACACAGTGTCAATGTAGTTCATGTCCATGAATATGTAGGTGCCCGCCTGATTCTCCGTGAGTACGCCCTGCACGGGATCTATTTCGTATGTACCCGATCCACCGCCTGTTACAATAGCGGGCTCCATGTTTTCGGCCGAGAGTCGTTCTATGAGGCGCGCAAGTGGCGCAACACAGATAGCTTGTAGTCGAGAGCGCTCTTTAAAGTCTGGCCCGCTTTGCAGACCACCATAATAACCCTGCAGGCCTAGATATGTAGCACCTTCGGTCGCGCAAATATGTTTAGCAAGCGCGATGGCAGCGTCTTCGCATACTAGCCCAGTGCGTCGACCGCCAACCTCGTAGTCGACAAGCATACTTAGCGGCTTGCACATACTGCGCGCGGCGTGTGCCAATTCATTTACGTTTGTGGTGTCATCGACCGCGACCATCAGGCCCTCGGAACGCATGTTAAGGGCAGCAAGTCGGTTAATCTTAGCTTCACTGACAACAGACGAGAAAAGGAGTACCCCCGGCACTCCACCATCGGCCATCACCTCCGCTTCTGCCAGAGTAGCGCAGCAGACGCCAAGCGCCCCGGCAGCAACCTGGCGCTTCGCGATCTCAATCGATTTATGGATCTTGGCCACTGGCCGTAGTCCATGACCACTCTGACGCGTGCGCGCCGCCATGTGAGAGATGTTGCTCTCCAAACGATCAAGATCCAGTATTAGGGCGGGCGTCGAAAGTGCCGATCGCGAACCCTCAACACCTATCAACGGCTCGTTGGGACCAAGTTCTCCGAATGAATGCATATATTATCACCCTGCTCTTCTCAAATTTGTTAGCAAGCACACTCAAGCGCAGGTGGTTAAGGTAGCTGAGTTATGAAGCATACTGCCATTATGTGACAACCAACAGATTGATTGGATATACAATTAAATATTCCTTATTAAGGCTTGTATAATATTTGTGTCAGGTAACAAAGACATTAAAAAAAACTCAAAATTAGTTGTAGTCAGCGCAAAACATCAAGGTAAGCCTTCGGGTATAATTGGTTTCTACAATTGCACATTAAACGCCGCGAACTGCGCAGCAGCGGCTTTTCGCGACTGTTTTGCAGCCTGCTCGAGGCTGCGTGACCGCTGTGCAGCAGAAATTATCTCCACGCCGAAGGGGCCAGTGTATCCGGCAGCGAGGATCTGGCTAAGAAAGCTAGGGACGTTGAGGTCGCCTTCTCCGCACAGCAGGCGCCTGTGAATGGTGTCCTCTAAAAGCGTGCCTTTCTGCTGTGCAGCTGCATCGTCGATTTCAACATAAAAAATTAGCTCGGGAGGAATACGATTGATATCGGAAAAAGCTATACCCCCACGGGAAAAGTGCCAAACATCTAGAACCAACCCACCATTCCAATGACTGGCCCCCTGAACGACTTGCATCGCTAAATCAATCGTGCACAAGTTCGTCCATGGCATGATTTCCAGGGCGATGGGCGCACCAACGGCGGCGCCGTCTTCGCACAAACGGCTGAATTCTTCCACCATTCGGTCCATGGGCCAAGTGGCCCCACTGAAATCACCACCGACCTTGATATGATTGGCACCCAGCTGAGCTGCTCCATCTAGTAGGCTTCTTCGCACCAAATCAGATACTCGGCGACGATCGCCCTCTGCAAACCAATCGGTAATGAACTCAAGCTCTAAGTATTGCATGCCATGATCAGCAAGGATGGCCTTGGTCTCCTTCACACCATAACGGGCTAATACGGCGACCAAGTCATCATTATTCAAACCAATACCGTGATAGCCTGCG
>CAZUXZ010000013.1:0-7140 GCA_964624055.1 uncultured Rhizobiaceae bacterium | reverse complement strand
CATTTTACCACCTTCCTTGCGATTAACTTAGGGCACTGCTTCATTGCCAGTGTCGCGGGGGGAACGTACACTCTTTGCAGGTCGCCCGCCAAGAAGGGCCTGACGAAAATTGGCCCCCGGGTGCTCCGTTACGTTAAGAATTTAAACAGGATTTGGGAGTTTACTCATCATGCGAATATTCGGAATCCTCGCCTGTGTCGTGGCGTTGGCCACCGGCGGTTCCTTCGCCGCCGCGAATAGCAGCGCTCATGCCGCCGAAACCGTCAAAATCGGTTTGATTGAGCCTTTGTCGGGTCCGATGGCAGCGATCGGTACTGATGCGCTGCAAGCCATGGAGACCGTCGCAGAGCAGGTCAATGTCAATGGCGGCGTGCTCGGCGGGCGGATGCTAGAGATTGTGCCGCTCGACAACGCCATGAGCGCGGAAAAAACCACCCAGCAGCTGAAAAAGGCCGTTGACTTAGGGCTCAGCTTCATCGTTCAGGGCATCGGCTCCAACCACGCCCTCAACATCATCCAGTTCATCGGCAAGAACAACAAACGCAATCCTGATAAAGCGATGCTATTCCTAAATCATTCGGCGATCACTACGGCCTTTACCAACGAGCTGTGCTCGTTCTGGCATTTCCGTTTCGACGCCAATGTCGATATGAAAGTCGCTGGGTTAGTGACGCAGATGGGCCGCGATGCGGGTATCAAAAAGGTCTATATGCTGAACCAAAATTATGCCTATGGGAAAAGCTTCCAGGCGGCAGCCCATGCGCTGATAAAAGAGCGCACGCCGAATATCGAGATCGTCGGCGACGAACTGATTGTGCCGTTCGGCAAAACGCAAGATTTCACGCCCTTCATCGCCAAGATTATGGCATCGGGCGCGGATACGGTGCTCACTGGTAACTGGGGCCCCGATTTGGTGCGCCTGATCAAATTCGCCGCTGGCGCCAACCTGCCGGTGCAGTTTTACACGATCTATGGCGGGCTAACTTCCTCGGTCGCTGCTTACGGCGCCGATGCGCACAAGATCTCGCTTAAGCAGGTTAACGAATATCATGAGAACCACGTTGGCATCGCCGCCGATGCGCTGGCTTTCGGCGATTTGTATTTGAAGAAATACAAGGATACCTGGTATTCGGATCGATATCGCTGGCTGGTCGGCATGCTAGCTGGCGCAATTGACAAGGCGGAGACTGATGATCCGATCGCCGTCGGAAAGGCGCTTGAGGGTCTGACATTCCCTGGCCCGCTCGGCGAGGTCCAGATGCGCGCGTCCGACCATCAAATCCAGACGCCACTCATGGTCAGCAGCCTCTCCCGCGACTACAAAATGCCCATAATGTATAAGGGCAACGACTTCAAGATCGCCTTCACCACGGACGGCGTGATCAGCCGCGCGGACACCACGCTGCCAACGACGTGTAATATGCAGCGGCCATAACGTTCGCTTGCGGCTAGTCTAGATACAACCGGTCCTGCGTCCCCCCGCCGGGGGCGGAGGACCGGAGTCTTTTAGCGTCCCGGGTGTCTGTGCGACGGGTAACAATTTGGAAGTCTTCTTCTTTTCGCTCTTCAACGGTGTTCTGTACGGGATGTTGTTATTCCTGTTGGCGAGCGGTCTTACACTGATCTTCAGCATGATGGGCGTCTTGAATTTTGCCCATGCCAGCTTTTTCATGCTCGGGGCCTATTTTGCCTATCAAATCAGTCAACCCTTTGGCTTCTGGCCGGCACTAATCGCAGCGCCCATTTTGGTCGGCCTGCTTGGAGCTGCGGTGGAGCGGTACATGCTTCGTCCAGTGCACCGATTCGGCCATGTCGCCGAGCTTCTTTTTACCTTCGGTCTCGCCTTCGTCATCGAGGAAGTGGTGCAGATGGTCTGGGGCAAGGTGCCAGTACCCTATGACGTCCCGGAATCCATGAATGTCACTGCCTTCGCCTGGCAAGGCCTCGATTACTCGGCCTATCGCCTGTTTATGCTGGTGATCTCAGTCGGCATTTTCGTCGCCCTATTTTTCGGCCTAACGCGCACGCGCATCGGCCTCATCATCCGCGCTTCGCTCACCCATCCCCATATGGTTGCTGCGCTCGGCCATGACGTGCCTAAGGTCTTTATGTGGACCTTCGGCGTCGGCTGCGCGCTAGCCGGCATCGCCGGTGTGATCGGCGGCAATGTGCTCGGCACCGAGCCCGGCATGGCAATCCAGCTCGGGCCGATCGTCTTCGTCATCATTGTCGTCGGCGGGCTCGGTTCGCTGGGCGGTGCACTGATCGCTTCACTCTTCATCGGCATCCTCAATAATATGGCAATTGCCTACGACTTCTCGCTCTATCCCATATTTGAGAAGCTTGGGGTGGAACGTGACGTAGAGGGGGTACTCGCTGATCTTGTCAATTTGACCACCGGCTCCATTGCGCCACTGTTGCCCTATCTACTGCTCGTCCTCATGTTGATTTTCCGACCGCGTGGGCTCTTCGGGATGCGGGACGTCTAACGATGCTAGACCCAACAAAATTGAGCATTAGCGCGCTGATCGTGGCGCTCCTAATCGTGTTGCCAATGGTTATTAATTCGTCCTTCGCGCTCTCGGTGATGAACCAGATCGGCATCGCGATCATCTTTGCTCTCGCCTTCAATATGCTGCTCGGCCAGGGTGGTATGCTGTCCTTCGGCCATGCGGTCTATTTTGGCCTCGCCGGCTTCGTCACAGCGCATGTAATAAACGGCATGCACGCCGATGCGTTCCCCTATATCCCCGTGACCCTGATTCCTCTGGTGGGTGGCATCGCCGCGCTCTTTTTCGGAATTGTTATCGGCTTCGTCTCAACTCGGCGCGCCGGCACTGCCTTCGCTATGATTTCGCTCGGTTTCGCCGAGCTGGCAACGGGATTGACACTGATCATCGTTTTCTTCTTTGGCGGCGAGGAAGGCGTACAGACCGACCGCTGGGTGCGCGAGGAATGGTTCGGCATCACCTATGGCCCGGATATCCAAGTCTATTATCTGATCGCCGCCTGGTGCGTGATCGCCGCCATCTCGATGTATGCGCTCACCCGCACCCCCTTCGGGCGGATGTCGAATGCGGTGCGCGATAATTCTGAGCGGGCGCAGTTCATAGGCTATAATACCCACCGGTTACGCTGGCTAGCTTTCGCGCTCTCGTCCTTCTTCGCTGGGCTGGCGGGCGCGCTCCATGCCGTCAACGTCGAACATGTCGGATTCGAGACGGTTGGCCTCGGCCAGTCGGCGGTCATTCTAATCATGGTCTATATCGGTGGCACCGGTCATTTCGCTGGGCCAATACTGGGTGCCATTCTAATAACGCTGCTGAATGCCTATTTGAGCGACGTTTCACCAGCTTGGTATCTCTATCTCGGTCTTATCTTCGTGCTGATAGTGATGTTCTCACCGGGCGGTCTCGCCGGGTTGATCATGATGCACGAGCCGATCCGCCGCGCCGCGCCGCGTCTGCTCTGGCGAATGGCACCGGCCTATGGCGTGGCCTTCAGCACCAGCCTAGTGGGGCTTTCGGGTGCCGTTGGCTTGGTCGAGATGATCTATTTTCTCAGTACGACGGTGTCGCTGGATAGCGCCTTCGTTCTATATGGCATCGGGCTAGATACGGCGGATCTCTGGCCCTGGCTGATCTGCGCCGCGCTCGGCGCTGCCGGCGGTTACGGCTGTAAGTTGAGCTATCCACGCGTCGCTGAGGCCTATAGCACGGCGATGCACGAAGCACGGGCCATGGTGGCATCATGACCCCGGCGATCGAATTCCGGGGCGTGCAAAAGAGCTTTGGCCCAACCGAGGTGATCCGGGGTGTCGACCTCACTATTCGGCTCGGCGAGATTCATGCGGTTATTGGCCCTAATGGCGCCGGCAAATCGACCCTCTTCAATCTTGTCACGGGACTCTACCATGTCAGCCGCGGGCGCATCGCGCGCAATGGCAAGGACATCACCAACCGCGCACCTCATGATATTTCCCGCAAGGGTCTCAGCCGCAGCTTCCAGGTCACTAATATCTTCCACCGCTTGAGCGTTTACGAGAATGTGCGCTGCGCCATGCTTTGGAATCTCGGCTACCGGTACAAATTTTGGCAGTTCGTTGGGCACAAGCGGGATCTCAAGGAGCGCACCGAAGAGGTGCTGGCGCAGACCGGTCTCTCTTCACGGCACGCGGTGCCAGCAGGGCTTTTATCTTATTCCGATCAGCGCGCGCTCGAGATCGCCATCACCATCGCGGGCGGCGCTAACGTGGTGCTGCTCGACGAGCCGACCTCGGGCATGAGCAGTGCCGAGACCGAGCAGGCGGTGGCGCTTATCCGCGACATTTCGGTCACTCGCACCATGGTGATCGTCGAACATGACATGGGGGTGGTGTTCGACCTCGCCGATCGTATTTCGGTGCTGGTTTATGGAAAGGTCATTGCCACAGGAACGCCGGCTGAAATCCGCGCCAATGCCAAAGTACAGGAAGCCTATCTCGGCAGAGAGGCGGCGTCCTAACATGTTAGAGGTGCGCAATCTTCACGCTTATTACGGCAAGAGTCATATCCTGCAGGGGGTCGATCTCGACGTGCGAGAGGGCGAGATAATCAGCCTTTTGGGGCGTAACGGTGTCGGACGCTCCACGACCCTCAAAGCGATCATCGGCGAGGTCGAACCGCAAGGCTCGGTCAGTTTTAAGGGCGAGGATATCGCAGGGCGGAAGAGCCATGTGATCGCACGTAAAGGCATTGGCTATGTACCCGAGAACCGCGACATCTTCCCGACGCTAACTGTGCGTCAGAACCTCATCCTTGGCCAGAAATCGGCGCGTCCCTCCGGTCGTTGGACCGTCGATGGCGCCTTCGACCTCTTCCCCAATCTTAGAGAGCGCGCCGACATCACCGCCGGCGTTCTTTCCGGTGGCGAGCAGCAAATGCTCACCATATGCCGTACCATGATGGGTGATCCGCAATTGGTGATGATCGACGAGCCGACGGAAGGCCTCGCGCCACAAATCGTCGAACGTGTTGGCCAGCTGATCAAGAACATTGCATCACACGGTGTCGCCATCCTCCTCGTCGAACAAAAGCTCACCATCGCGCTGCGGATCTCCGCCCGCGCCTACGTCATGGGTCATGGCCGCATCGTCTTCGAAGGCACACCCAATGATCTCCGCGCCAACGATCAAGTCAGGAAGGAGTGGCTTGAGGTTTAGGAGCCTGCGCCGAATCCCAACGCAAAAATTTATCCGAAAAGCGCCTCCGCACCTGCATTCCAATTTTAAGGAAGAGGTCTTGCTGGGATAGGCTCCTGTATGCTCCTGCTGTTATATGCCGGTGCGGTCGTCTGGAAGGTGACAATCTTCAGGACGACGAAATGTCGGCGCGGAGCGAGGCCGGCAAGCTGCTGGACACCTGGTGCGCCGATCGTTTAGTTGACTAGAGGGTGCTAAAATTCGTGGACGGCAGAGCGTGAGCCACCCATAGTAGAAACATCATGAAACTTGGAATTTTTCTCAGCACGCAGTTTCCTCCCAACGCGCCCCTTGAGCCGGAAATCAGCAATATCCTGGCGCAGGTTCGAACGGCCAGGGAAGCCGGATTGAGTTCGGTCTGGGTTGGTCAGCACATCGCGTCTGGGCCTCTACAAATGTTTCAGATGTTGCCGCTTCTAGCCCGTATTGTGCCAGAAGCCGAGGGCATGACGATTGGCAGCAGTGTAGTCCTTCTGGCCATGCAAAACCCTCTTCAAGTCGCGGAAGAGATGGCGACCCTCGATTGGCTATCCGGCGGACGGCTCGTGATGGGGGCGGGGATCGGCTATCGCAAGGAAGAGTTCGAGGCAGCCGGCGTAGACATGAACACGCGCGGCAAACGGTTCGAGGAAGCGCTTGAGATAGTGCGACGATGCTGGCGAGGCGGCGAAATCAATTTTTCAGGCACCCATTTCAAGCTCAGCCAGCAAGTGCCAAGTCTGCGACCGATGCAGCCGAGCGGCCCACCGATTTGGATTGCAGGAGAAGTCGAGGCCGCAATTCGCCGCGCCGCAGTCTTCGGAGATGCCTGGATACCACTTCCTGTTCCAAATCGAGAAACATTAATCCAGCTTCTCAAACTATTCAGAAAAGAGCGCGCAATCGCCAATCTAGAACCGGTAAAGGAACAACCGCTCATGCGTGAAGTATATGTTGGCCGCAATTCCGCCACGGCTTTCAATGAATGCGCCGACGCGCTCAAATATAAATATCAAGCCTATGCCAACTGGGGTCAGGGAGAGAGCGCGACTTCGAGCGCCGATTTCAACGCCGATTTCCGAAAATTCGCGCAAAACCGCTTTGTTATCGGCGACCAAGAAACGGTACACCAGGAATTTGAGCACTATCGCGATGAGCTCGGCATAGATCACATGATTTGCCGCGTACAATGGCCGGGGCTCAGCCAGACACAGGTGCTTGCGACCATTGAGCGGCTGGGAGGCTGCGCCAAGGAACTCTGATTATCTGCTAGCGCCAAAACTAGCTTAACTATTGGAGTGCCGAAGCAGCGCCACCGAGGAGGCATTTGTTTTTACTTCCTCGCCGATCGGTGGCGCGCTGACAGTTTAGTGTCCTCACACCCCCGGAAAGGAATAGTCCTTCAACTGCTCGCGCAGATTCAGCTTGGACACTTTGCCAGTCGCAGTGTGTGGCAGTTCGTCGAGGATCATGAGATCGTCGGGGAGCCACCATTTGGCGACCTTGTCAGCGAGAAATTCCTTCACCTCGTCCAAGGTTGGAGCATTTTCGCCTTCGGCAGCCACTGCTACCAACAAGGGGCGTTCATCCCATTTCGGATGGGGCATGCCAATCACCGCCGCTTCCTGGATAGCTGGATGGCCCATCGCTGCGTTTTCGAGATCAATCGAGCTGATCCATTCACCGGCGGATTTGATCACGTCCTTGCTGCGGTCGACGATGTTCATAATGCCGCTCTCGTCCAATGTGACAACATCGCCGGTGCGGAACCAGCCATCCTCGGTGAAGGACTGCGCCGTTGCCTCCTGGTCGTTGTAATAAGAACTTGCAGTCCACGGCCCACGCACCAACAATTCGCCGAATGCTTTGCCGTCCTCGGGCAACAGATTGTTCTCGTGATCGACGATTTTCTTCTCAACGCC
>CAZUXZ010000012.1:0-45795 GCA_964624055.1 uncultured Rhizobiaceae bacterium | reverse complement strand
TCCCAAGGGAGTGATGCACAGTCACATCATTATCCGCAACCAGATCGACCGCATCAACCGCTTCGGCATCACTTTCGAGGACGTCATCATCAACAATCTACCGATGTTCCACCTATACGACTATAGCGAGTCTGCAATGTCAGCCATTCTCTCGGGCGCACGCCAAGTAATGATAGAAAGCTTTGACGCGACGGAAACGCTCCAACTGATCGAAGCGGAGCGCGCTACTATTATCCACGGCTTCGATACCCATTATAAGGATCTGTTCGATTGCCAAGCGCGCGATAGGCGCGACGTTTCTTCGCTGCGCCTCTGCACCTTCCCGTCCGGTATGGAGAGTTCGCGCGCTATCTCGCGCCGTACCCAGACGATATTCGCACCTACTATCACCGGCTGGGGCATGACCGAGACCTGGACGTTCGCCGCCAGTTCCTTCATCGACTCCACCGAGGAACAGCGCACCGAAGCGTCAGGTTTTCCCATGCCTGACTTCGAATATCGCGTGATAGACCCCGCCACAGGCAAAGACATGCCAATTGGCAAGCAGGGTGAATTGCTGGTGCGCAGCTACACGATCACAAAGGGTTATTACAACAAGCCAGAAGAGACTGCGAAGGCGATCGACGATGCCGGCTGGCTTCATACCGGCGACACTGCAATGATCCGTTCGGACGGCCATCTCCGCTTCGTCGGCCGTTTCAAGGACATGCTGAAGGTTGGCGGCGAGAACGTCTCGCCGGCCGAGATCGAGGCCTATCTTTTACAAATGCTGGATATCGACCAGGTCGCAGTGGTCGGCTACCCCGATTCGCGCCTCGCAGAAGTCCCCGCCGCTTATATCGTGCCAGTGGAAGGGGCGAAAGTGACCATTGAGACAGTGAACGACCATTGCAAGGGTAATATCGCGAGCTATAAGATCCCGCGCCATATCATTTCGGTTGCGGAGTTTCCAATGACTCCGACCGGCAAAGTGCAAAAACACAAGCTCCGCGCTGATCTCCTCAAGCGGCTAGGCGCGCAGGATTAGTTGCGAACTTTTGGCGGCTCATTGCGGATGAGATCGCGCTTGGCGTCGAATAAGATGCAGTAGTCTGGGGGTAAATGGAGGCGCACCCAGTCACTATCCACCTCGCCGGCGATCGCAGCGATTTCACCGTCCGGAGTGTCAAGTTGAAGGATAGTTTTGTCGCCCTTGAGGCGTTTCTCGATGATCCGCCCGTCGATCATGTTACTTTCTTCCTCCGTCAGCCTGATATGCAGCGGGCGAATACCAAGAGTGATTTCGGCACCTACGAGCGAGGATTTTGCGTAGGCCGGTAAAACGACCTCGCTACCGCCGGCAAGGTGGACAGTCGCCAACCCATCCGCGTGAGAGACCACCTCCCCTGCGAGCAGATTTATCAGAGGCTTGCCAAAAAGCTCGGCGATGTCGCAGTCCGCCGGGCGGCGGTAGATACGATGGGGAGAGCCAGCCTGGGCAACGGCACCATAGGACATGACGATAATTTTGTCAGATATTCGTAACGCCTCGGTACTGTCATCAGTGGCATATATGACAGTAGCGCCGTCTTCTTTCACAAGGCGCTGCATTTCACATAAAACGCGCTTACGGATAACATCGCCGCCCTTTGGGTTCACGGCTTGAAAAAGATAGGCTGCCGGATGTCGTACCCAGGCACGGGCGATTCCGACGAGATGACGCTCTTCCTCGCTTACTTTCTTAGGCTTCTTCTTAAGAATGTCGTCAAGGCCGAAGCGCCGGGCAGCAGATTCGACACGACGGGCGATTTCTACCTTGTCAATCCTAGCCATGCGTAAGGGAAAGCCAATATTGTCGTAGATATTCTTGTGCGGTAACAGGCCTTGCTTTTCGAACACCATGGCAACATCGCGCCGGCCGCCCCTAAGTTTGGTCACGGGATTGCCGCCCACGAAAACTTCGCCGCTGTTAACTTTCTCAACCCCAGCAATAACTCGGAGCATTGTAAACTTGCCGCTATCGGCATCACCGAAAAGCACGGTGAGATCACCGTCGCGCATGGTCGTGTCAACATTATCGAGAAGATAGCGACGGCCTGACATACGGGTCACACCACGCAACGTTATATCTGCCACCCGATCTGCTCCGGCTATACTTTAAGGACAACCTTGCCGTAATAATCCCGGCTAGCTAGAAGTTTGTGCGCGGCGCGCATGTCAGAAAGCGGAAAAACCTTGGCAATCACAGGCTTGAGCTTTCCTTGCGCAACCAGGCCTAGTACCTCGGTGTTAGTCGATTTCGGTGCGAAATGATTACTGGACATGGTGATCTGCTTTCGGAAAAACTCAATCATGTCGAGCTCGACCTTCTCGCCAGCATGGGCACCGCAGGTGGTTAAGCGGCCGTTAAGGCAGAGCGCCGACAAGCTCTGCTGTAGGATCTTGCCGCCAACCATCTCTATGCAGACATCGACACCGCGTCCGCCGGTCATCTCCAATACCGCATCAGAGATGTTTTCCGTTCTATTGTAGTTGATCACCTTATCGGCGCCGAGTTGGCGGGCGCGCTCCAGTTTCTCATCCGAACCAGCGGTGGCGATGATGTGCGCACCAGCGAGTTTGGCGACCTGAATCGCCGCCGAGCCGACGCCGCTACCGGCGGCGTTGATCAGCACCTCCTCGCCCTGACGCACTTCCGCCTTCTTGATCACCATCTCCCACGCCGTGGCATAGGCTACTTGCGTCGCGGCGGCATCCAAAAACGACAATTCGTCGGGCATACGGATAACGTTGTATTGAGTAACCTTCACATACTCCGCATAGGTGCCCCACCTCGTCACACCGAGTTTATCAAAATCGAGGCAAATGTTGTCCATGCCGAGGGCACAATTACAGATGCGGTGGCGGCACTGACCTGACGAAGTAGTGAGAAATGGCATCACTCTATCGCCAATCTCGTAGGCGGTGACCGCACTGCCAACTTCAGCAATAACACCTGCGCCCTCGCAACCGAGAATGTGTGGCATATCGAGGCTAAGATAGCCGGAGATTCCGCCGCACACGTCGAGATCGAAATGGTTGAGACCGACCGCCTTGATATTGATCAGCACTTCGTCGGGACCGATAGTCGGTGTTTCGATATCCTCGTAGACAAGCTCTTCCGGCCCACCGTGCTGGTGAATTACAACCGCCTTCATCCGACTTAAGCCGCGACCAGAGTTGCACTTTGTCGCTCGCGCGGCGTATCGCGCATAATGGCTTCCATATCGGGATTGCCACTGGCTTCCTGCGGCGCTAGATATCGCCCCTCAAAGGATACCTCTAACTCGTTTTCACTGAAGGGATAAGGATCGAGGCTGTAGGTTGCATCGTCTACGCGGCCCACCGTGATGGTCGTGTCGTTCTCAGTGTTCATCGGCACATGTTCAAACACGGCTTCACTGCGTCCGCCGGCATGGGTGCAGTTGAAATAGAGCGCCAGAGTATCGAAAAACTGAAGCGTCTTGTAATTCGCGAACAGTGGACCATCCTCGACCCAGGCGGCAGTCTTCGGGTCATCACGCAAGATGGCTTTGAGGCGCTGCTGACGTTGAAATTCATTGCCGAGCATGGCGTCCGCCAAAAGGCGGTGCTCGTCTGGGATCATATCTATTAATACCTTGTCCGACATGCCATAGCGGCCATTATATAGGCCCCAGATGTGCATGCTGTCGATCAGGCCACAATAAGGATTGTGCCCCTCATTGTGCTCGGGCGAGCGCGCGCTCGTGAGAAGAATTATAGGAAGCGGCGTCTCAACCAGATTGTGCGGTAGCCCAGTGTCGGGATTGAGCGGCGGATTATCGTCCAGATCCTGCCAGCCTTTGTCGTGCCATCGGCAAACATAGAGGAACTCATCGCGTGGCTCAGGAGTGGCAAAATCATCATTGCCAAAATTTTCCGCAAATTGACCCACCAGTTCGAGATGCTCGGCCAGTTTAATGACGAAGCGCTTTCCCGAAACGTCGCCTTCCGGTGTGGATTGAACGATCATACCCCTGTCCCCCGTATTTTGAGTTCTGGCAAGTCGATGTTAACCCAAGCTGCGGCACAACAATAGGTCAGCCGCGCTTCATACGCTCCGCTATGAGGTCGAACCACGCATGACCCACCTTCCAGCAGAAATCATGCCCTCCATGATGATAGAGATTGAGAAGGTGCGGCAGTTTTTTTGTAAGGTCGGGTGCGTGCTGGGCCACCAGATTTTCGGAACCTTCAACCCATTGGGTCATCGATGCCGGAGTCACCTCAAAATGGGGTTGGAAAGCATAGGTGGAGGCACCGATGCGAAAAGCCTGGTTAGGACAATTCGTACAGCCATCGATCAGCTTCACTCCCCCTTCCGGTATATCGAAGGTCTGGCTATGAAACTCAGCGAGATAGAGAGGTTCGACGAATTCGTGACCTAAAAGCGCATCCATTTTTGCTTCGGCTGTGAATCTTTGTTCTGCAAAGCCTATTTCCGACGCCGCCAGGTCGTAGGTTTCGGCGCCAAACGCACGCGCAATGATCTGCGAGCCCAAACATATACCTAGCACCGGTTTTTCCGCCGCTGTAAATTGCCGTACCAGCTCAGCCGATTGCTCCAACCAAGGAAACTTCTCGACATCGCCTGCATTCATGATGCCGCCCAACAGTAGGAACGCATCATGCTCTGTTTCGTCTGCCGGAAGCACCGCGTCCGGCTCGAGATGTGGCATACGGGCATCCCAGTCAGCGTCGAAAACCGCACCAGGCTCGTGCAAATAGGCCGGGCCCGAACTCAAATGGCTCTGCAGCACCAAAATGTTCATGCTTGCCATGGAAAGGCGCGGCGCAGGCTAGAATTTCACCATATCGCCGCCTTTGAGCGCCAGCATTTCGCGCGCCTCAGCCGGAGTGGCGACTTCAAGCGAAAGATTTTCCATGATTAAGCGAATAATCGATACCTGCTCAGCGTTGGATTTAGCAAGCTTGCCCTTACCGGCATAGAGGCTGTCTTCGAGCCCGACTCGCACGTTACCACCCATGATCGCACCCATGGTGCAGAATGAAAGCTGATGCTTGCCGGCGGCTAGGATCGACCACTGGTAATCGTCGCCGAACAGGCTGTTGGCGACCTCCCGCATATGCATGAGGTTTTTATGCTCCGCACCGATGCCACCCAGAATACCAAAAATAGTCTGAACGAAGAAGGGCGGCTTGATCATGCCGCGATCAACAAAATGGGCAAGATTGTAGAGATGACCGACATCGTAGCATTCGAACTCAAAACGGGTGCCATGATCCTCACCTAATCTCTTTAATAATTGCTCTACATCACTGAATGTATTTTTAAAGATGAAATCACGAGTCATCTCCAAATGTTTGCGCTCCCAGTCATATTTAAACTCTTTCATCTTGTCCAAGATAGGGAACAAGCCAAAATTCATCGAACCCATATTCATCGAGCACATTTCCGGGCTGGCCCGAAGCGGCCCGGCGAGGCGCTCGTCGAGGGTCATGCCGAGGCCGCCTCCGGTGGTAATATTCACCACCGCATCGCATTGCTGTTTAATGCGCGGTAGAAATTGCATATAGACGTCCGGATCCGGCGTCGGACTTCCGTCTTCAGGATTACGTGCATGTAAATGCAGAATGGCGGCGCCCGCCTGTGCTGCGGCGACCGCGTCCTTGGCGATCTCATCCGGCGTTAATGGCAAATAAGGCGACATGGTAGGCGTATGGACCGACCCGGTAACGGCACAACTGATAATGACCTTGTCGTTAGTAGCCATTGCGGCTCTCCTTCGGCTGGTTTTTCGCTGACTAATTAGTCTTCTTCTTACCCGTCGGCGCGGTGCGAGACAATGGCTTGCCCCACTGAAAATTCCTGTTAGAAAGCACCAATATTCCTTGGGAGATAATGCGTGGGCGTTAAAATTGAATGCCTGATTGAGTGCGAAAACCATCTCGGCGAGGGACCTGTTTGGGATGTAGAGGAAGGTCGCCTCTATTGGGTCGACGGCACTGGACGTCGAGTCAACAAGCCCGCCGTCTGGCGTATGGACCCAAAAACCGGCAAGGTCGAAAATTGGCGTGTTGACAAGGACGTCGGTGCCATAGCGCTCAGGAAGAACGGTAATGCAGTGATGGCGCTCGCAGACGGCTTCTATTTTTTCGATTTTGATAGTGGGAATTACGAGCTTATCACCAAAATTGAGGCGGATCAGCCGCGCACCCGCCTAAATGACGGCAAAGTTGACCGTCGCGGGCGCTTCTTTGCCGGTGGCATGGATGATAAGGAAGAGCTCGGGATCTGCGGCCTGTGGCGGCTAGACCCGGACCTCTCTACCACCAAGGTCGATGACGGAATCATCTGCTCGAACGGACCGTGCTGGAGCCCGGACGACAGGACATTTTATTTTGCCGACACTTTCCAGGGGGAATTCTGGGCATACGACTACGATATTGAGACTGGCAGTGTCTCCAATAAGCGGGTTTTTGCCAGCACCAAGGATGATAACGGCGTGGCCGACGGCTCAACTGTCGACGAAGAGGGCTATCTCTGGAACGCTCAGGTGATCGGGGGCGATCTCGTGCGTTACGCGCCTGACGGCTCGGTCGACCGGCGCATCGGCATGCCTGTGAAAAACGTTACCAGTGTCAATTTCGGCGGACCTAACTTGGATGTGCTATATGTCACCTCCATGGCGCGGGTGAGCCATCCGGCAGTGCACGACATGTTCAATGTGGAATCCAAGCCGCAATATCTCTCCGGAGCCCTGTTCTCGATAACCGGCCTTGGTATTCGCGGTGTACCAGAACCGCGCTTCGCAGGCTGACGGTAAAGTACTTGCCGCGTAGCCCGCACTCGGGTCTATTGGCTTTAGAAATGCCCTATGAATAGGAGGCATTATGTATCCCGCAGCAATTGAGAAGTATGTCCGTCCCGAGACAGTCGCGGAGGCGATTGGCGCAATTGGCTGCTTTGCGGCAGGGGAAGCGATATTTTTGGCCGGCGGCCAGAGCGTCATGCAAGCAGTTAAGACTCGCCTGCTTCGCCCACGCTGCGTCGTTGATTTGCAGTCAGTGAAAGAGTTAAAGGGGGTCTCTGTCGGGGTCTCGGGGGTCACTATCGGTTCCATGACGCCCTACGCTGCCTTGGCACAGGAAACCAGCCTCGACGGCGCCTATCAGGCGGTGCGCGATGCAGCGGCACGGGTAGGGGACCGACAGGTGCGCAATCGCGGCACCATCGGTGGCAGTATTTGCTGGAATTATGTCGCCGCCTGTATGCCGGCGGTAGCTCTCAGCCTCGGTATGGAAATGGCGCTAAAAGGCAAGGGCGGCGCGCGAAACCTGCCAGCCCACGAGTTTCTTGGTAGCCCACTCGAGACCGCGCGCGAAGATGAAGAAATTCTCGTCTCGCTAAATCTCCCGACGGCGCTGGCGAACACCGGCAGCGCCTATAAGAAGTGGGGCCTCGTGACCGATGCTCTACCCGTGGTTGGCGTCTGCGCGTCGATTACTACGGATGGTTCAGGTAATTGCGCCTCTGCGCGTATCGCAGTCGGCGGGCTTGGCGAAGGGCCGCGTCGTTCGAGCGCGGCGGAGAGCGCGCTCGTAAATGTTTCAGTGGACGACTTGGACGGTATCGCTAGGGCGTTGCAGGTCGGCTCCGACGAAATCGAAACGCAAAGCGACATGTGGGCCGACTCGGATTACCGTAAACAATTGATCCGCTCATTGGGCGCCGAGGTAGTCGCCACGGCCTTCGCTCGCGCGGCCAGCTGACGCTATGCTTCAGTAAAGAGAAAGATCATGAATACGACAGTCAAAATCACCATCAATGGCGAAACCTACGAGGAGCATATCCCCAACCGTATGCTTCTTGTGGATTTTATTCGCGAAGTAGCAATGCAAACGGGCACCCATGTGGGCTGCACCTATGAGGGCGTCTGCGGCGCCTGCACCATCCAACTCGATGGCGAAGCGATAAAATCTTGCTTGATGCTTGCCGTGCAAGCAGACGGCCATCAAGTCACCACTGTCGAGGGCTTGGCCAAGGATGGCGAACTGACGTCACTGCAGAAAGCATTTAACGAGCATCACGCGCTGCAATGCGGATATTGCACCCCGGGCATTCTTATGAACATGGACGAATTCATTAAAAAGAACCCGAATCCGACGGAAGAGGAAATCCGCCACGGCTTGGTCGGCAACCTTTGCCGTTGCACTGGTTACGCCCATATCGTCGCGGCGGTTAAAGACGCTGCCGGAAAATCGGCCTAACGAAATTATTCAGAGAGGGCACGATGAGTATAAAAAACGACGGGGCCTGGATCGGCAAGAAACTCGCCAGAAAGGAGGATCACCGTTTAACCACCGGCAAGGGCCGCTTTCTCGCGGACCTCAGCATACCTGGCATGCTGCATTTGACATTTCTCCGCTCAGAGCGCGCGCATGCGAGGATTAAAAGCATCGATACTTCGGCGGCCGATGCCTTTCCTGGCATTGTCGCGATCTATAAAGGTGAGGACATCAAGGATAATATTTTGCCAATGCCGCAGCCCGTTGTGCAGCCCAACTTGCCGGCGCGCTTCCCCAAGCATTGGCCGCTTGCAGTTGGAAAAGTGAAATTCCATGGTGAGCCCGTGGCGGCGATCGTCTCGAGAGACAAATATGTCGGAGCCGATGCCGCCGAGGCGATCATCGTCGAATACGAAGACCTACCCTATGTGGGCAATCCTGAGAAAGCACTCGAGGCCGGTGCGACAAAGGTGCATGACGATTGGAATGATAATCTCATCTTCGAGATGGGCTTCACCGGCGGCGAAACGCCAGAATCCCAAGCGATTAACGACGCCGAGGTCGACGAAATCATGAAGACCGCTGACATCGTCATCAAGAACCGTTTCCGCGTACAGCGCTGTGGAATGACGCCGATGGAGACCCGCGGCGTTCTGGCTGATTGGGACGATGCCGACGGCCTCGTCGCCCATATCACAACCCAGCGCCCGCATATCGACCGCCTCGGCCTTTCCGATATTCTCTGTATCCCGGCTGAGCAGGTGCGCGTCATTTCGCCGCGCGACCAGGGCGGCGGCTTCGGTGTCAAAGCGCCTTTCTACCGCGAGCCGATTCTCATCTGCTGGCTGGCGAAAGAGCTGGGCCGGCCGATCCGCTGGATCGAGACGCGCCAGGAACATCTCATGGCGGTCAGCCAGGAGCGCGACCAAATCAACGATCTCGAAGTCGCAGCAACGAAGGACGGCAAGCTTCTCGCTATCCGCAACCGCGGCATCGCTGATTGCGGCGACGGCTGTTCGGGAGTCTATTGGGGCTTCGTCATGCCCTTCCTCGGTGCGGTCGAATTGCCGAACGGCTATACCTGGGAAAAGGGCGACGTAAAAGTCAAGGTTGCGGTGACCAATAAGTCCTGCCTGTCACCGGCCCGGGCCTTTGGCGAGTTCCCCACCCGATTTGCTATGGAGCGCTCAGTCGACATGGTCGCCAAACGCTGCGACATGGAACCGGCGGAATTGCGACGCAAAAATTTGATTCCGGAACTGCCCTACACCTCAGTGTGCGGCGAGTATATGGATTCGGGCGACTTCCTCAAGGTGTGGGACAATCTTATGGAACAGGCCGATCTTCCGAGCTTCCGCAAAAAGCAAGAAGAAGCGCGCGAGGAAGGTCGCTACATCGGCATCGGTTTTGGCGTCGGCGTCGAGCTTTCCGGGGTCTCATCAGAACTAATGGTCCCGATGGAGAACCAGCCCGGCTACGGCGCCGCGACAATACGTCTCGATGCCCGCGGCAAGGCCTTCGTCTATGAAGGCGACGCGCCACAAGGTCAGGGCCACGAAACTACCGCGGCACAAGCGGTGGCGCATGCCTTCGGAATACATCCCAACGAAGTCGTGGTTACCACCGGCGACACTAGCACAACGCCTTTCGGTTCCGGCACGATAGGCGCGCGCATGGGCTCCTATTTCGTCAGCGCAGCGGTCGAAGCGGCCGAAGTTCTCAAGAAGAAACTTGCCCGCTTCCTTGCTCATGACATGGAGCTGGAAGGCGCAGCAGAAGACGATTTTGAGTTCAAAGACGGTGAAATCATCTACATGAAGGACCCTAACATCCGACAGTCTTTCCGGGATGCATGCAACCGCAACATCATGTCGCCCATCAACCTGCCGGAAGGCGAATCCGCTGGCCTTGAGCACACCGCCTTCTTTGAAGCAGCGAAGCCGATGATTGCCTTCAACGCCGATGTTTGCACCGTTGAAGTCAACCCCGACAACGGCCAGTTTAAGTTGCTGAGCTGGACCAGCTCGGAGGATGTCGGCCAGATCATCAATCCACAGATCGTCGAAGGCCAAATGCATGGCGCAATCGTCCAGGGCATCTCGAACACAATTTTTGAGGAGTTCATCTATGACGAAAATGGCCAGCAACTGACCGCGGATTTCGAGAACTACAAGCTCGCCACCGCGGCGGACGTGCCCAACATGAAAATCACCCATGCGCCCACCCCCTGCCCGCACACGCCCTTAGGCTCGCGCGGAATCGGCGAGGGCCGACCGAGCGACGTGCCGGGCTGCATCACCAATGCGGTGTGCGATGCGCTATCACCCTTCGATATCCAGATCACCGAACTTCCGCTCAGACCTAACAAAATCTGGCGCCTAATTCAGGAAGCAAAATCAAAACAAGCCGCCGACTGAATGGCAGAGCGTGGCGAACCAATTAGGGACTCCCCCGCGGGAGATACTTTTTTATCCGTCTTGCTCATAGTCACCAGTAATGACACATTTCTTCTTTGAAAAATAATATCGCGAGGGAGTTCCAAGCATGGAAACCAGAGCGGCGCTGGCGACAGAAGCCGGCAAGGAACTCAGCATCGAAACAGTATCGCTAGAAGGCCCGCGAGAGGGCGAAGTGCTGGTGGTGATTACTGCTACCGGAGTCTGCCACACCGACGCCTTTACGCTGTCCGGCAAAGACCCGGAAGGCATCTTCCCCGCAATTCTCGGCCATGAGGGTGCCGGTGTGGTGGTCGATACCGGCCCCGGCGTCACTAGCCTCACGAAAGGCGACCACGTGATTCCACTCTATGTTCCCGAATGTCGTCAATGCGACTATTGCACCAGCGGTAAGACCAATCTATGTCAATCGGTGCGCGAAACGCAGGGCGCCGGACTCATGCCCGACGGTTCCAGCCGTTTCTCCCTCGGCAAGGACAAGATCTTCCATTATATGGGCACCTCGACCTTCGCCAATCATACGGTAGTCCCGGAAATTTCTCTGGCGAAAGTGCGCGACGACGCGCCGTTCGAAAAGATCTGTTACATCGGGTGCGGCGTCACAACTGGCATCGGCGCCGTGATCAACACTGCCAAGGTAGAGCCCGGCGCCAATGTAGTGGTATTCGGCCTTGGCGGCATCGGCCTCAACGTCATCCAGGGCGCGCGCATGATCGGCGCTGGCATGATCGTTGGCGTGGATATTAACCCGCCCCGCGAGGCGCTCGGCAAACGCTTCGGCATGACCCATTTCATCAATCCCAACGACATCGATGGAGAGATCGTGCCCTATCTGGTGGATCTCACCGGTGGCGGTGCCGATTACAGCTTTGAATGCATTGGTAATGTCAGCACCATGCGACAGGCCCTTGAATGCTGCCACTAGGGCTGTGGCGAAAGCGTCATCTTCGGCGTCGCCGGCGCCGGACAGGAAATCTCCTCCCGTCCATTCCAACTCGTCACCGGGCGTGTATGGCGCGGCACCGCATTCGGCGGCGCGCGCGGGCGTACCGAAGTGCCTCAGATCGTCGATTGGTACATGGACGGCAAGATCGAGATCGACCCGATGATCACCCACACTATGCCGCTCGACGACATCAATGATGCGTTCCACCTGATGCACGCTGGGGAATCGATTCGAAGCGTGATTACTTTCTAAATTCTTGTAGAATCATCCGAATGACTCGCACAAAATCGCAAACCCAAGAGCGCGATCAAAAACTTGCTTACCTCAAAGCGCTCGAACGAAAAATTCTGTGGCTCTCCTCCTGGACGATTCACAATGCCAATCACATTCGCGACTCTCGAGATGGGTTGAAGGTCGGCGGCCATCAGGCGTCCTGCGCTTCAGTGGCAACACTGATGACAGCTCTTTATTTCGACGTGCTAAAACCTCAGGATCGCGTCGCAGTGAAGCCGCACGCCTCGCCGATTTTCCATGCGATCCAATATCTCTTCGGCAAACAGTCGCGCGACAAACTGAAACAATTCCGGGCGCTAGGCGGCGCGCAGTCCTATCCATCCCGCACTAAGGACAGCGACGATGTCGATCTCTCGACCGGCTCAGTTGGCCTCGGCGTCGGCCTCACCCTTTTCTCCTCGATGGTTAGGGACTATGTGCAGTTTCATAAGCTAGCGACGCCCGAAGACCAACCCGGGCGCATGATCGCCGTCATGGGTGATGCCGAGCTTGACGAGGGCAACGTCTTCGAGGCACTGCTCGAAGGATGGAAGCACGATGTTCGAGATCTGTGGTGGATGATCGATTATAACCGCCAGAGCCTCGACCGGGTGGTCTCGGACAAGCTTTTTCAGAAAATTAAGGACTTTTTCCAGGCAGTCGGCTGGCGTGTTGTCATCGTCAAGCATGGCAAATTACAACAGGCCGCTTTCAAACGTCCCGGGGGCGAGGCTCTCCGACAATGGATCGATGATTGCCCTAACGAACTTTATTGCGCCCTCACCTTCAAGGGTGGCGCTGCGTGGCGCGAGCGGCTGTTGCGCGACATCGGAAACGTGCCGGGCATTCGCGAACTCCTGGGCGATCACAGCGATGACGCATTGCAGGATCTAATGACCAATCTCGCTGGCCATGACATGGAATCGGTTCTTGAAGCGCTCCATGCCGTCGACAGCGACGTGCCGCACTGCTTCATCATCTACACCATTAAGGGCTACGGCCTGCCTTTTGCTGGTCACAAGGACAATCATGCCGGCCTGATGAATATCGAACAGATGGCCGACTTCCAGCGCGCAATGCATATACCGAAAGGCGACGAATGGGAGCCTTTCGCCGGCATGGATATAGACGAGCAGGGCTTGCGCAATTTTATCGAAAGCGTACCCTTTATCCAGGATGGCAGATCGCGTCGGCTGGACTCAAGCAAGATCGCATTGCCAGCTAATTTTAACCTCCGAGCCTCCGGCACTATGTCGACCCAGGAGGCATTCGGCCGCGTTCTGAACGATCTAGGTCGGGGAGCAAGCGAATTGGCTGAGCGCATTGTTACCACCTCGCCAGACGTGACCGTCTCAACCAATCTTGGTGGTTGGGTTAATCAGCGCGGCATCTTCAACCGCGCCGACCGGGAGGATTTATTCCATTCGGAAAAAGTCGTCTCCATGCAGAAATGGGCGATGAGTCGCAACGGCCAGCATATCGAGCTCGGTATTGCAGAGAACAATCTTTTCCTTCTACTTGCAGCGCTCGGTCTCTCTGCGCCTATGTTCGGTGCCCGTCTGTTGCCGGTCGGTACGGTCTATGACCCTTTTATAGCGCGCGGCTTGGATGCGCTCACCTACGCCTGCTACCAAGATGCGCGCTTTATGCTGGCCGGTACGCCGTCAGGCGTAACACTTGCTCCTGAGGGCGGGGCACACCAATCCATATCTACCCCCCTGATCGGCATAGGCCAACCTGGCCTCACTTCGTTCGAACCGTCTTATGCTGACGAATTGGCAGAGATCATGCTCTGGGGCTTTGGTCACATGCAGGAAGAAAGTGGTGGTTCAATTTATCTCCGCCTCTCAACCCGCGGCCTTAATCAGCCAGAACGAGAGATGAGCGACACGCTCCGGAGCGATATTTTGAATGGTGCGTATTGGCGACATTCTCCGGCTTCAAACGCACCACTAGCAGTGGCCTATTGCGGTGCGCTTGCAGAGGAAGCAGATGAAGCCTTCAAAGCCATCATTGAAGACATTCCTGGTGCAGGGCTTCTCGCGGTCACGTCCCCGGACCGGTTGCATGCAAACTGGAATAACACCCAGAGCGCGCGTAGCAGGGGTCAATTGGGAGCAACGTCTCATATAGAAACCTTACTGCGCCAACTCCCACCAAGCGCAGCGCTAGTCAGCGTTCTTGACGGCCATCCGGCTACACTATCCTGGTTAGCCTCAGTAGCCGGCCATCGTTCCTACCCCCTAGGAGTAAGTGATTTCGGCGAATCTGGAGATGTAAACGGTCTTTATAAAAAACATGAAATTGATACTGGGGCGATCATTGATATGGCTGCACTCGCATGCCTAGATCAAACTATGACTTAACGAGAATTGATCCACTCAATTAAGGGATTGTTTCGAAGCTATTTAATCAAAAAATATATCAATGGATATTTGTTCCAAACTATTGATAACACGTAAATTTTAGGAACTTAAGAGAGATACAGTATTTTATTTTTGATAAATATAAACCTGACTAAGTGACACTATTTCGAGACGAATAGCAGAGAAAAATTTTTCCAAAATTCAGAAGAATTCCAATCCCAAAATTCGATTACCTTCCCATAGATCAAGATCTTGATTTTGAGAGATCATAATCAATTTGGAAATTTCTTAGATTTCGTGAATAATCAAGGTTCGATAACAAATATCGGGAGGAAAAATTGAAAAAAATATTGATCAGCCTTATGGCATGCGCCATCGGCTTTATGATCTCGGGAACTGCCTCTGCATCCTGTGGATCCGTTCAAATTGCAGAAATGAATTGGGCTTCCGCCGGATTTATGGCCAATGTTGACAAAGTCATTTTGGAAAAGGGTTACGGCTGTGATGTGAGTCTGGTTCCAGGCGACACGATGCCAACATTCACCTCAATGAATGAAAAGGGTCAACCAGATGTGGCCCCCGAGGTATGGACAAATGCTATGCGCGGGCCGCTACAAATCGCGTTTGAAGAGGGTAGGCTGCACGCAGGCAACCCCAACCCAATTACTGGTCTAGGAGAAGGTTGGTGGATTCCTCCAAAAACAGCGAAAAAGCACCCTGAACTAAAAACAGTCCTGGATATTATCGAACATCCAGAATTGTTTCCCTACAAAGAGGATCCTTCAAAAGGCGCCTTTGTTACTTGTCCTGCAGGTTGGGGATGCCAGCTGACAAATGCCAACTTATTCCGTGCGTTCGATATGGAAGCAAAAGGCTGGGTACTAGTAGATCCCGGATCAGCGGCTGGATTGGATGGATCGATGGCAAAAGCCGTTGATAGCGGAGAGAACTGGTTTGGCTATTATTGGTCTCCAACCGCCATGATCGGCAAATACAACATGGTAAAAGTAGATTTTGGCGTGGAATGGGGAGGATCAGAAAACTGGGACGGCTGCATAGTAAAACCAGAACAGGAGTGCGCCGATCCAAAGCCATCTTCATGGACGGTGTCTGAGGTGCAAACTATAGTGACAGACAGTTTTGTGAAGAAGGGGGGGGCGGCAAACGATTATCTTGCAGCTCGCGTCTATCCGGGCCCCATCATGAACGGTATGTTGGTATACATGCAGGAAAATCAGGCCGATGGCGCGGATGCAGCTATCGAGTTTTTGACGGTACACGAAGATGTTTGGACCCAATGGGTATCATCTGATGTAGCCGCAAAGGTAAAAGCTGGCCTGTAAAATCCATGTTTCGAGAAAACGGGGCCTACTAACAAATTAGTTAGTAGGCCCCGATTCATTTTCGGAAGAATGCTGACAATATGAATTTCGACAAACCTCCAACAATGGATCGCCAGGATCTGCGCGAACTAAAGAAGTCCATTGATTTGGGGTTTAGAGATTTTTCTAGGGCTTATGGTGATGACCTAGAGACATTTTTTGATCCACTTCTCTATTTTTTAGTCTGGTTAGAAAAATTACTATTGGCCACACCATGGCCTGTTATTATAGCAATTGTAGCTCTTGTAGCTTGGTTCGGGGCCCGAAAGTGGTTTGTAGTTATTGGCTCCGTGGCAGCATTCCTTTTGATAGGCTATTTTGGAATGTGGAAAGACATGTTGGCAACTTTAGCCATTGTCTCGGTATCCACCCTCCTATGTATAGTGATCGGTATTCCACTCGGTATTCTAATGGCCCGATCAAATCGTGTGCAGTCGACAATCACTCCAATTTTAGACGTCATGCAAACGATTCCGAGTTTTGTTTATTTAATTCCTGTAGTTATGCTACTAGGAATAGGAAAAGTACCAGGTCTTATAGCAGTTTGTATTTACGCGATCCCACCTATAGTACGTCTAACAAATTTAGGCATTAGATTAGTAGACAAAGAAGTACTAGAGGCCGCCGAGGCTTTTGGTGCAAGTTATCGCCAAAAATTATTTGGTGTTCAGGTTCCATTAGCGTTACCTAATATATTTGCTGGAGTTAACCAAACAATTATGATGGCATTGGCGATGGTCGTGATTGCGGCGATGATCGGCATGCAGGGCCTTGGTCAACAAGTATTACGAGCAGTATCAAATCAGTATTTGGCTCTTGGATTTATGAATGGACTCGCAATTGTGGCTCTTGCAATTATTTTTGATCGAGTTTCTCAAAATTACGGTAAGAGACTGCAACGACATTTAGAAAGCAATCGCAGTGATTGACACAGCGGTAAAAATAAGAGGTGTTTACAAGATTTTTGGGCCCAATCCCAAAAGCATGATTCAGTTAGTAAAAAATGGAATCGGCAAACAAGAACTAATGGATGCGCATGGTCATATATTGGGCCTAGAAAATATAGATATTGATATCAATTCTAAAGGAATACAAGTAATTATGGGTTTATCCGGGTCAGGTAAATCCACTTTAATCCGACATATAAACCGATTGATTGATCCAACAGCTGGCGAAATTATGGTAGCTGGCCATAATGTATTGACCATGAACAAAACCGAATTAAAAGCATTTCGTCGATTTGATATTTCGATGGTATTTCAAAGGTTTTCTTTATTTCCCCATAGAACAGTCTCTGAAAATGTTTCGTATGGAATGACAATCCAAAACCTGGAAAAAGCAACAGTATCTGAAAGGTGCCAGAAATGGTTGGAAAGGGTAGGTTTATCGGGATTTGATAATTATTATCCAGCACAATTATCTGGTGGAATGCAGCAGCGTGTCGGTCTTGCCCGCGCACTAGCGACAGATGCAGACATACTACTTATGGACGAACCGTTTTCTGCATTAGACCCTCTAATACGCACTGATATGCAAGATATTTTATTAAGCCTACAAGAAGAATTACATAAGACCATAATATTTATTACTCATGACCTAGATGAGGCTTTGCGATTAGGTGACAACATAGTAATACTCAGAGACGGAGTAATCGTACAAAAAGGGACGCCGCAAAATATCATAATTAAGCCCGAGAATGACTATGTTGCTGCATTTACCAAAGATATAAACAGAGGGAGAGTCCTTCATGTCAGTTCTATAATGGGTAATAATAAATTTCCGGATGGGATAGAAATAGCGCACGACGTCTCCGTCGAGGAAGCCCTTCAGTTATTAAACAAAAACAATCTAGTAAACGCAAATGTAACAAACGGCAAGAACGTCGTCGGCTCAATATGCTTAGATAAATTAATTTCCGCACTGGCGAGACCACGTATTACAAAAGACACTACATTTTAGCGCAGCGTTGCACTAAAATACCCCATTCAATAAATATCGGTCCACAAAACAATTCCAAGAATATATTTTTTCCTAAATGTACTTGTTTTCAATATTTGTTCCGTTCCTTAGTCCCGATCAATAATCCCCGCACCAGCACCTTCCATACGAGAAGATTCGGAAGTTTCTACTAATAACATATTTGCATATGAAGTAATTTGACTCCAAGTATTCACGTCTATATTTTCATTATCAGACTTTCCAACATGTGATTTAACATTTTCTTTTATCTCACAATGAAGGTTTTTCTTCATTACCATAGAACAATTATAGGCTTTTAATATCATCTCCATGTTTCCTTCAAGAATCTTCAATTTACCCCCATAACACAATCCTTTAACTCCATTGTTATTATCTAATGACCACAATATACATTCGTTCTTTCTGAGGTGTTTTGATAAACGTAATGCCTCAAAAACTATTATAGCGGGTACATCTACCCCATCTAGTTTTATGGACTCGATTTTATGACTTAATAATATTAGACTTTGATGGAATACCGTTAAGTCACAAGCTGATGGACCAGCGTTTAAAGAAGATAACGGCATATCTGAATTAACTGAAACAAAAACACCCAGTAGTGCCTGCTCAGGATCATATGTGGAAGAACGCATAACATAAACTTGTTCGAGAGCCAGTACCAGCTGCGCTAAATAATCGATACCACTTTCTATGGCGTTACAGGCAGACCTCCCCGCATCATCGGCAGCTCCTATAGGAACCCCAACTGCGATGCAGGCCTTTTTTACATTGGTATGGAGTTCGTTATAGGATATTCTCATCGAGAAATGACTGGCTGCACGGGAAAACACCAATCGTCAGCATCGTCTGTAGATATTTCATCACGAAGTGGCGCGCCTTGACACAGCGTTATTCTTGTCCATAAAGATGATTTTGGATCAAATTTTGTTGCACCAAAAAATGCCAGTTTTCCTCTAAGGATATCTACAGGCTCACAATTGGCCGATATTATATTTCCCCTAATTTCCGCATATTCTTTATTCTCTGATTGTTGCAAACGTTTGACTACATGTCTCATGTTTGGGTATTTCACCATAAATTGAACAGTAGTCAAATTCTTATTTTCACATTTTAGTATTTTATATAAATCAACAACATCTTTTGCTATCGCTATTGGCATTTCACATTCTACACCCGGTTCTATATCCCGTATACCCCGTCTCGGCTCGTTTTTGTCCTGAGAATAATACCAAAAATGTTTATTCTCGTCTCGGTTATTAAAATCATGTGCGAATACCCATTGATAACTTTTCTCAATGATCGCTTTCAACTCACTAACGGTAATATTTTCGACTGTTAAGTTTTCCGTTTGAATATCCAGTCCAAGAGAAAACGAATTTATAATCTCCGGGTACAGTTCTAATAGAAGAGAAACTAATAATTCTTGTCCTTCAGTTGAAAAATTTTTTGCACCGTAATTAAACAATTCATTCCATGGTTTTTTTGCTTTGCTGATTTTATTAGTATTATCTATATATTTTATTAGAAGAGAAATATCTTTGTGTATTTTTTTGATATTTGTTTTCTGATTTTTATCCTCTACATTCCATTCTGTTATATGAACTTTCGCTTTCTCTACTAACTTCTGAAAGGTTTTAATTTTATCAGTTTTAGCCCTTTCTATAGATCTCACTTCACCAAGAGCGCTTTCCTTGGCAAAGAACCATTTATGAATTAGAAATGGGTGATCTACCAAAAATGGGGCCATCCCTAGTCCTGTAGCGTTGCCCATTCCAATATGACGTTTTAATTTTTTGTGTAATTTTACGGACAGTTTTTCGCTCCTACAATGAGCAATATGGTCAACCAAATCGTGACAGAATTCTCTGATCAAATACACTGTTAACATTTCGGCTTGATAGGGTTCTCTAAGTTCATATCGATCAGAATATACGGACCTGTCAGCTAACCCAAACTTACCATTTGCATATACTGCGGTGGTACGCATTAAGTATCCGACGTCATTTACGATACGTGAGTCTGGCTGTTGACCGCGTGCCAAATTGTCGATGACATAATCAAAAAGTCTTAAACTCTTGTTTGCTCTACTTAACACCAAATCAGTTTTCGAAAATCTACCAGACTCCTGTTTTGGCGTTTGTTCCTTCAACCGGGCAATGTCACGAGGGTCGGGTATGCCATCAAATAAGGTAAAAGTGGTATCCCAACTTTCTGCTATTACGCGATCAGTGCGATGTTCAGAATCGAGGTAATGAGAAAAACAGACTAAGCTATAGTTTCGGTTAGGGGTGTGTACAGAATACAAGGCATCTCCAAAACCATTTTTATCTAGATTAAATTCTTTTTGTTTAATAACCCAGTTCTCTTGGTGCATATGTCGAATCAGTCTTCTCATAAAACTGATTCGCGTTTGAAATGCCGCGCCGAGTCGCGAAGGTTTCATGACTTCAGAGGCGGGTCGGATCTTCATATTTTTATGAATAGTATTTTGATGATTATGTTTTGGAGAGCGACTTTTGAGTACAAAATGATTTTTCTATAAATTTTAACCAATTTTCACCTGCGATTAGCTTTACCTCGGTATCGGTGAATCCAATATTATGTAGACCATGGAGTATATTATTAAAATCTTTATTGCTTTGAAACCAAGAAGGTTGTTTGGGAAATCCTTCTGTTTTATCACTGTCTTTCAATGAAGAATCCTTCAACTTCCAGGTGCCATCGCGCATCCATTCTACGACTGCATCAGGTTGATTTTGGCAAAGATCGCTTCCGAATCCAATTTTATCAACACCCATTTGGTCAGCCGTCTTCGCTATCATCCCACAAAAGTCTTCTAGCGTACAGTTAGATCCATTATTCAAATGGTGTGGATAAATTGAAAAACCAAACATTCCTTCACTATTAGAAATCTCTTTCAATAAATCTTTTGTCTTGTTTCGACGGGCTGGGTGCCATTCAAAAGGATTGGCATGAGTTATAGCAATTGGTCGATCTGAAATTTGTATTGCATCCAGTGTTGATCGATTACCTGAATGACTCATATCAATAACCATTCCAACTCTGTTCATTTCGCGGATACACTCACGTCCCATACGAGTAATTCCAGTGTCGTCGTCTTCGTAACATCCCGTAGCAAGAAGGCTCTGATTATTGTACGAGAGTTGCATAATTCGCACACCAAGTTGGTGGCATATTTCGATTAATTCTATATTGCCTTCTATGGCGGAACTATTCTGAAATCCAAGTATTATGGCGGTCCGTCCCTCTTCATGTGCACGGAGAATATCTGACGAATTACGGCCAGGAAGTATCCACTTTGAATATTTTTCAAAACACCTGTTCCAAAATATTATATTTTTAATTGTTTCGGAAAAGTTTTCATGATAGCAAATTGTTACGTGTACCGCCGCAATGCCTGAGCGGTTCATGTCTTTAAAAATATCTTGTGACCAATTGCAATACTGGAGACCATCTATAATAAATAATTTATTATCCATAATTTATGCCATTATTGTTTGTAATTTAGTTAGTTTATTTTAGTCGTATATTTTTGTAATATGTTTACATTTCACGTTCCTCGAAAATTATTAAAATCATTTTTCTGGGTTTACTAACTAAATAATATTAGAATTTACTATCTGGAAACGCTGCTTTACGTTCTGCTATAAATGCAAGCAACCCTTCATCAACCCCTTCGTCAAGATGTGGAGGTTCGTAATTCTCTAATATTTCTTTCCATCGAGCGTTCGCCCGAATTGCAGCGTCTTTTTTTCCATCTATTTCCCATTGTTCATAAGAATTGTTATCAGCAATCGAAGATCGATAAAAAGCCGACTCAAAGTGGCGCTGTGTATGTTGCGCTCCTAGAAAATGTCCGCCTGGTCCGACTTCCTGTAGAGCATCCATCGCTTGACTTTGTTCACTGAAATCCATGCCATTGGCAAGCACATGCATCATACCCAGTTGGTCAGCATCTATTACCAATTTCTCGTATGACGAGCATAGACCTCCCTCCATCCAGCCAGCCGCGTGTAGTACAAAATTAGTTCCCGAAAGAACCGTAGCAAGAATAGATTGGGCGGATTCCTGCGCGGCTTGTGCATCCGGTACCTTGGAAGATGTAAATGAACCACCAGAGCGGAAGGGCAAGTTCAGTCGTCGCGCTAATTGCGAGGCACCGTTAAGAAGGAGAGTTCCCTCTGGCGTGCCAAATGTCGGTGCACCGGACTGCATAGAAATGGAACTGACAAAAGCACCAAACACCACTGGCGCTCCGGGACGTATCAGTTGGGTTAACGCAATTCCCGCCATTGCCTCTGCAAGAATTTGCGATAACGTACCGGCTGCGGTCACTGGACTCATGGCACCGGCTAAAATGAAAGGAGACACCACACAGGCCTGATTATGCCGAGCATATACTTTTAGTGCGCCCAGCATGGTAGCGTCATAGACCAAAGGCGAATTCACATTGATAAGGTTAAGCATTACCGCATTCTTGTCGACAAAATCAGCACCAAAAACGATTTCTGCCATGCGTACTGAATCTTCAGCACGCTGAGGAGCAGTGACCGAACCCATAAATGGTTTGTCAGAATATTTGATATGACTGTAGACCATATCGTAATGACGCTTGTTGACAGGTAGATCAACTGGCTCACACAACGTCCCACCAGCATGGTGAAGATAAGGCGACATATAAGTTAGCTTGGCAAAATTTTGGAAGTCTCTGATCGTGCCATACCGCCGTCCTGCATCAAGATCACTGACAAAGGGTGGACCATAGACCGGTGCAAAAACCATAGCGTCACCGCCGATCTCGACATTCCGCTCTGGGTTGCGTGCATGCTGCGTGAAAGTGCTGGGCGCAGTTGAAATAAGGCTCTGCAGCAGGCCCCTGGGAAAGCGCACTCGCTCGCCGTCGATATCCGCGCCGGATTCTTTCCAAAGGGCGATTGCCTCATCGTCCTCGCGGAAATCTATACCGATCTCCTGTAGCAAGGTATCGGCATTGGCTTCGATCGTCGCAAGACCCTCTTCACTCAGCAATTCAGTTAGCGGTATTTGCCGTTTTATATAGGGAACAACAATGCTGTGTGCGGCCTGGGCGCGAGCTTCCCGCCGCGCAGATCTGCCACGGCGTCCGCGACGTTCTTGTTTGTCCGTCATCGCCCATTTACTCCATTCCAGTTGCTCTTCCTATATCTTAAATCAGCGGCTCACCACCTAGGGGAAATTTGCGCCAATTTCCACAACGAAAGCGGCATTTCATGGCATGAAGGGGTATCGTACCTACGCACGGTTCAATCGCAATAATGATAGAGTTATTGTTACACAAAACTAATTGTTGAAGGTTGAATGGATATGAAATCACACGCACGCGTGATCGTTATCGGTGGCGGTGTCGTAGGCGTCTCGACACTTTATCACCTAACAAAAAAGGGCTGGTCAGATGTAGCCTTATTGGAACGCAAGGAGCTGACCTCGGGTTCCACTTGGCACGCCGCAGGACTGCTACCACTATTCAATATGAGTTATTCAGTTGGCCAAATACACAAATATTCTGTCGCGCTTTATGAAAATCTTGAAGCTGAAACGGGCCAGGCTATCGGACTTAAACAGGTTTCTAATATTCGCCTTGCACGAACACAGGATCGGATGGAGGAATACCGATTCTACGCTGGAGTGGCAGACACCATCGGCGTCGAGGTAAATTTTCTAACGCCGGGTGAAATCAAAGATATCTGGCCGTTGTGCAAAACTGACGACCTGATCGGCGCCATTCAGCATCCGCGCGACGGCTATATCCAACCCGCCGATCTGACTCAGGCACTGGCGACCGGCGCGCGCAACGGCGGCGGCGAAATCTATCGAGGCGTCATGGTCACTGAGATTAACCGCACGGCAAGCGGTGAGTGGCGAGTGGTTACAGATAAGGGTGAAATCACCTGTGAGCATATTGTTTCCGCGAGCGGCAATTTCGCCCGCCAAACTGGTGCCATGGTTGGCCTTGACGTGCCAGTCATTCCAGTCGAACACCAATTCATCGTCACCGAGTCCCATCCGAAAATCCTCGCGCGCCAAGAAGCGGGCCTGCCAGAGATGGGCGTGCTCCGCGAATCCGATTCTTCCTGGTATATGCGTGAGGAAGCCGGCGGTCTGTTGCTCGGCCCCTATGAGGTTGGTGCGCCTTGCTGTTACGTCGATGGGCCGTCTCCTGAATCCGAATATGAACTCTTCCAGGAAGATATGGACCGCCTCATGCCTTATGTCGAGACTGCCATCGCCCGCGTGCCGGCCTTCGGCGAGGCCGGCGTAAAGGAGGTTTATAACGGCGCCATCGCCTATACCCCGGACGGCTCACCGATAGTCGGCCCAGCTTGGGAACTCGACAATTTTTGGCTAAACGAGGGCCACAGCTTCGGTATCACAGCGGCAGGTGGTGCCGGCTGGCAACTCGCCGAATGGATTACAGAAGGCGAACCCTCGGTCGACATGATGGGCGTAGACCCCCGCCGCTTCGGACCCTATGCCGCGCGCGGCTATCTCCGTGCCAAGAATGAGGAAGCATATTCTAACGTCTTCACGGTGCACTTCCCAGACGAGGAGCGTGCCGCCGCCCGTCCCTTGAAGCGCGCACCCTGTTACGAGCGTATGGCGGCACTTGGCGCAGTATTCGGCTCGCTCTATGGCTGGGAACGACCTAACTGGTTCGCGCCCGAAGGCTATAGCTTGAGCGAGAGAGAGATGCGCCGCCCAAACACGCTATTAAACGAGACCGGCGCGTCGCCAGATGCCGCCGGGAACAACCGGGAACGTTGGAGCTTCCGTCGTTCAAACTATTTCGAACACGTTGGAAATGAATGTCGTCATGTACACGAAAAGCTTGGTCTCTTGGACATGTCGGCTTTCGCCAAGTTCGAGGTTTCCGGAACCGGCGCAGAAGTCTGGCTCAACAACCTAACGGCAAACCGCATTCCGAAAAAAACTGGTCGCCTCACCCTCTGCCACATGTTGACACCCCAAGGTGGTGTGCGCTCTGAATTTACTGTCTATAAAAGCGCGCCGCAAAGCTATTACCTTGTTTCCGCCGGCGCCTTTGAACGACATGATTTTGACTACCTGCAAAAGATACAACCAAAGGATGGCAGCGTTTCTCTGCAAAAAGTCACTACGCAATTCGGTGTATTGGTTCTTTCTGGGCCTGACTCCCGCGATCTACTGCAGAAGCTCACAGATGCCAGCCTGACCAATGCCGATTTCCCATGGCTCTCAGGCCAATTCATCAATGTCGGCTACGCCCAGGCCCATGCACTCCGGGTCAATTTCGTTGGCGAGCTTGGTTGGGAGTTGCATCATCCGATTGAAATGCAAAATTACATCTTCGATCTCCTGATGGACGCCGGTCACGAGTTTGATATAAAACCCTTTGGCATCCGCGCCATGGATTCCCTACGCCTGGAGAAATCTTACCGCCTAATTCCACGCGAACTCTCAATCGAATATTCCGCATACGAGTCCGGTCTCGACCGTTTCGTCCATATGCAAAAGAAAAACTTCATCGGCCGCACTGCCCTCGTCGAGCGACGAGGCTCTCCCGACTGGCGCTTCGTCACTCTGGAAGTCCACGACGTTACCGACGCAGACGCCCGCGGCTCTGAGCCCATTCATCGAAACGGTGAGCTCGTCGGCCGCGCCACCTCCGGCGGTTACGGGTGGCGCCTGGGTAAAAGTTTGGCATTGGCGATGGTGCAACCGGATTGCGGCGATATTGGCACAGAGCTTGAAATTCTCATCCTAGGGCAACCACACCGCGCATCAATCATTCAAGAATCTCCCTTCGATACCAATAACGATCGATTAAAAGCCTAACGCCGGCGTGTCCGTTTCTTACGGACACTTTTTGGCAATTCCACTTGTGCCCTGAGTTGTGGAAATTTTGCCGTCTTGTGTGGCAGAGCCATAGCATCGATAAAATGTTCTTGAAAACGGGGTTCGGTCGCAGTTTCGATCTTGGTTAGCTTCTGAACCTGTGTTTGAATTTCACGACGGTATTTACGGTTAAGAAGTGCCATGCGGGCGCCTGTGCTGGCAGCATTACCGACAGCACGGACATTCTTGAGGTCGCAATCGGGGATGAGACCAAGCACCATGGCGTATTTTGGGTCGATATAGCTACCGAAAGCACCAGCCATGCGGACTCGATGGATCTCTTCGGTACCGAGATGGTCCATCAACAGACGTGCACCAGCATAAAGTGCCGCCTTGGCGAGCTGAATGGCGCGCACGTCTTTCTGAGAAACAGAGACTGTGATCTCTCCGCAGTGCAAAACATAGCTCCAGGTGCGCCCTGCCTGAACGAAGTTGCTCTCCATGCCTTCCGGCGGCGGCAAGATAACGCCGTCCTCCGTCAGCAGGCCTGAGAGATAAAGCTCGGCGACGGCCTCGACAATACCAGAACCACAGATACCTGTGACTGGCATCTTTTTGGTCAGCCTAGCGAACTCCACATGGTCCGACCAGGCATCAACGCCAATGACCTTGAAACGTGGTGCAAAGGTAGTGCGGTCAATACGCACGCGCTCGATGGCGCCGGGGGCGGCGCGCTGACCGCAGGAAATTTCTGCACCTTCAAAAGCCGGTCCAGTCGGCGAACTGGCCGCCAAGACCTGCTCACGATTGCCAAGTATAATTTCCGCATTGGTACCAATATCTATAAGAAGCGTGGTCTGCTTCGCCTTATAGGGCCGTTCGGAAAGGGTCACCGCAGCGGCATCGGCGCCAACATGTCCAGCGATACAGGGCAGTGCGTGGATGCGTGCCGCTGGTGGTAAAGCCGCCAACGTGCCTTCCGCACGTAGCGTCATAGCAGCAGAAAATGCAAGGGCAAAGGGCGAGCCACCTAGCTCGCTTGGATCGATATCGAAAAAAAGGTGATGCATGATTGGATTCCCAACCACCACCGCCTCGAGAATGTCACCCGT
This sequence comes from uncultured Rhizobiaceae bacterium, assembly GCA_964624055.1. Lineage (GTDB taxonomy): Bacteria > Pseudomonadota > Alphaproteobacteria > UBA828 > UBA828 > PTKB01. The sequence continues at coordinate 19,119 of CAZUXZ010000012.1, read as the reverse complement.
ACCGACACCTGCCTCCGCCGCCGTCATCCGAATTAGTTCGTCAACGGCTTCGCGCACCGCCGTCGTCAACTCCGGCTGGCTACCTGGATTGAGTTGGATATAGGAAACCCGCGACATCAGGTCTTCGCCAAATCGGATTTGTGGATTGAGCTTGCCGCCGGAGCCGACCACCTCACCGGTCATCAAGTCACAGAGATGCGCCGCAATGGTAGTCGAGCCGATATCGACAGTAAGTCCATATAACGTTTCTTTCAGACCAGACCACAGGCCAGTGATAATGGGCGAGCTACCCATCTCCTGAAACACTGCCGCTGTTACCTGCCATTTGCCTTGGCGCAGCGTCTTTTGCAACCCGGGTAAAAGTGACGCGTCGAGGCTGAGCGCCGTATTATACCCCCAATCATCTACGATCGTGGCAAGCAACCTATCTGCGTCCCCGATCGGCGCGGAAATATCCGGCTTAGCGACCTCAACATAACGGGGATAGGTAGCGAGGTCGCGCGGAATTACGCGCTGCTCAGCATCCTTGCGCACGATCTGGCGGTTAGCTGCAGCATCGTCGGGAATTTCGACTACGAGATCGCCCTGGATGCGAGACGAACACCCGAGTCGGCGATCGGGTTCAAGCGGCTTACGTTCGCGGTAACGGATTTCCTGCTCCCCAATGGGAGTAACGTTTTCCGACGAACTGGTGATGCCATATTTGGCGAAGTTGCCCGCCGCCACCTTAATCTGACAGCGGCCACATAGGCCGCGCCCTCCACATACGGATTCGAGATAGACGCCAAGTTGTCGCGCGGCCTGCAGTATGGGCATCCCCTTGGGGAAACGCCCACGTCGGCCCGACGGCTGAAAGACCAGCAACGCGTCGTCCGTTTTATTCACGCACCCTCCTGCGCCTACCACCACGCCGCCGCCCACCCGCCGCCGATACTTCCTCGCCGCCAATGCGATTTGCCGCGAGCCACGCTGCACAGTTGGGATCGCGGCTATTCAAAATATTGGCGGCGCGGATGCCATCGAGTTCTTCCTTATGCAGTGGGTTCATGATCGCAGAGGTCATGCCCGCAAGCGACGCCATGGCGAGAAAATGACCGTTCAAGGCATGTCGGTTCGGCAGGCCGAAGGAGATGTTAGATGCCCCGCAAGTGGAATTGACCTTGAGTTCGTCCTTTAGTCGGCGCAAGAGACGGAACACTTGGTTGCCCGCGTCATTCATCGCGCCGATCGGCATGACTAGCGGATCAACCACGATATCCTCGTGGGAGATGCCGTGATCTGCTGCGCGCTCCACGATCTTTTTGGCAACATCGAAGCGCACGTCCGGATCGGTCGAGATACCGGTCTCGTCGTTGGAGATCGCAACCACGGAAGCGCCATATTTTTTTACCAGGGGCAGGACCCGCTCGAGCGACTCTTCTTCTCCGGTGACAGAATTTACGAGTGGCTTACCTTGATATACCGCCAGCCCCGCTTCGAGGGCCTCGATGATCGAGCTATCGATGCTGAGCGGTACATCCACCAAGCTCTGAACCAGCTTGACACATTCAGCAAGAATACGCGGCTCGTCAGCAAGCGGAATGCCAGCGTTTATGTCAAGCATATGCGCCCCGGCTTCAACCTGGGTCAGAGCGTCCGCCGTGACGGTAGAATAATCGCCTGCTTTCATTTCCGCCGAAAGCTTCTTACGCCCAGTCGGATTGATACGCTCCCCGATAATGCAGAAAGGCTCATCGAAGCCAATTACGATTTCCTTGCTTACAGAGCTGAGAACGGTGCGGGTCATGACTTTTTTACAGGGCGGCAACGAATCGTCCGAGCTCACCGTAACCGGTTTGACGCACTTCGAACTTCAATTGCAAGCATTGCGCCGCTTCTCTTGCCTTTACCATCAGTCCCTCGTCCTCGCATTGCACCAAATAGACCAAGCGGGAATAATGGCGGAAATAGTCGTCGCGCAACTCAGGGTACCGATCGAGACCAAGGGCACGATAGACCAGTCGATCAAAATGACGAACGAGAAAATCAGTGAGATAAAACGCGTCAATATCGCGTTCTGACTCCGCAAGAAATTTATCGAGGCCAGAATAAAAAGCGTAACAATGTGGGCCGTCAAGGCGCTCCACGCCCTCCTCTTTAAGCAGCCTATCGAGCGCGCCTCTCGTGCCGCAATCAGCATAGGCAACGACGATTCGGTCGAACTCTGACCTAGCCTCAGCAATGGCCTCTCCGACCGCATCAGCGATCTGATCCGGCCGGTTATGCAAATCCGCCGGCAGACAGCGAAGCGTTACGTGATCTAATTTGTTGGCATCCTTAAGCGCGAAAATTTCTCGAGCCAGCGCGCCGCAGGCGATGATCAATACGGATTGCCTCATCTTGGCGTCCGCCATAGTCATGCTATGAGCCAGCCGACGCCGGCTGATTGTGCTTGCGCTGCATTAGCTCTTTCGCGGTGTCAACAGTAACTGCGGCGTCACGGCAATAGGCGTCAGCATTAATGGCTTCGCCAAACTCCTCGCTCAAAGGCGCGCCACCGACCAGCACCAGATAATCGTCGCGAATGCCCTTTTCCTCCAGCGCATCGATCACAGTCTTCATATAGGGCATAGTCGTCGTCAATAGTGCCGACATTCCTAGAATATCAGGCTTATGCTCCTCGAGCGCCTCAATATAATTTTCTACCGGGTTGTTGATGCCAAGATCGATCACTTCGAAGCCCGCACCTTCCATCATCATGGAGACAAGGTTTTTGCCAATATCGTGGATATCACCCTTCACAGTACCAATCACCATCTTACCCACGGGTGGCGCTCCGGTCTCGGCAAGGAGAGGACGGAGAATCGCCATGCCACCCTTCATTGCGCCAGCGGAGAGCAGCACCTCCGGCACAAACAATATGCCCTCTCGGAAATCTATGCCAACGATACGCATGCCTTCGACCAGGGCATCGGTAAGAACTTTATAGGGTTCCCAACCACGGTCGAGCAGGATTCGTACTCCCTCCTCAATCTCCTCTTTGAGACCGTCATAGAGGTCATCATGCATCTGCGCAACGAGGTCTTCGTCGGAAAGTGCATTCAAAACTATGTCGTCAGAATCGGTCACTATGGCAATTTCCGGAGTTGGCGAATATGAGTCCGAGAACGCCTAGTATCGCACCCAACCGCCGCCGATACATGCCCAATACGACAAATTCGGGCAATGGAGCGACACGTATTTGTTCCTAACACCCGCCCGAGAGAAATAAATCTGCTTGACTGTTTCGCTCCTCGGTCGGCGTGTGGCCATAGCATTTTCGGTAGCATTTGGTGAAGTGCGAGGTCGAGGTAAACCCACTTGCCACGGCGATATCGAGTATCGGGCCGCTCGTACGGCGGAGCAGATCGCGTCCTTTGTCAAGCCGAATGCGAAGGTAATACTGCCCAGGCGTTTGATCAAAATGTCGACGGAAGAGTCGCTCTAATTGGCGGGTGGAGAGATCAACCGTCTCCGCCAATTGCCGGCAGCTTAACGGGTCTTCCAAATGGCTCTCCATTACTCGTACCGTGTCTATGACCTTTTCGTTGGCGGTCCCCAGGCGGTAACGCAAATCCTGGCGCTGGGCGTTCTTTCCGTCACGTATTTCCTGATGCAGTAGAACCTCGGCGACGCGTCGCGCTAATGCGACTCCACCCTGCTCAGAGATAAAATGCAGCATCATGTCTAGCGCTGCCGTGCCTCCGGCACATGTCCAGCGGTTGCGATCGATTTCGAAAATATCAGGAGTAACTTCGATCTTAGGATATTCCTCGTTGAGGATTTCGATATTCTCCCAGTGGATGGTGCAACGATAGCCGTCCAATAAGCCGTAGCGCGCAAGCACATGCGCACCGGTGCAGACGGCGCCAATTTTTCGTCCATGGGCAAGTAGATACCGCAGTCGCTTGCCAAGCTCCGCGCCAGCATCCACCTGCTCAACATCAATGCCAGAACAGACCAGCGTCAAGGAAGCATCAGCTAGGTCTTGCACGCTTCCATCGACCTGGGTCATGACGTGATTGCTCGCCATCACGGGGGTACCATCAAGCGAGTAGCACGACCACTCGAAATAGATTTCACCGGATTCACGGTTTGCAAGACGGATCGGTTCGATGAGCGAGGAAAAGGCGATCATCGAATATTTTGGCAGCAGTACGAATGCCAATTTCATCGGCTGATAGTACGCCTGTTCCATCGTGCTCGGCTCGTTTACCGTTGATAATCTAGAGATTAAGCGAGCGCGCTCAATTCGGCAATTGCGCCAGATACTCGTCGAAAATGGCGAGGATCTGCTTCACGTCGAGTAGCGATTCGTCCCAGAGTGGCATCAAACTTCCCATGCGCGTGCGCATGAAGCGCTTGAAATCATCGCAGTGGTGATCTTCCAGTTCCAGACGGAAGTTCACCATATAATCGGTGTACAGATCGACGCCAAAATCCTGAAACGCCTGCATCTCGTACAGAGACGCCTCGCATTCGATATTGAGACCGTTCATATTCGCCAAACGTCCATTCATATGCTGGATGCCATGGCCGACAAGCTCATGAACGATACCCTCGGCAGCGATCTCAGCAGGGGAATGCTTGATGATGTAACGACCAAGCATAGCGACAAAGACAGTATCTCCCGGAGCATCGGCAGCAGGCTCGAACAAGTCAGGCAGGAAGGCCGCCAAAGTAATATCGCTACGGGACCATTCGGGAAACCCTGGGTCGTAGATTACCACCACATCGCCCTTGGATTTCAAGAGGTCGAGCGCGTCCGCATTGAATGGAGATTTTTCATAGATGAGATCAATGGCATTCTTGAGCGTACCCATTGCCTCCCTGGAACCAATCAAGGAGATGTCCGGATTCACCGTTGGGTCGGCGGGGACTACCTTGAGATAGATGCCCCGATAATAATCGTCGATGGCAATGCGGTTATCCGCGGCCTGTGCAGCGAATGCGAACAAAAGCAACGCCAATATCCAAGCGATGGTCGCGCTACAAAAACTCACAAGGCTCATGTTAGGCATCGATGGCATAAGATACCCGCCGACACACTCTGGCGAAGGCGGCAGGCCTCTGCTAAGAACCCTTAGCGGAAATATCCCAGGCGGAGCAGATAAAGGCATGGCGAAGACAAGTGGCAAGAGCTTAAAAAAAGAAACGCTTCTATCTTTACTCGGGCGCGACCCTGACGCCTATCACGGTGCCGTCAATATACCGGTATATCACGCTTCAACCATTCTTTATCCTAACTTCGCTGCCCTAAAAATGGCGGATCGACGCGAATATGGCAAAGTGTTTTACGGTCGCCATGGAACGCCTACTACATTCGCCCTACAAGAAACGGTCGCTGAAATCGAAGGCGGCTGGCGTAGTTTTGCCTTTGGCTCAGGTAAGGCCGCGATCCTCGCCTCACTGCTCGCGTTTCTGGAGAATGGTGATCATCTACTGATGGTTGATAGTGCCTACGGCCCAAGCCGTCAGCTAGCTAAAGGACTATTCAGCCGGCTTGGTGTCGAACATACTTTTTACGATCCACTCATCGGCGCCGGCATCAAGAAGCTCATCCAGCCCAATACCAAGATCGTCTTTACTGAAGCGCCTGGCTCTCTCACTTTCGAGATGCAAGACATCCCGGCCATCGCCAAGGTGGCTCACACCGCGGGCGCCAAGGTAATTATGGACAATACCTGGGCCTCACCGCTTCTCTGCAATCCTTTTGCGCTCGGCGTCGACGTATCAGTACAGGCCGGCACTAAATATATCGTTGGCCATTCCGACGCCATGCTTGGCATGGTCACCACCAACGAGGAATGTTTCACGGCAATGGAACAGGTGTTCGACGACCTCGGGGCCTCGGCTAGCCCTGACGATTGTTATCTTGCGCTTCGTGGCATGCGGACACTCGCGGTTCGTCTCGAACGACAGGGTCGAACAGGCCTTCGTATAGCGGAATGGCTTGCCGGCAGGCCGGAGGTCTCGCGGGTTCTCCACCCGGCGCTCAAGGGAGACCTCGGTTACAGGATCTGGCGTCGCGATTTTACTGGCACCTCGGGATTATTCGGAGTCGTTCTGAACCCAGCGCCAGAAAAAGCGGTTGCCGCCATGCTAGACAACTTAGAGTTGTTCGGCATGGGCTATTCCTGGGGCGGCTATGAGAGCCTGGCCATCCCCACCTATCCAAACAAAATTCGTGAGACGCGCGACTGGGACCCGGACTATCCATGCCTCCGCATCCATGCCGGCATCGAAGATCCAGAAGATTTGATCTCTGACTTACGAAAGGGATTTGAGTGCTTCAATAAGGCGAAGCGAAAACCCAAGAAACGTAGAGGTTAATAGTCCGAGGCAGTCGGCATTAATTCTTTAGCGCCTTTCTCTTGAACTAGTCCCACCGGAATACGCACAGTAATAATAGACCCGTTGCCAATTTCACTGCAAATTTTCAAGCTGCCGCCACTAAGTTCGATGAACACCTTACATAGTGTCAGTCCCATTTAGTGGTTTTATAGCGCTTTGCCCAATCGATGCCCTGCCAGGTCATCCAGCTTTCGGGATGCACGAGTATCAGCCATCTCGGCTCAGGCAGTGTCGGTGCCAGATAATTTGGTCCGTTTTCGCCGAGATAACGTAGCGACATTCGGGTCGCGATCTCGACCCACTTTCCGCCAACATTCGCCTCTTCGACAATTTCACCCTTCCCTCTGACCATCACTTTGCGCAGTCCGTCCGCCTGGTCGATGCAAATGAAAACGCGGGGATCGTTCTGAATATACCTGGCCCACAGCGATCGTTCACGCGGGATAATGTAGAATCCATCGCTACTGTACTCGAACCAGATCGGCACGACGTACGGCCAACCGTCGTCATCTATGCAGCCAAGCCGGCAAATCAAATTGCCAGACAAGAATTCCTCCATCTCTTCCTTGCTCATGCCACCAACTTTACCGCGCCAAGCCTCGCTCTCGCTCATAACCATCTCCATTGCATTATATGTAATGTATTCCATCAAATTGCCTGTGCAGGTGCCCGTTGTAAATAGGAGCAGCTTGCGCACTCGCAATCCCGCCGTGACGGACTGGCAATAACTATGATATGGCTCGCGGCTAAGAAATAATTAACCAACGTTCAATATGGGGGGACCTTCATGCGTATCGGTGTCGTATTTCCGCAAACCGAAATTAGTTCCGATCCGGCCAAGGTCAGAGATTACGCACAGGCCGTGGAAGAAATCGGCTACGATCATATTCTGACTTTCGATCATGTCCTCGGCGGGAATGCTGCGACTCATGATCTCCAAGGACCTTACAAGCACACCGATAGTTTTCATGAGCTTTTTGTGCTCTATGGTTACCTTGCCGCCGTCACGCAAAACATCGAGCTTGCAAGCGGCATTATCATTTTAGGACAGCGACAAACAGCGCTCGTTGCCAAGCAGGCAGCGGCAATAGATATCCTCTCAAATGGACGTCTCCGCCTCGGTATCGGCATCGGTTGGAACGATATCGAGTACGAAGCCCTTGGTATGAACTTCGAGAACCGTGGCAAGCGCTCCGAAGAGCAGATCGACGTGATGCGCAAGCTGTGGTGCAACGAGCTCATCACCTATGAAGGAAAATGGCACAAAATCACTGACGCCGGGCTCAATCCACTGCCGGTGCAGCAGCCAATTCCGATTTGGTTCGGCGGCCATGCCGAAGCGGTCATGCGCCGGGTCGCAACCATCGGCGACGGCTGGTTCCCTATCTTCGAGATCGATGATAACGGCCGGAAGGAACTCGACAAGCTCCGCAGCTATATTGCAGAGGCTGGGCGCGATACTTCTGAGATCGGCATCGAAAGCTTCAATACCGCCGCCGTCACCACCCCCGACGATTGTGCTAAGAGCGCTTCTGCATGGAAGACCGAGGGCGCGACCCACATCTCCTTCAACACTATGAATGCGGGGTTCAAGACTCTGGATGAACATATTGACGCGGTCCGGCGTTTCCACGAGATCGCATCGGCGACCTGAGGTGACTCCAGCGCAAGCAGCTTTTCTGGATGCTTCCCGGATCGCACATCTGGCAACCGCCGATGCCAGCGGCAATCCCCATCTTGTACCAGTCTGTTTCGTCCGCGCTGGTGAACGAATTTATATTACGATCGATGAAAAGCCAAAGCGGGGTAGCGATCTTAAGCGCCTCCGAAACATTCATGACAACCCCCGGGTGGCGCTTACCGTCGACCGATATGATGATGCCGACTGGTCTCGTCTGTGCTGGGTGATGATACGTGGAGGGGCAGTCATTCTAACGAAGGGAAGCGAGCACGATAGAGCACAGGAACGCCTACGCGCCAAGCACAACCAGCTGCGAAATATGGAGTTGGCATTCCTGCCGGTGATCGCTATTCAAGTGGAAAAGATCGCGAGCTGGGGAGACCTCTCGCCAACACAGTAAACCCTCACTCCTGCCGGACCGATCGCAAATCATGCCCAATCGTTTGACGCTTCTCGCGCTTCCCGGTATTCCGCTCGTAGAATCCGGCGACGATCTTTGCGACCTCATCGCCGGCGGGCTCGAGCGGATGGGCGAAGAACTGCACGATGGCGACGTACTGGTCATCGCCCAGAAGATCGTTTCCAAGTCCGAGGGACGCTATGCTGATCTTGATACAGTGGAGCCCTCCGCAGAAGCCGTGGCTCTTGCTGGCAAGACCGAAAAGGACCCACGCCTGGTCGAACTAATCCTCTCAGAATCCCGCGCAGTGCTGCGCCACCGAGAGAATGTCATCATCGTCGAACACCGGCTTGGTTTCGTACTCGCCAATGCCGGTATCGACCAGTCTAATGTAGCCCCCAACAATGATGGTCGCCGCGTTCTTCTACTGCCGATCGACCCAGACGGCACTTGTACCCGGCTACGCGATGAGATTGCCGCACGCTTTAGCAAAGATGTCTCAGTGGTAATAAATGACAGCGTAGGACGCGCTTGGCGCGTCGGGACAGTGGGCATCGCACTTGGCGCAGCGGGTCTCGAAGCAGTCGTTGATCTGCGCGGCCAATCAGATCTTTACGGACGCCAGCTCGCGGTTTCCATCGTCGGCCTCGGCGATGAGCTCGCCGCGGCCGCCACTATTGTCCAAGGCGAAGGAGACGAAGGCCTGCCAGTCGTACTCATCCGCGGCCTTGACCGCGTCTCCGAAGGGGAAAGCGGCGCAACACTAGTTCGCGATGCAGCGGAGGATCTGTTCCGGTGAGCAGCCCGACCTGCATGGCGCTTTCTGGCGGCGTCGGCGGGGCCAAGCTCGTTCTTGGCCTGAGTCATACTCTGCCCGCGGATGAACTCGCTATTTGCGCTAATATCGGCGATGATTTCGAACATCTCGGTCTGACGGTCTGCCCAGATATAGACACACTGGTCTATACACTTTCTGGCCTCGCCAACCCGGAAACCGGCTGGGGCCGTGCCAGCGACGGCTCACAATTCATGGACACCCTGAAACGGCTTGGCGCTGAAAGCTGGTTCCATCTCGGCGACGCTGACCTCGCCATGCATGTAGCCCGTACGCAACGCCTTCGCTCAAGAGAAGGCTTGGGCGCCGTCACCGCCGACATCTCCACTCGCCTCGGCATCGACGCGCGCATTCTACCGGCGAGCGATGACCATGTACGCACCATGGTCGAAACGGCGACAGGATACCTTCCCTTGCAGCAATATTTCGTACGCCAAAAATGTGCGCCCGAAGTTACTGGCTTTCTCTATAAGGGTGCGGAAGATGCTCGGGCCAATCCGGATGTTCTCACCGCTCTCTCGGCGCCGGCCCTTCGCTCAGTGATCATCTGCCCGTCCAACCCCTATATCTCTATCGATCCGATTCTCGCCGTCCCGGCGCTGCGCCAGGCTTTGATAGACTGCTGCGCTCCAGTAGTCGCGGTTTCACCCATCGTCAGCGGCGATGCGTTGAAGGGGCCGACCGCAAAGATGATGCGCGAATTGGGATTACTAGTCAGCGCCATTACCGCAGCAAATCACTATGGCGGATTGATCGATGGTTTCGTGCTCGACCCTTCCGACGAAGCACTCGCGCCCGCCATCGCCGATCTCGGCATTGCACCTCACATTGCACCCGCCGTGATGACGAATCTCAAGGACAAAGTCACGCTCGCCCGAAGTTGTCTTGACTTCGCGGAATCTCTATCCTAGGCGTTCACTGGAAATGTGGGATCACATGCTCACCATATTCGGCAATGATCTTCTCTTCTGAACCGTTGGTGAGATAAATGGTGAATTGGGTCACGCCCACTGCTTCGAGCTCCCTAATCTTTTCCACGTGGCACTCGACCGGCCCGAGAATGCCGAATGATTCCGTAATCTCCGGCGTGACAAAATAGGTGTTATCGGAATCCTTGTCGGCATGCTGGCGATAGTTATAGGCATCGCCTCCAGCACCGCCCGCGCGCCGGTTATCGATATAGTCGGTAAGGCTCTTCGGCACCAGGTCCGAGCCCTTACCGTATTTCTCAACAATATCAGCGACATGATTGCCAACTAGCGCTGGGAACCACTTGGTCTGAGCCACGCCGGTTTCCTTATCGCCAACCCAGACTGGTGCACAGGCGAGCACGCGGTAGCTCGACATATCGCGACCTGCCGCCTTGCCGGCGGTGATCGCCTGGTCAAAGAACCAGGCACAAAGCCCTGGATCAGCGAGCTGGATGACTAACCCGTCACCGACCTCACCCGCCATCTGCAACGCTTTCGGGCCGTAGGCTGCGATCCAGATTGGGAGCGGATGCTTGTCAACCCAATCCATAAATACCGGATTGGGTGCGTCATCATAGGTGTAGGTCTCGCCAGAAACCATCCTGCGCACTGCCTCGCAGAACTCCGTCGTATAGGCAATAGTTCCGGGTTTCTTGCCCATCACCCGCATGGAGCTATCCCCTCGCCCGACGGCGATATCAAAGCGCCCGCCACTAATCTTGGAGAGTGTCGCAAACATGGAAGAAGCGACTGACCAGTCGCGTACTTTTGGGTTGGTAACCAGTGGGCCAAAGCGTAGCTTTTCCGTATGCTCCATGCATTGCGCGATCTTAGGATAGGGATCGGCCCAAAGAATGTGTGAATCAAAAAACCAACAATACTCGAAACCCGCTGCCTCGCATTGCTGTGCGATAGCGATCGTGCGTTTAGGTTCTATTTCACCCTTAAACGCGATACCAAATTCCATAGTCCCTGTCCCTCCTCGCAACGCGCTTCTTATTTACTTAAAGTGGGGAATGACTTTGTCGGCATATTCGGCGACGATCTGTTCCTCATTCCCCTGTGTAAGATAGATGGTGAACTGAGTTACTCCAGCAGCCTTCAGCTTCTCGATTCTCTCGATATGCACTTCCGGTGGGCCAACAATACAAAAGGATTCCGTCACCGCATTATTCACATAATAAAGATTGTCGGATTCCTTCACCGCGTGCTTCCGATAGTCATAACCTTCATCCGCACCCTTGCCCTGGCGCGTTTCAATAAAATTGGTCAAACTTTCGGGCACGAGGTCCGTATCCTTGCCGTATTTCTCGACGATATCGGCGACATGATTTCCGACTACAGCAGGGAACCAACTTGTTTGCTTGATGCCCGTCTCGACATCGCCGACGAAAACCGGCGAACAGGCGAGCGCGCGATAGTTCGACATATCGCGCCCAGTCGCCTCGCCGGCAGCCTTAGCCTGCTCGGTAAACCACTGACAGAGTCCGGGTTCGGCGAGTTGGATAATCAGTCCATCGCCATTTTCTCCCGCCACCTTGAGCGCCTTAGGGCCGTATGCCGCGATCCACACCGGCAATTGATGGCCTTCCGTCCAGTCCATGAATACTGGGTTGGGGCTATCCTCGTAGCTATAAGTTTCGCCCGAGGTCATAGTGCGGATAGCTTCAACGCAATCGATCAGAGTGGCTAGCGTCGCTGGCGTCTTGCCCATCACCCGCATAGAGCTATCGCCGCGCCCGATCGCCATGTCCATACGCCCACCGCTCATGCGATTAAGGGTAGCGAAGATGCTCGCCGCGACTGACCAGTCGCGCACCTTCGGATTGGTCACAAGCGGGCCGTAGCGCACCCGCTCTGTGTGCTGCATGCTGGCGGCGATCTGAGTATAGGGATCGGACCAGATGATATGTGAATCGAAGAACCAGATGTAATCGAACCCACCGGCCTCGACCTGGCGCGAAATAGCAAGCATGCGTTTGTGATCGAGGTCGCCCTTGAAGGCGATGCCGAATTCCATTGATTATCTCCCTGGTCTGAGTTTCTTCGGTTCTAACGAAACTGCGGTATCACATGTTCGCCATATTCCGCAATCTGACGCTCTTCCTCGCCTGAACACAGATAGATGTTGAACTGCGTAACCCCGGCCGCCTCTAGCCGATGCATTTTTTCGACATGAGCTTCTGCCGGGCCAATCACGCCAAATGCCTCCGTGGTTTCGTCGGTGACATAATAGGTATTTTCATCGTCCATCTGAGTGTGTTGGCTATAGTCGTAGCCTTCGTCAGCTCCCGTGCCCTCTCGTTTCTGTACGTAAGCTGTCAACGCCTCCGGCACATCACTCGTGTTCGAGCCATACCACTTGAGAATATCAGCAATGTGATTACCGACCAGAGCCGGAAACCAACGCGTTTGCTCCACGCCCTTAGCCTTGTCGCCGACCCAGATCGGCGCACAGGCCATGACACGGTAGTTGCTCATATCGCGCCCGGATTCCTTACCTGCTATTCGCGCGGCGTCTCCCATCCATTGGCACAGCGCCGGCTCAGCAAGTTGTACGATCAATCCCTCACCGGAGCGCCCAGCGGCTGCCAGCGCCTTGGGACCATACCCGGCGACCCAAATCGGCATATCATAGCCACCTGTCCAATCGAATTGCACAGGCTCGGGCCGATCGTCATAAGTCACTGCGTCGCCCTTCACCAACCCTTTCATGGCGGCACAGAAATTCTCCATGCGTGCCACCGTCGCCGGTCTCTTGCCAACCACGCGCACTGCGCTGTCGCCACGCCCGACGCCGAGATCAAAACGCCCATCGCTTTGCACCGCTAGCGCGCCGAAAAGACTTGCTGCAACCGACCATTCGCGCGTCTGCGGATTGGTCACGCACGGACCAAAGCGGAGTTTCGAGGTATGCTCAATCGCAACCGCCATCTGAGGATAGAGGTCTCGCCATAGCACATGGCTGTCGAAGAACCAGGCATAATCAAAATCGGCTTCTTCCGCCTGGCGACAAATCGCGACGACGCGCTTCTTATCGAGATCGCCGCGGAAGGTAAAGGCGAATTCCATGGAACGTACTCCCCGAGTATTATTCGGAACAGATTTTCACACCGCCATGCTTGAACGGAGTGGTTTTCGATATGTTAAGCCGGATAAGAATGGGTGTAAGCGCCTCGATACATCTGGCGCTCTCAGCAAGACCGCAGTTGTAACAGGTGACACCGAGCTTCGAAATTAACTCCATGACCTTCATCTTGGCGTCGAATTCGTTACCGCAAACGAGTATATCACAATTGATCTCAGCATCGAGATCAGCGAGCACGCTAGCCGAAACATTAAGCAGCGCGCCAACGACGGGGATATGGTCACCAAGCATTCCCTGTGCCGCCTCCGTCGCCGAACCTTCCGGCGGCATGATGATTTTTTTCGGATTATTTTCAGCCAGCGGCACCACTATATCGACGAGAATCTTGCCCGTAAGCCCGTCGCGGATACCCTTGATCGTGGCGTCGTGCCCCCCATATGGTACAGCAAGAATTACCATCTCGTCCGCCGTCTTGACCGCTGAAAGATTATCCATGCCGCTTATCTTGCCGGTCGCAGCGGTGAGTGGCTCCGATAATTCCGCCGCAATACCCTCCGCCCGTGCACTATCGCGCGATCCCACAATCACATCCACGCCGGCTAATGCGAACCGCTGCGCTAACCCTTTTCCTTGCGGCCCGGTACCGCCAATTACAGCAATTTTCATACGTCCTTCGCTCCAAAAATTTATAGCATCCGCCACTGCGTCTAACGACGGGAGGCAAATCCTATGCGATGGGAGCCCCCTATTACCAGAACTCCGATCAAAACATCGGCTCGAATAATCGGGTCAATCTGAGAACGAAATTAAGATTGTGTGCGCATGATTAGACTTAAAGACAAAAGAGCTACCACTACCGATACAGACTCCGATATTGGATCAGAAAACTCGCTAAGCCGTGCTAAAAATGGTTTGGCGGTGATCTTGGCCCACCTCAACGTTGCCGAAGGCGGCGCCCGCCAAATAAATCAGTGGAATCGGGGACAACGCTTTCTCCTAACGCATCGGCGTGACCGAGCCAGACGACGCCACGCGTCCGGCCAATGCCGCGTCTTGAGGATGGGCGCATTGCCGTAGCTTAGCAGATTCACCAATGGCGCCGGCGACCAAACTGCATCGATTGCAATAAAGGCATCACCCATGAACTTCCCGTTAGCACTTACGACTTGGAGTATAAATATTATGAAGAATAGGGAACGCAAAGCCGACTTCACCCGAACAAACCGAAAGCATAAGATCTGCGGTACAAAAAGCCTGGGACAAACATCATGAATCCAAAGGTGGAATCAAATACCGGCACCGCACGGACTGGCAAAATTCCCTATATTAGCGCCAACGCTGAGCATTCGCTCTTTCGCAATGGAAAGGTTCTCACGCGTCGCAATATCAACGGCAGCGACGATAGCTGGACGGGTGTCGAGATCGAAATTCGCTGTCAGCCGGTAAACGATGCCCGAAAATTGGAAACGGGGAATCAGCCGACACTCGACGTCCAAGGCTTTGAGCTCCATACCCGCCCGCCAGCCATTCCGAGGCACTTTTTTCTTGATCATGAAAGCGTCGTACGCGGCTATTATCCTGATTGCGAGTCGCTAGTTCGAGAGGCTACTGGCGCAAGGCGGGTAGCCGCATTCGATCACAATGTGCGCTCCGCCACTGGCAAGAACCACAAGCACCGTATCACCAACGGTCAAGAAGTACAGGGTCCAGCACGTGTCGTTCATGGCGATTACACCCTAACCAGCGCGCCCCAACGACTGCGCAAGCTGACCAAACCGCCGACTGCGAATGACACCCTGCGCTCGGAGCTTGGAACAGAAGCAGCCCTGCTAGGCGAGGACGAAGTGGAGGCCGCCTTGGTCGACGGGCGGTATGCCATCATCAACGTCTGGCGCAACATCGCGGATGAACCGGTCGCTACCCATCCTCTTGCGCTATGCGATGCGGCGAGCGTCGCGCCAGAAGATCTAGTAGTCTTCGAAATTCACTATAGCGACCGCATCGGCGAAAATTATTTTTCCAGGCCCGCCGAACGACACAACTGGTTCTATTGGTCCGCCCTTACCCACGACGAGGCGTTACTGATCAAGCAGTGGGATTCTGCCGGCGCCCTAGCCCGCACCCAAGGTGAGAGTGGCGATACCCCTGGGCCGAATAACACTTGCACCTTCAGTTTTCACACGTCCTTTGAAGACTCGATTATACCGCCGGAATCACCGATACGCTGGAGCATTGAGGTTCGCTGCGTCGCACTTTTTTAAATTGTCGCGTGACCGCGTTATACTTGCGAGTTGTACATGTCAAACACCACACCGTAGACGTCGAAGGTTTTCGACGGGTCGAACGACATTGTGTGAAGCACCTTATCCATATTTTTCAACTGGGTTACAAGGCGGCGCATCTTCGGCACCGGTTCGACGTCAAAATCGACGCGAACGTCAACCGCCGGCCAAGGCTGATTACCGTTATAGACCTTGATCATCGCCCAAGATTCGGGGATCTTTCCGATATCGGGCTGGCCCTGACCGCCAGCCGCCTTTCCGGCCTCAATGGCTCGCAATAGCCGTTCGTCCATTTCTTCACCACGATTGTCGTCGAGCGCCTTTGCCATCGCCTTCACCGGTTCCGCGCCATCCATGTAATTGCCCATGGCGATCGATCCCTCGCCGACTATATGACTGGCATGATTCCACGCGTCGGCATTGGTTCGTACCCAGGTTTCACCAGTCGCCGTGACGGCGCCAATTTGGCGCCAGCTCCAATGCTTGTCTTGTTTCTCCAGCTCCGCCTCAATATCGTTCCAGCCGACGCCCTGGTCCCTGAGGTCGCATAGTCTGTGACCGTTATAGGGATGAACGGTCGCCATTGGTGCGACGATGATTCCCTGATCCGTAACATTAGGCTCGAGATGGCGAAAAACGGGAAAAGTGCGGCCGAAATTAATCGTAATCGTCGTTGATGCGATACCTATTTCACCGGTCTTCGGATTGCTAGCTAGGACAGTATAGGTCATTTTATTCTCTTATCGCTTTGTTTAACAGTAGCGGTTTAAGCACTCTAAATAGCCAAAATCTAGTACTCGAATTAGGCCGCCGCTAAGACGATTACGCATATCATGTGCACATAGTAATGTGTTCTATAAGGGGGTTTTTTAAAATACGGATCAAAACAGGAAAGTTCGATTGTTCCACTGATTCAGCTTGGCCTGCATAAATTCCTACCCGAACAGTACATCCGTATAGATGATGTATTTATGGCTTATTGTTACCGCCTCACCGCCATGAATTCAATGCTCTGAACCTGAGGTAGGGCTTGAATCCCTGCTCCCTTTCTCATAGCGTCGCTTGATCGCCTGAACCTTCCGGTAGGTCTGGTAAGCTTTGATAAACAAAAGATATTTATCTATATACGCGGCCATGCACGCGGGGATGATGGAACGCTGATGTGGGCGGTAATACCGGTTAAGGATTTGGCGGGGGCCAAGCGGCGACTGGAGACGATATTGGCGCCGAAGGAGAGGCGAGAACTGTTCCTCGCAATGCTTGGGGATGTACTAGCGGCACTGGCGGCAACCTCATCGCTCGAAGGCATTGCAATGATTACACGCGATGCTGAGGCTCGGGAAATAGCTGGGCAGATCGGGGCCAAAGTGATCTCCGAGGACGAGAATGACGGGCAGACCGCCGCGGTCGCCCATGGAATCGGTGAGCTGATGTCGCACGGCGTTTCGGAAATCCTTCAGGTGCCCGGAGATGTACCACTTGCCGTGGCGTCCGAGTTTGAGCGGGCGATCGCTATCCATCGCGCGGCGATAGCACCGGCAATGACCATCGTACCGGCACGTGACCAACGGGGCTCCAATTGCGTGCTCTGCTCGCCTCCAAATTCAGTGCCGCTTCGTTTCGGCAACAACAGCTTCTACCCTCATCTCGATGCCGCGCACCGCCTCGGCATCGAGCCTACAATTCTATCGCTCTCCGGCCTTGGTCTCGATATAGATACGCCTGATGATCTCTCCGAACTACTTGCTCGGTCTGGCAACAGCAGGGCTCAAACTTACCTGACGGGAAGCGGCATCGCAGCGCGTCTTCTCAGGGAGCAAAAATCGGCATGAATGGCTTGGCGACAATCTTTCCCGGCACCGAAAACGCGATGGCGCTCATGCGCGAATTAGACGCTCTCGGACAAGAAGAGATGCAAGCACGCGCCGCCGATTTGCGCGATGCCGCCCATGGTGATCTTGTCACATATTCTAGGAAGGTCTTCATCCCGCTCACCCATCTCTGCCGCGACGTTTGTCATTATTGCACCTTCGCCACGCCGCCGAAGAAGGGCGAGCGCTGTTACATGACGGTGGAAGAAGTGCTTGCCACCGCTCGCGCTGGCGCAGAAGCAGGCTGCCGCGAGGCCCTCTTTACACTCGGCGACAAACCTGAGCTCCGATATGAGGTTGCTCGGCACGAGCTGACAGAACTCGGTCACGACACTACCCTCTCTTATCTCGCTGAGATGGCAGCGCTGGTGCAAAAGGAAACCGGCCTTTTACCCCATCTAAATCCTGGCGTGCTAACTGCAGAAGATTTGGCGACGCTTCGCCCCATATCGGTCTCGCAAGGGCTGATGGTAGAAAGTCTCTCCGAACGACTCTGCCAAAAAGGCATGGCCCATCATGGCTCGCCGGACAAGCGCCCGGCAGCACGCCTTGATACGCTTGAGCTTGCCGGCAAGGCGGCAGTGCCCTTCACCACCGGTATTTTAATCGGCATCGGTGAGACGCGACTCGAGCGTATTGAGACCTTTCTCGTTCTTGCCGATCTGCATGCGCGATACGGTCAAATTCAAGAGATTATTGTTCAAAATTTCCGAGCCAAACCTGGTACGCGCATGGCCGAGAAGCCCGAGCCGGACTTGGACGAGCTTTGCTGGACCATCGCTGCGGCGCGCCTTATCTTCGGTGCTGAGATGAATATTCAGGCGCCACCTAATCTCAGCCCGGAGGGTCTTTCCGGCCTGGAACGGCTGATCAGCGCCGGGATTAACGATTGGGGCGGCGTATCGCCGGTGACGCCTGATTTCGTTAATCCTGAAGCACCCTGGCCGCATCTTGACCACCTTGCCGCAGAAACCGCATCCTGCGGTAAATACCTTGCCGAGCGCCTCGCACTTTACCCGTCCTTTATTCGCGACAGCGACCATTGGCTTGCGCCCGACATGGAAACCGCCATCCTGCAAGCAAGCGATGCCGACGGCTTGGCGCGAACTGAGGATTGGTCGCCGGGCTCCGTCACCGCACCGCCGATTGTAGGAAAGAGAGCTTCCCCCGCTCCCACCGATACGCTAGGCAGGATTTTAGCCAGAGCGCGGGACGGTAAGGATTTGGCCGAAAGCGAGATCGTTACCCTTTTTGAAGCGCGCGGGGATGCTTACAATGCGGTGTGTAAAGCGTCGGACGAACTGCGCGCCGAGGTGTCTGGAACAACCGTGCGCTATGTCGTCAACCGCAATATCAACTACACCAATATCTGCTATTTCCGGTGTCAGTTCTGCGCCTTCTCGAAAGGTAAGATGAGCGAAAATCTCCGCGGCCGACCCTACGACCTCAAACAAGACGAGATCGCCCGGCGGGTTAGAGAGGCCTGGCAGCGTGGCGCGACGGAGATTTGCCTACAGGGCGGTATTCACCCAGATTATACTGGTCAGACCTATCTTGATATTTGCCGCATCGTAGTAGAGGCAGCACCGGAGATTCACATCCATGCTTTTTCGCCACTC
>CAZUXZ010000011.1:0-28993 GCA_964624055.1 uncultured Rhizobiaceae bacterium | reverse complement strand
GTTCAACCCGGGTTCGGCCGCACAGGTGAAAATATGTGGGGCTATCAGCTCTATGGCGCCCTTCCCGACCTCGTCACCATGGGCAAGCCAATGGGAAACGGTCATCCACTCGCCGGCGTCATTAGTCGTCCCGATCTAGCTGAGGAATTCGGAAAAAAATCAATGTATTTTAACACCTTCGGAGGAAATCCCGTTTCCGCTTCGGTGGGCCTCGCTGTGCTTGAGGTCATAGAGCGCGAGGGCCTGAAGGCAAACGCTAAGACGGTTGGCGAGCATTTACGCGCGGGCATCTGCGACTTGGCCAACAAACACGCAATTATTGGTGATGTTCGCGGCCACGGGCTATTCGTAGCGGCAGAATTCGTCACCAATAGGGAGATTAAAGAGCCGGCGAGTGAAGAAACACGCGCCGTGGTCGATGAAATGCGCGAGAGAGGCGTACTCATCAGCCGCACCGGTCGCCACGACAATGTACTCAAAATTCGACCCCCCCTGCCATTTTCCAAAGAAAATGCTGATTTCCTGCTAAACACCCTCAATGATAGCCTGAACACCCTGTAAATCGCGATAAGATGTGCGAATTTTATGAGATAAGCGTAAGCCGGCGGGAAGAATACCTGCGTTCCCTCGCCATAGAAGCCCTTAAGGCGTGGAATGTCTCAAATTTCCGCCTAGAAACGATTAAAATACGCGAAAATGCCGTATTTCGCGTGCAAAATGATGCTGGCCTAGACGCTGCAATTCGTATTCACCGACATGGCTATCACAGCAACGCCGCGCTGCTATCAGAATTGAATTGGTTGCGCGCCCTCGACCAGGATGACATCGAAGTGCCAGAGGTCATACCTGCCAAAAACGGTGATTTGTTCGTAATGACCGAAGCGATCGGCGTTCCCGAGCCACGCCAAGTCGATATGGTGAAATGGCTGGAAGGCAAGCCACTCGGCAGTATTGAGGAAGGTTTAAGCGAATCCGTCGACAATGTTGCTGACGCTTTCCGGGAGGTTGGCGCACTCGCAGCGCGGCTCCACAATCATGCGGCACGGTGGCAACCGCCAGTAGGATTCATGCGCCACGCGTGGGATCTCGACGGGCTGACTGGAGAAGAGCCCCTGTGGGGACGATTCTGGGACTTGCCTACACTCGATTCAGCGCAGAAAGCTCTTCTGCTTCGGGCGCGCTGCACGGCGCAGGACGATTTGATAACCATTGGCACCAGCTCCAAGGGCTATGGCCTGATCCACGCAGATTTAAATTTAGACAATATCATTCTGCGCGACGGACGGGTCACCGCGATTGATTTCGACGATTGTGGCTACGGCTGGCATCTCTTTGACCTCGCAACCATTTCCATCCTCTTTCTCCAAACCGATCTATCCGACACGGTGCAAAATGCCGTTGTCGAAGGCTATCGCCGGGAGCGTGTATTGTCGGACAAGAGTTTGCGCCAAATGTCGCTGTTTTATCTGCTACGCGCCTTTACCTATCTTGGCTGGGTCCACACCAGAAACGAAACTGCGTCCGCACAGGAAATCGCGCCAATGGTCACAGCCCTGGTTTGCCGCCTAGCGGAGGATTACCTAAGTGCACGCAAGGAGGAGGATGAGGCATGAAGGCAGCGATCTTATCCAATTCGGGCCTCACCATGGGCGACACACCGAAGCCTGAAATCGAACCCAACGAAATTCTCGTCCGCGTCAGGGCCGCCGGCCTCAACCGCGCCGATCTGTTGATGACCGATGGGCGCATGAATGGCACGCCGGGTGGTAACGGCACGGTGATTGGTCTGGAGTGGGCCGGCGAGGTGGTCGAGACCGGCAGCGCGATAGAGGAATTCAAGCTGGGCGATAGGGTAATGTGCTCGGGCACCGGCGGATATGCCGAATATGCCAAAACCGATTGGGGCCGCGCCGCGCCGATCCCCGCAAAAGAGATGAGCTTTGTCGAGGCGGCAACACTTCCCATCGCGCTAAACACCATGCATGACGCACTCGTCAGCAATGGTCAGCTGAAAGCGGGCGAATCTGTTCTGATACAGGGCGCCAGCTCGGGTGTCGGACTTATGGGGCTACAAATCGCCAAACATCTTGGCGCCGCACCCCTGATCGGCACTACGCGCGACGCTAACAAGCGCGCCCATCTAAAAAAATTTGGTGCCGACCTTGCCCTTGATCCAAATGATCCTGACTGGCCAAACCAGGCGGCCAAAGCAGCGGGCGGCGGCGTGGATCTGATAGTTGATCAAATTTCTGCCGGAGTAGGGAATGGCAATATGCAGGCAGCTGCCGTCAAGGGCCGCATCGTCAATGTAGGACGGCTCGGTGGCTTCAGCGGTGAATTCGATTATGACCTCCACGCTCTCAAGCGCATCCAGTATATTGGCGTCACCTTCCGCACTCGATCCATTGAGGAGGTGCGCAAGATCAACCGCGACATGCGGGCAGAACTCTGGTCTGCGGTGCAATCCGGCACGCTCAGCCTGCCGATCGACCGGGTCTACCCGCTCGACGAGGCAGCGGCGGCGTTAAACCACATGCGCGCCAACACCCACTTCGGAAAGATCGTGCTGGAGGTCTAATATCACCCTGCGGAAGGACACTTTGCCGACCGTTTGGACGCTCTCTATGATGGATCCTAAGAAAGTTTGCCCGATAACGAGCTCGGTTTCAGCGATCTCATCTTCCGTCATTATTGGTCCAGACTCCACGACAAAGCTACAAAACGCATCTGATCCCGATTAGCGGTTCTCCCGGTTGTCCACCAGGTCAGTCACCACCGCCGGGTCGGCAAGCGTAGAGATGTCGCCAAGCTCGTCATGCTCGTTGGCCGCGATCTTGCGCAGGATTCGCCGCATGATCTTGCCAGAGCGCGTCTTCGGCAGACCGGGCGCCCACTGAATGAGATCGGGGCTAGCGATCGGCCCAATTTCCTTTCGAACCCATTGCACCAGCTCCTTGCGCAGCCCCTCGGTTGGTTCATAGCCGAGAGTCAGCGTCACATAGGCATAAATGCCCTGGCCCTTAATCTCATGCGGATAGCCAACCACTGCAGCCTCCGATACCGCTTCGTGCGATACCAGTGCGCTTTCCACCTCCGCCGTTCCCATACGATGGCCGGCGACGTTAATCACGTCGTCGACCCGCCCGGTAATCCAGTAATAGCCGTCCTCGTCACGCTTGGCTCCGTCACCGGTGAAATAGCGTCCCGGAAATTGAACCAGATAGGTGCTAATGAAACGCTCGTGATCGCCGTATACCGTGCGCATCATGCCAGGCCATGAGTCTGCAATGCAGAGAAGTCCGGTACAGGCGCCTTCGAGCTCATTTCCATCGGCGTCGACTATGAGGGGCTTGACGCCGAAAAATGGCCGCGTTGCCGAGCCGGGCTTGAGCGCAGTCGCGCCCGGCAGGGGAGTGATCAGGATGCCGCCAGTCTCAGTCTGCCACCAAGTGTCAACAATGGGGCAGCGTTTGTCGCCGACCACTTCGTTGTACCAGACCCAGGCTTCCGGATTGATCGGCTCACCCACCGTGCCGAGGATGCGGAGCGAGGCGCGCGAAGTCGATTTTACCGGCGCCTCGCCCTCACGCATCAGCGCGCGAATGGCGGTCGGCGCGGTGTAAAAGATGTTGACTTGATGTTTATCGACCACCTGCCAGAAACGCGAAAAATCCGGATAGTTAGGCACGCCTTCGAACATCAGCGTCGTCGCGCCATTGGCGAGAGGCCCGTAAACGATATAGCTGTGACCCGTGACCCAGCCAACATCTGCGGTGCACCAATAGATATCGCCGTCATGATAGTCAAAGACGTATTTGTGGGTCAGCGATGCATAGAGTAGGTAGCCGCCAGTGGTATGCATCACTCCCTTGGGCTTGCCTGTGGAGCCCGAGGTATAGAGGATGAACATCGGGTCCTCGGCATCCATTTCTTCCGCCGGGCAATTGTCGGAGACTTTCGCCGCTTCCTCGTGATACCAGACATCACGTCCCTCGGTCCAATCGACGACCCCGCCGGTGCGCTTGACAACGATTACACTCTTAACACTCTTGCTCCGCATCAGAGCCTTATCCGTATTAGCCTTGAGCGGTATCGCTCGGCCACCGCGAATGCCTTCATCAGCTGTGATCACGCAATTGCTGTCGCAGTCATGGATGCGGTCAGCAAGCGAATCTGGTGAAAATCCGCCAAACACCACGGAATGAATTGCACCGATTCGGGTGCAAGCGAGCATTGCATAGGCAACCTCGGCGATCATCGGCATATAGATCGTTACCCGGTCGCCCTTGGCGACGCCTTGCGTTTTAAGCACATTGGCCATGCGACAAACATGGCTATGGAGCTCGCGGAAGGTAATGGATTTTGAATCCGCCGGGTCATCACCCTCCCAGAGAATCGCCGTCTGGTCGCCGCGCATTTCCAAGTGGCGGTCGATGCAATTGACACTGACGTTCAGCTTGCCACCCTCAAACCAGCGTATATGCGCATCCGTGCCGAATTTGGAATTCTTCACCTTGGTCCAGCGCTGCATCCAATCGAGTGTTTCTGCCTGCTCGGCCCAGAACCCTTCGGGATTTTCGATCGAGCTGGCATACATCTCCTGATATGTCGCCTCATCGCAATGGGCAGATCTGGCCATCTCGGGCGATACAGGAAAGATTTCGTTTTCGTGCGGAATCATCAGATGCTCCCAACTTTCGATTCGTTCGGTTTTGTTGGTGGGATTATCCGCTCAATGCTAGTGCCCGGCAAGCAACGTAAGACGTGATCATTTGGTGAATAAAAAGGTAACGAGTTAACCACTATACTCTCTCCGTTGAATCAAGGCAGAGCCATTCAAAATCTCAACTTCCGTGTTTTCTGGTCGCTCTAGAAGCTCTTACGAACGCTATTGTTGAGACAAAAGTGTCGTTGCAGATGTTAACGTCTGCCCGGAATTTTCCTTGCCGGGCTAAATCTCCAGAAGAATTTTGCCGTCCTCAATATCTACAGATAGCGCGCGCAACCAATCGCCAGCGCAGGGACCGGCCAGGCACTCGCCGGTCTCGACACGAAAGAGTGCCGCATGGGTTGCGCAGAGGATGTGGCCGCTATCGCGGTCGATAAACTTGTCGGGCATCCAGTCGAGCGGCCCGCCTGTATGCGGGCAGCTATTCTCATAAGCAAAGATCCGCTCGCCTTTTCGGGTGACGAATAGTTCGAAGGCGCCGGGACCCTCGCCGATGGTAAATCCCTTGCTGCTGCCGTCGGGGATATCGGAGAGGTGGCAAAGAAATTTACGACTCGTTTTACACATGAGGCGTCGCTCAAAATTTATTCGAAGTCGGCGAGCAAAGATTCGGCGGTATCGATTGTCGGGTTGTCGGCGGGTTCGCAGCTAAAGGCGACATTCCTGAGCGCATATTCTTCGTCGCGCGCAAAGGTGCCCTGGGCTGGCTCAGCGGTGTTAACTCGCCGGTGGCGGCATCAATATGTTGCCCCGTCTGGGGAGCAATAGTTAAGCGCCACCGCACCTGCTGATTCATTTGCGCGCTGCCGTCACGGCTTGATCCCAGCCATCTTGCAGATGATCTTCCATTCCTTTGCCGTGACCGGGCCGACAGAAAGACGCGAATGGCGCACCAGAAACATCTCCGAGAGATCTGGATGGGACTTGATTTCGGCAAGTGTGACCGGCGTCTGTACCCGAATTACAGGCTTGACGTCGACCATGCCAAAAACACCTTTGGCATCGGTGTTATCCGGGTAATGCTCCTTCACCACCTTGACCACGCCAACGATCTGCTTCTCATTTACTGAATGATAGAAAAACCCCTTATCGCCGACCTTCATAGCCTTCATATTGTTGTTGGCCTGATAGTTGCGCACCCCGTCCCATTCGCATACGCCCTCCTTTACCTGATCGTCCCACGACCAGGCTCCAGGTTCACTTTTGAACAACCAATACGCCACGCCACACTCCCTGCTCTGGTTCGCACGCAAGAGACACAATAGCTTCCGAGTGCGATCAAATCTCTAAAATTCCGAACGAAACGGCCGTCCCATCAGATCCGTGATCGTCTCACCAATATTGGCACCATGATGGAGCACATCCGCAACCGCACCGGCAATCGGCAGCTCAACCGCGAGCTGTTCGCCCAGCGCTACCAGGGCGGGCGCACTGGCGATGCCTTCGGCGACGCTGTCGCGCGCAGCAACTATTTCGGCGAGCGTTCGGCCTTCGCCGAGCGCCTGGCCAAGAGAGAAATTTCGCGATTGCAAACTGGTACAGGTCAGCACCAGATCGCCTAGCCCGGAGAGCCCGGCCAGGGTTTCCAGCTTGGCGCCTTTAGCGCGGGCAAGGCGAACCATCTCGGCGAAGCCCCGAGTCATAATGGCGGCGCGAGCGTTCTCTCCAAGGCCACGACCAATGGCGATACCCGCAGCAATCGCCATAACGTTTTTTGCCGCGCCACCGATCTGTGCGCCCGCCACATCGTCGGTAACATAGGGTCGGAGGGTGGCGCAACCAAGAGCCGCTGCCGTGGTTTCGCCGAGCCTGACGTCTTCAGTCGCCAGGGTCACAGCGCTGGGTAAGCCCCGCGCCACTTCGGAAGCGAAGTTTGGACCGGTGAGAATGGCGAGAGGCCTTGCTGAACCCAAGACGTCGCGCACTACTTCGCTCATCAGCGCACCGCTATCAAGCTCGATGCCCTTGGCACAGATAACGACCGGCGCGGCGGGGGCTAATAGGTCGGCGAATTCCCGCGCGACCTCGCGCAAATGCTGCGCCGGTGCAGCCAACAGCACGAGATCACAAGCGGCAAGAAACGCTTTGTCAGTGCTGGCGGAAATCTCAGGATCAAGCAAAACACCCGGTAGAAAACGCGTGTTTTCGCGAGACGCTGCAATCGATGCCGCCACTTCCTCTTCGCGCACCCAAAGGGATACCTGGCGACCAGCGCGCACCGCCGTCGCTGCCAAAGCCGTGCCCCAAGCACCGCCACCAGCAATTCCTATATGCTGAAATTTTGTGGAAACGTTGATCATAGATTAGGTGTTTAGAAAGTTTCTTTCTTATCTATCTATTGTTCGGCACGAATGATTGTAGGCGCGGAGCGCGGCGCAGAGACTGTGCGAGCGGGTCGGCGAATCGAACGGTCCAATGATAAGTTCTACATATCGGTATTCATCTCCCATATCGATGGGATGCAATTCGTAAGGTAAACGGGCGAGCAGGCCGGCGTGGGTGGTACGCAGCTTATCCCAGGCGGCAAGCGCGAGCGCTTCGGTTTCGAAAGTCGAAAGGCTGACAAAAGAAGCCGGAGGCTCCGCCGGCAGGGGTTCCAGCGTAGTCGTACTGGTGCCGTCCGTGGACAATATTTCTATATTCATGTCCGCGACGCCCTCATCCGTCAACGGCTCATTGACTGAAAGGACCGCCGGCTCGCCAACATCCGCGGACACGGGTGCCTCTAGCGAACTGCCGGCGAGTGGGAAGTTTTCGCCCTTTCCGGCAATCGGCTCCGGCCCGTCGAATATGAGGGCAGTAGGCGGCGGATCGGGCACCTCGTCAAGCGCAGCGAGGTCAATTTCTATGGCCGGCTCTTCTTCCTTTCCCGCGGTAAATTCTGGCCTGCCGCCATAGGTCGGCAAGGCTTCAACGCTAGGGCCAGCAAGGGCTGGAACCTCACGCCCGGTGGCGAAAGTTGCCTCCGCCGGATATTTGTTGGTCTCGGTCCACTGCGCCGACGCGCGGCTATAGAGTGCCTCCGCCTCGGAGAAATTGCGCGTCACCCCGAGACCGCGGTCGTAGAGATAGGCGAGCGCCGCCTGCGCCGAGGCATTGCCCGTATCGGAGGCGCGCTGATACCACTTGGCGGCAGCGACATAATCGCGCGCAACTCCGGCGCCACGCTCATAGAGCGAACCGATATGAAACATGGCTAGCGCGTCGCCCTGCTTGGCGGCACGGCGGTACCAAATTAGTGAAGTCGCTGGGTTCGGCGACACGCCGAGGCCCCGCTCGTAAAGTAGACCTAACGCGGTTTGCGCCGTCGCATCGCCCTCATTAGCCATGACGAACACCCGGTCTACGCGAGAGCCCTTCTCGGAGATGGTATGACTGCCACACGAGGTGACAATGACCAAAACGAGCGCGAGCAACGCCGTGCCCAAGCATAGCCGGTGACAGATTTCATAGCCATAAAGCAAAATGACAGATGCTGGGTTTGGCACGCGACTCGACGGCCCCCGGTTTCTTTGTCAACTTACTGCGTAAAGACTGCCGGCGCTAGGTCGGATAACGCTCAGAAGCGCCGGACCGGACGGCGGGACATCAGAATGAAACGGATCACTAGCCCGGCACTAGAGACAATGGCACCGGCCAGGAACCCCCACATCAGTCCGGCGGTCGCGAGGCCGGCCTCAAATGCCAGTACATATGCGCCCGTCACCGTAACACCCCACCAGGAAAGAAATTGCCAGAGCGGAGGCAGCCACAGATCAGCCATACCGCGCAGCGCGCCCATCAACACCGCCTGCCAACCATCGAAAATTAGCACCAACCCTGCGATGAACATAAGCTGCACGGCAACGGCGATCACTGCCTCGTCGTCGCTGTAGATTTCGACGAACGGCGTTCCGAAAGCGAAAAAAAGCCCGGCGAATCCGGCCATGATGAGAAATATCAATGTGAGCGCGGACCAGCCGGCGCGGCGAATATCGGTAGCGCTGCGCCGGCCCACCGCATTGGCGATTCGAATCGTCGACGCACCAGCGACTCCGATGGCGCTCATAAAAACCAACGCCACCATATTAAAGGCGATCTGATAGCCGGCGAGCTGAACCGTGCCGAGAAGCCCAGCAAACATTGTGAGCGCGCTGAAAGCAGCGGCCTCCATGCCACGCGCAGCACCCATGGGAATGCCAATGCGAAGCAATTTGCCCGCAGTTTTACGAAAATCACGGATCGCGCCACCAATACCAAGAGCCTCGCGGTCGCTGAGACCCAATACATAGAGGGCGAGAACGGCGAACATAACCCACCGAGTGATTGAGGTTGCCATTGCCGCACCCTCGGCGCCCATCTCGGGCGCACCGAGATGGCCATAGATAAAGATCATGTTGAGACCAGCATTGCCGATCACCGCCACGACCATCAGCAGCATCACTGGCAGCGGGCGACTCAGCCCTTCAAGGAAGAAGGAGGTCGCGATCCACATGGCCATGGGCGGAAATCCCCAGGCAATCATGCGCAGTACATCACCTCCGCCCGCCGCCAGTTCCTCTGTCTGCCCAACGGCCAAGAGAAGTGGTTCGCCAAGGAAGCAGATTCCAGCCATCAGCACGCCAAGCGCTGCGCCATGTAACAAGCTGACCCGCCAATAACCGCCGCAATCACTGTCCGCGCCGGCACCATGCGCCTGGGCGACCAGCACCACCGTGCCCTGCAGCAGGCCTACGCCGACTAGGATCATGACTATCTGCAAAGCGTTGGAGGCGGCATAAAAGGCGAGATCAAGGGTGCCGTAATGACCGATCATTGCGGTATCCACCGCGGCCATGACTAAGAGACCGGCGCGCGCAACGATCATGGGCGCCGCCAAGCGCAGGGTGCGCGTCAAATGGGTCGCGAATTTCATCGCCGGAGGGGCGGTTTCCGCAACTTCCAGAGCTTTGTCACTTCGAGCACGGGTGGGCATTGTGGCAGAGACTAGCCGAAAAGATATTTTTTGAAATGGTACAAAGGCACTGGTAGCGTCGCCCGCTGCGCCCTATTATCATCTCTCTCTGATTCGTGTCGGCACAGTCGACCGAACAAGATTGAGTTAGAATGTGTATACGGGGAAAAAACATGCCAAACACAGCTCAGCCGACTACCAGCAACTCCGCGGAACGAGCTACCGCGCTGAGCGCTCGCCGCCTATGGCCTGTATTCTTTGCGGCTCTCTTGGGCGTGTCGATCATCTACGGTGTCGGTTTTGCCAATTCCTCGACCGTGCACAACGCGGCCCACGATACAAGGCATTCGTTAGCCTTTCCCTGCCACTAAGCCCTTAAGGGCGGCGTGATGGAACTGCTTGGCCGGATAATTCTGCCCGCCCTCGTCGCCGGCGCCCTCGCCGGCCTTCTACTGACGGGCCTACAATATATCGAAGTCATTCCCCTCATACATGAGGCCGAGAGTTACGAGACATCCGGCGCAAGCGATCACATGCATGAAGCGCATGGACATGGCCATGCAGACGAAGCTTGGGCTCCGGATAATGGTCTTGAACGCTTCGCTGTGACAATCCTAACCAATGTGGTGGCTGCCATCGGTTTCGGCCTACTCCTGTCAGTGTCATTCAGCATCCTGGTGGCGCGTGGCCGGGTATTGAGCTGGCGTACCGGCCTTCTCTGGGGCCTCGCCGGATTCGGCATCTTCAACCTCGCGCCGGCGCTCGGTCTGCCGCCGGAACTACCCGGCAGCAACGCGGCGCCACTCGCTGGTCGTCAGGGCTGGTGGATCATGGCCGTCCTGCTAACCGCGCTTGGCCTAGGCCTAATCGCCTTCGCCCGACCAACCTATATTCGGGCGCTTGGCCTTGTTCCCATAGCGCTACCACACATCATCGGCGCACCGACACCGGATCATCATGGTGGCCTCGCGCCGGACGAGATAGCCCAGCGCTATGTTTATGCTTCACTGATAACCAGCGGCCTATTTTGGCTTGCTCTGGGCGCTCTCGCGACCTTTATGCACCGGCGATTCGGCGGCGCCAACGCGCCGAACGTTTTGCCGCCCTACGGCGAGGCAACCGGCAGAGAAAATTAATTTAGCCCAAAGGGCGAATTTTCTCGGAATCTCGCGCCTCGGTGCTTGTAACCCCGAGATGTTGGGTGTTGAATAACCTCCTCGCTGCGATGCCATTTCGCTGGCAAAACAGTGAGACTAATCGTTCACTTCAGAACATCGAAATACGGGAATTCATGCAACATCGAGGTCCATTCGTCAGCCCGCACGGGTTGGACTCGCTGGGTATCGAACAGGTTCGAATCGCCCACTGGAATTTACCTACTCCCACCCTCTATGAAGAAGCGATCAGCCGCAGCGAAGCCCAAATCGCCAAAAGCGGACCACTCGCCGCCATGACTGGGATCCACACCGGGCGTTCTCCAAATGACAAATTCTTCGTCCGCGAAGCGTCGACGGAGAATGATATCTGGTGGGGAAACGTCAACCGGCCGATTGATGTCGAGCGCTTTGAAGCCATCGAAAAGCGCATGATGGGCCACTTCAAAGGCAAAGACATCTTCGTCCAGGATTGCTTTGCTGGGGCCGATCCGAACTATCGTCTACCGATCCGGGTGGTGTCGGAATATGCGTGGCACTCACTGTTTGCGCGCAATCTTTTCATAACGCCGAGCCTCGACGATCTTGTCGGCCATAAGCCGCAATTTACCATCGTACAAGCCCCAAGCTTCTCCGCCGATCCGGACAAGGACGACATCAATTCCGAGACCTGTATTTTGGTCAATTTTGCCAAACGGCTGGTACTAATCGGCGGCACATCCTATGCCGGGGAATGCAAAAAATCAGTCTTTACAATCCTCAATTTTCTGTTGCCGGGGCGTGGCGTATTGCCCATGCACTGCTCTGTCAATACCGGCACGCAGGGCGATTCTGCGATTTTCTTCGGCCTCTCCGGCACGGGCAAGACGACGCTTTCTGCCGACCCGGACCGGACACTGATCGGCGATGACGAGCATGGCTGGTCGGATGACGGCCTGTTCAACTTCGAGGGCGGCTGCTACGCCAAGGTGATTCGCCTCTCCGCCAAGGCAGAACCCGAGATTTATGCTACGACGCGTATGTTCGGCACAGTTCTGGAAAATGTCGCGGTAGACCCAGAGACCCGCGAGTGCGATCTAGACGAGGCGCGGTATACCGAAAACACCCGCGCAGCCTATCCCCTCTCCTTCATCCCCAATGCCAGCGCCGAAGGCATCACCGGGCATCCAGATAATGTCATCATGCTGACCGCCGATGCATTCGGTGTGCTGCCGCCGATCGCGCGGCTGAGCCCTGCCCAGGCGATGTATCACTTCCTCTCCGGCTATACCGCCAAGGTGGCGGGGACGGAAAAAGGTCTTGGCAGCGAGCCCCAGGCGACCTTCTCGACTTGCTTCGGCGCACCCTTCATGCCGCGCCACCCTTCGGTCTATGCTGAAATGCTACGCGATCGGATTGAGAGTTCCGGCGCGCACTGTTGGCTGGTCAACACAGGTTGGACTGGCGGCGCCTACGGCGTCGGAGAGCGCATGAAGATCTCACACACCAGGGCGCTGTTGCGCGCCGCGCTGAACGGATCACTCGACAAGGTTGCGCTTTGCCGCGATCCGGCGTTTGGCCTTGACGTGCCAGAATCCTGCCCCGGCGTGCCCAATGAGGTGCTCTCCCCACGCGGCACGTGGAACGACAAAAGCGCCTATGACAATCAGGCAAACAATCTAGTGGGACGGTTCCACAATAACTTCACCCAATTTGAGTCTCATGTCGGCGCGGAGGTCAAGGCGGCTGCCCCGCACACCGCCTGATCCCGGCGTGGTAAACACGGGAACAAGGCGATGATTTTGAGCAAGGAGCGCTACACCAAGAAATTCGCCGAGGTAAAAGGCCGCCGCATGGCTTATGCGGAGGTTGGCACCGGCAACCCGATCGTCTTTCTTCACGGCAATCCGACCTCGTCCTACCTGTGGCGCAATATCATGCCCCACATGGAAGGGCTCGGACGCTGCATCGCACCGGATCTGATTGGCATGGGGGATTCGGACAAGCTGCTCGATTCGGGACCCGACAGTTACAAACTGGTCGATCATATAGCCCATGTGGACTGTCTGATGGAGGCTCTCGGAGTCACCCAAAATGTGACTTTCGTGGTGCATGACTGGGGCGGTCCGATTGGCTTCGATTGGCTGCGCCGGAACGAGAGCTCAGCCAAAGGCGTTGCTTTCATGGAAACCATCGTGACGCCGATGAGCTGGGACGTTTGGCCGCACGAGGCGCGGCAACTGTTCCAAGCTTTCCGCTCGGCCAATGGCGAAGAAATGATCCTCAAGAAGAACGTCTTCGTTGAGCGGGTGCTGCCAGGCTCGGTCCTGCGCGAACTCAGCGATGCCGAGATGACTGTTTATCGCCGGCCCTTTACCGAACCAGGCGAAGGCCGCCGCCCAACCCTTACCTGGCCGAGGCAAATTCCCATTGAAGGCGAACCTGTCGAAGTGGTTGAGATGGTGCGTGCTAACGATGCATTCCTGCAAGCGAGCCAAATTCCAAAACTGTTCATCGACGCAGAGCCCGGCGCCATCCTGAAGGGACCGCTTGCCGATCATTGCCGCACCTGGCCCAATGTCAGCGAAGTCAGCGTTTCCGGCAATCATTTCCTGCAAGAGGATTCGCCGGACGAGATTGGCCAGGCAATTGCCAATTGGATTCGCGAATTCTAAGGCGACACTGGAGAACTCCATGCTGCAATATTTTGACTCCCAACCCTATACAGTGGTCGTGATCGGCGCTGGTAGCGGCATCGGCAAGGCGGCTGCTGGACTAATGGGCGTCATGGGTGCCGCCATCGGCTGCCTGGATCAGGACGGCGAGGCCGCCGAAGACACGGCGCGCGCCATCGAGACGGCTGGTGGCAAGGCCTGCTCCTATGCAATGAACGTAACCGATCCCAAGGAAACAAAGCACGCGCTCGAACATGTAGAGGATATTTTGGGCACGGTCTCTGGCCTGGTGAATTGCGCCGGCATTACCGGCACGACCGCAGTGAAAGGTGCCGATGTCAATCTTGCGGATTTCGACGAAGTGCAGAATGTTAATGTACGCGGCGCGCTGATCGTCTCGCAGACCGTGCTGCCCGGCATGCTCGAGCGCGGCTATGGCCGCCTCCTTCATGTCGCCTCAATATCCGGCAAAGAGGGCAATGCCGGCATGCTCGCCTACTCCACCTCAAAAGCAGGGTTAATAGGCATGGTTAAGGTGCTCGGCAAGGAATATGCCGAGAGTGGGGTTACCATCAATGCAATCGCACCCGCCGTGGTGCGCACACCGCTCGTGGAAGAACTCCCGGAGGAGACGGTCACCTATATGACGGAAAAAATTCCTATGAAGCGCTGCTGCGAGCTCGACGAAGTGGCCCGGATGATCGCCTGGATTGTCTCGCCAGCCTGCAGCTTCAATACCGGGTACACGTTTGACCTGACCGGTGGCCGGGCAACTTTTTAAGGCCCGGTAGTCGACGACAATTATATTGCCAATAAATTTATCTTGGATGCGAATGATGATGACGCTGCTGCGGCTCGACTGTTTCGACACCTAGGCAGCAGTCGCGTCATGGCTATTCGACGCATAGCGCTCAGCGAGCGCCTGAAAAATCTTGTGTAATTCCGCCACAGAATTTTTCGGCGTCAATTCACGCAACGAATTGACCGATGAAACATCAAAATTCACGCCGTTGAACTTGAACTGCACAGATGCGTGCCGGTGCCTACTCCGCCT
Source organism: uncultured Rhizobiaceae bacterium (assembly GCA_964624055.1). GTDB lineage: Bacteria > Pseudomonadota > Alphaproteobacteria > UBA828 > UBA828 > PTKB01. The sequence continues at coordinate 14,469 of CAZUXZ010000011.1, read as the reverse complement.
CACCAAATCGTTAAACCTGACCCAAAGCGCAAACCACCTTGAAAATTCAGGATACACTTTTTCGGTTTGATCGCGCGTTTTAGGGCAACGAGCATTTAGTCTTATTCGTTTGACGTCACGATGGCTGGTGACGCGACAGAACGGCTGATATTGCGTGCAGTATTCATCCGGTTGTTGTTCAGCGCAGCCTCTAGTTTGACCGCGATATCAGCGAGGTCTCGAGTGATGTTAGCTATACGTTCCTCGCCGCGCTCGGCCCGCTCGGCGACAATCTGAATCATGGCAAGTAGCGATTTTTCGCGCTGCTCGGCGGATTCAAGCCCTTCAGCCAGTTTTGTAAGGGAGGCGATAGCGTCATTGCGTTGTTCTGAGCGCTCGAAGCGCTTGGCGAGAGCGAGCAGTTCGTTGTCGAGGGGAGGTTTGCCCTGTTCCGACCCTGCGGGCAAACCTACCTGTACATCGATTGGCCACTCGCGGCGTGGGCCAATCTCGAGTTCTTCATTGGCCGCTTGGGTCAGAGCATTGGTGACCCATTCGCCGATCGTCTCGCGGCGCCGGGCCGCGGCTTTTGCCACATTGGAGCGGGCTTCTCGTGGCACACCGCGCACCGACCAGGGTGAGAGCACCTTGGCACGAGCCTTGGCGTCCCTTTCAGCACCAAACCGACCGTCAATCTTGCTATTCGGCATCAACTTATCCATCTGAAACCGCGCTACGGTAGCGGCTAGTCACACACGAAACTAGTTTATCGACTATATTTGACCGGAAATTGTCCTACATAATACCGCCAATTATATATTTTTATGCCTACATTGATTATTCTTTTAATTTTAGGAGACTAGAAATTTACATTATGAATCAGGCCATTAATATCGATTATCGCTGCTCGACAGTGTTATGAGGCTTGAAATAATTTAACCAGCTTGTAAGACATGTTGTCATACAGACCATTAAAATAATCTTAATCAGAACCTGATTTTTTATATAACGCCTTAAATCCTATCAAGAATATTCATCCAAAGCGTAACCAGCAGCTCGGACAGTCCGAATGACGTCACGCTTGCCACCACCATTGAGGGTACGGCGCAAGCGCCGAACATGCACGTCGACTGTACGCGCCTCGACAAAAATTTCTTGCCCCCATACTGCGTCGAGCAATTGCTCGCGGCTAAACACCCGCCCAGGATGTTCCATGAAATGGCGTAGCAAGCGAAACTCAGTTGGCGCCAGATGCACCTCTTCGCCGCCCCGGCTAACGCGAAATTTGGCTAAGTCTACCACGATATCGCCAAATTCGATGCGCTCCGCCGCGAGTGCCGGGCGCAGACGACGCAGCACCGCTCGCACCCGCGCGACCAATTCGATCGGCGAAAAGGGTTTGACTATGTAATCGTCGGCGCCACAATCAAGGCCACGCACCCGATCACCCTCTTCACCTCGCGCAGTCAACATAATGACCGGGAGGTTCTGGGTTTTCGCTGATCGGCGAATTCGACGGCAAATTTCGATGCCGGAGAGGCGAGGCAACATCCAATCCAGCAGCACAAGATCTGGCTGACGCTCAGCAATCATCAGTATCGCCTCTTCGCCATCCACCGCCTCGCCAACCTCAAAGCCATCACGCTCAAGATTATAGCGCACCAGAGTCAGGAGATCGGCCTCATCATCGACTATCAGCACATAGGGAGTCATAGCAAGCTAGTCTTGACTTCCACCGGTATCATCCGGTGACGTGGCAAAGGGCGTGGTGTCACCCTTGGGCCGCGCCTCGTCGAGTGGCGTGCCGGTTACCAGAAAACTGATGGTCTCAGCCACGTTCGTCGCGTGATCGCCCATGCGCTCGATATTCTTGGCGATAAAGAGAAGATGGGTGCAGGGCGTGATGTGGCGCGGGTCCTCCATCATATAGGTCAGCAATTCGCGGAACAGGCTATTATAGGTCTCATCAACCTCCTCATCGCGGCGCCACACCGCGAGCGCCTTCTCAGCGTCGCGAGCCATATATGCATCGAGCACATCCTTGATCATGGTCTGCACAATCTGCGACATACGCGGAATTACCGCGACCGGACGCATTGGCTCGACTTGCGACAGTGAGCTCGCCCTCTTGGCAACATTGGCAGCATAATCTCCGATACGCTCCAGATCGCTTGAGATCTTGAGTGAGGCGGTAATCAGCCGGAGATCGACCGCCATGGGCTGGCGCAGGGCGAGGAGGCGCGTTACGAGTTGGTCGACCTCATGCTCGAGTTGGTCGACCGGTTCATCGTCAGCGATGACGCTCGCGGCCAGTTCCGGGTCGCGCTTGACCAGCGCCTCAATGGCGCGAGCCAATTGTTGCTCGACAATTCCGCCCATGCGGAGGATCGTTCCGGTCATCTGGTCGAGCTCTTCGTCGTAGCGTTTGACGGTATGCTCGGGCAAGGTCGTCTCCTTTCGTTCGCGCCTCGGGCTCAACCGAAGCGCCCGGTGATGTAATCCTGGGTACGTTTCTCTTCCGGATTAGTAAAGATCTGCTCCGTTTCGCCAAATTCCACCAGATTTCCCAAATGAAAGAATGCGGTGTATTGGGAAACACGCGCCGCCTGCTGCATATTGTGGGTCACGATAGCGATGGTAAAATCCTCTTTCAGCTCGTCGATCAGCTCCTCAACCTTGGCGGTGGCGATGGGGTCAAGCGCAGAGCAGGGCTCGTCCATCAGGATTACCTCCGGGCTAATGGCGATGGCCCTGGCGATACACAGGCGCTGCTGCTGGCCACCCGAAAGGCTTGTCCCAGAATCTTTCAATCGACCCGAAACTTCATCAAATAGGCCAGCACGGCGCAGACTGCTCTCGACGATCTCGTCCAACTCGCCCGCCGACTCAGCGAGACCATGGATGCGGGGTCCATAGGCGACATTATCATAGATAGACTTGGGAAACGGATTTGGCTTCTGGAACACCATTCCGACGCGAGCGCGGAGCTGTACCACATCGAGTTCGCCGGCATATATATCCTCTCCGTCGAGTAGTACATTGCCGTCCACTAAACAGCCCTCGATGATATCGTTCATCCGGTTGAGGCAGCGCAGAAAGGTCGATTTGCCGCAACCCGAGGGGCCGATCAGGGCGCTCACAGAATTTTCAGCCACACGCATATCAACACCGAACAGCGCTTGTGTCGCGCCGTAATGGACATCGAGCTCAGTGATTTCTAATTTACTCGGCGGCATGTTCTGAAGCGCCGCGGTTTCTGTTGTCATGGTCATAGTATCGGGTCAGTCCCTAGATATTACCAGCGTGTCTCGAAGCGCCGGCGCAGATAAACCGCAAGCGCATTCATCAAAATCAAAAAGGCAAGTAGCACTATGATCGCGGCTGACATCTTCTCGACAAAGCCGCGCTCCGGGCTGTCAGCCCAGAGGAAGATCTGCACCGGCAGCGCGGTCGCCGAATCGAACGGCGCCGCGGGAATGTCTACGATAAAAGCCACCATACCGATCATCAGCAGTGGTGCGGTTTCGCCGAGGGCGCGCGCCATACCAATGATCGTACCAGTCATTATGCCGGGCAGTGCCAGCGGCAACACGTGATGTGAGACTACCTGCACCGACGAAGCACCGACACCATAAGCTGCCTCGCGGATCGAGGGCGGCACGGCCGAAAGCGCTGCTCGGGTTGAGATAATGATAGTCGGCAGCGTCATCAGCATCAGCGTCAGTCCGCCAACAATGGCAGTCGAACGTGGAAGCTCGAATAATTGAATGAAGATCACCAGGCCCAACAATCCGAAAACGATGGAAGGTACCGCCGCAAGATTGTTGATATTGACTTCGATAAAATCGGTAATCCGGTTCTTCGGAGCGAACTCCTGTAGATAGATCGCTGCCGCCACCCCGAGTGGGAAGGCGAGAATGAGGGTGATCAGCAGGGTCCAAAACGAGCCGGCAAGTGCGCCGCCGATGCCGGCAAGCTCCGGCTCGCGCGAATCCGAGCCAGTGAAGAAGCTGCTGTTGAAGCTGGTCTGTAACTGGCCATTCTTTTCGAGGGCGTCGAGCCAAGCAATCTGCCGGTCGTTAAGGCGACGTTCGGATTCTGGTACATCGCGCGGCATGCTGCCTTTGACCAGCATGTCGACATCGCTCGATGCCGGCAGCCAGACCCGTTGCACAGTGCCGATCAGTCGGGGGTCATCGCGCACCATGCGGCGGAGCTGGAAATGAGCGCCCTTGCTGACTAGGGCGAGCAACTCACGCCGCTCGCTCCGTTTCTTGACTTTGGGAAAGGTATTAAACAGTGCGTTGCGAATGACCTTACCGTATTTGCCTTTAGAAAGTTTATCCGGCTTGATGAGCTCGGCGCTGATATCGAGATTGAAGGCGATCTCGGTTTTAACGAAAGCCGGATGACCGCGCTCGATAACCGAGCCGAGAAGGAGTGCGAGAACGCCGAGCGCGATAAGAATAGCGAGAATGCCAAAAGCCTTCAGCCGACGCTCGCGACGATAGCGTTTCTTAAGACGCCGCGCACTCGTTTCCGAAACCTGCCAGCCCGCCACTCTCATTCGTATTGCTCTCGATATTTGCGTGCGATGTAGAGCGCCAAAACATTGAGCGCGAGAGTGGCAAGAAAGAGCGCAAAGCCAAGGGCGAAGGCGGCAAGGGTCTTGGCGCTGTCAAACTCCTGATCGCCCACCAGCAGAGTGACCATTTGGGCAGTTATCGTAGTTACCGCGTCCAACGGATTAGCGGTGAGCTTGGCAGCAAGGCCAGCAGCCATGACGACAATCATGGTCTCGCCAATGGCGCGGCTGATGGCCAAGAGACAAGCGGCAACGATTCCCGGCAAAGCCGCTGGTAGGATCACCTTAATCACCGTCTCCGCCCGCGTCGCACCGACGGCAAGCGAACCTTCCCTAAGGGAGCGCGGCACAGCGACGATGGCGTCATCGCTGAGAGAAGATATGAAGGGGATGATCATGATGCCCATCACCGCGCCAGCAGCGAGGGCGCTTTCTGAGGCTACGTCAAGGCCGAGCCCAGTGCCGATATCGCGCAGCGCCGGCGCCACAGTGAGGGCGGCGAAGAAGCCGTAAACCACGGTCGGCACGCCAGCGAGGATTTCAAGCACCGGCTTAACCGCATTACGAACCCCCGGGCTCGCAAACTCCGACATGTAGATCGCCGAGAAGAGTCCGACCGGCAACGCCACCACCATAGCGATGAGGGTAATCAAGAGGGTGCCCGTGAAGAGCGGCACTGCACCGAAGGCGCCGGACGAGCCGACCTGGTCCTCACGGATCGCGGTCTGCGGACTCCATTCAAGACCAAAAAGAAAATCACCAACTGAGACGATGGAAAAGAAGCGGATAGATTCGAACAGCACCGAGAGGATGATGCCAACGGTAGTCACGACAGCAACGAAAGAGGCGACGATCAGTGCCCCCTTGACTATACGCTCAACACCGTGGCGGGCACGGAAAGAGGGCCGCACCCGGTACCACGACCAAGCAAGACCGGCAACGCCGAGGGCAAGGCCACCGCCCAGCATGGCCGCCCGCGCCGTGTTGCGAAGCGCCGCATAGCGCTCGGCAGCGGCCTGAAGGGCTGGGTCCACTTCGCGGCTAAGCGCGTCCCCGATGGCAAGATTGCGGATGTCGTTCAAGAGGAGGCCCAACATATTGACCGGCTGGGAGGTAATCTCTGGGCCGAGATAGGAGATCAGTAGCGCCTCAAGAATGCGCTCCTCAAAGATGAGCCAGACGAGCAGTACGATAAGCGAGGGCAGCGCACACCAGAGCGCGACATACCAACCGTGATAGCCCGGCATGGAGTGAGGGCGAATCGATGTGCGCCCCGCCGCGACCAGTAACTTGCGCCGGGCGAAAAAATAACCCAGGGCTGCGATCACGCCGAGCGCGATGAGAAGAATGACAAGCTGCACGCGCTCGCAGCCTCCGCTCGCGCAAGAAAAAACATACAACCGACAACGCCACACGAAAACTTTCGCTGACGCTACCCATCGACAGAGTGATACAACGTTAATGTTACGGTTTTATGACACCCGCAGTTAAATCGACGCTAATAACGAGTTGATCGTCTTCATCAGAGAAGAAGTCCGGGGCGGATTGTAGCAACTCTGTCGAAGCGACTGGCCGTTGATTTGCATTTTGCAGTCACGCCGAATGCCTCGTCAGATTGCGATTTAGCTGCTTGGGTTTGGCTTTCTTGCTTTCAACAAACTGATGGTAGCGGCCGCTACTAGCAGCTCGGAATTTGCGTTAGGAGTCCATACTCTCGCTTATGCCGGTAGCGGTGGACGGAAACTTTAGGGTGAACATGCTGCCCTTGTCGGATTCCGATTCAATTGTCAAAGCGGCACGGTGGCGGCTGGCGATATGCTTGACGATGGCGAGGCCGAGACCGGTACCGCCGAGTTCACGCGAGCGCGCCGTGTCGACACGGTAGAAGCGCTCGGTAAGGCGCGGCAAATGCTCGCGTTCAATGCCCTTGCCTTCGTCGCTGACTGACACCATAACGTTGCTGGCTCCATCTGCGCCACGTTCGCCAGTAGTCTCTTGCCACGCGCGAATCCGCACTGTGCCGCCTTCGCGACCATATTTGATCGAGTTGTCGATCAAATTCTGAAAAAGCTGGGTTAGCTCACCAGCATCGCCCAAAAGCGGTGGTAATCCAGTCTCGATGTTCTGCTCGATCCTTGTGTCTCGCTTGCTTGCCCGCCAATCGAGACTGTCGACGGCGGCGGAAAGAAGCGGCCGCAGATCGACTCGGTCAGTCGGTACAGTATGCTCATTCATTTCGATACGCGAGAGCGACAGTAAATCCTCTACCAGTCGCGTCATACGCTCGGCATGCTGTGACATGATGGCAAGAAATTTACGCCGTGCCTTGGTATCGTCCTCAGCCGGACCACTCAGCGTTTCAATAAAACCTTGCAGGGTTGCGAGCGGGGTGCGGATTTCATGGCTCGCATTGGCAACAAAATCTGCCCGCATCTGATCCGCTCGGCGCATCGCCGTCATATCGACGAGAGCCAGCACCACGGACGTTCCGTCCGCCGCATGCTGGGAAAGCGGCGCGACGCGGGCCGAGAAATAACGTAGAACCGGGGCTTGAAGGGAAAAGGCGACATCTTGGCCCCGGCCCGTGCGTGCCGCCCGTTCGAGCGCAGCGACCACGTCGGGGTTGCGCAGCACTGCCGCCAAATCACGGCCTTCGAGCTCGCCCCCGAGCAACTCTTCCGAGGCACGGTTGGCGCGCACTACATTTTGGCCTTCGTTCAGTAGCAGGACGGGGCCGGGCAAAGCGTCGAGGGCACGCTCCATGCCATCAAAATCACTTTTGAAACGCGTCATACGCTCGCTCGATATACGTTCCAGGCGCTGTAGAGATTGCACCAGCTCGCGACCGATTCGCGTGCGCCCGTCACGCGCGTCGATAGGTTCGCCGCGCACCATCTGGTCCAACTGGTCACGGGTGCTCAACAAGTCGCCAAGCAGCCAATGGATTGCGGCAGCACTGAGTAGGGTAAGGGCTAACCAGGTCAAGGCAGCGGTGCCAGGAACCAGCAGACCGAGTCCAGCCAGGACGATAAAAGCGAGCGCGAGCGGCACCGCGGCGATCGACACCGCGCGCAGCCAGCGGCCAAAAGGTACTTCTCGCCAAACCATCACGGAATAGCTTCTATCACATATCTCCTCGTTTCGCTGCGGCGTCAAAGCAAGTATGTTTCAGCCAACCTCCCCTGTGCTACCGTCTTACGCGATGAACAAGAAAGTGGCCAAATCCACTCCGGCACAATCTTCGGACGCCAAGGTGACACCGATGATGGCGCAATATCTCGCCATCAAGCGCGACCATCCAGATACTCTACTCTTTTACCGCATGGGCGACTTCTACGAACTCTTCTTCGACGATGCGGTCCAAGCCGCTGCCGCACTTGATATTGCGCTGACCCAGCGCGGCAAGCATGCCGGCAAGGATATACCTATGTGTGGTGTCCCTGTAAGGAGCGCCGACGGCTATCTTGAAAAGCTCATCAACGCTGGCTTCAGGGTCGCCGTCTGTGAACAAACAGAGGACCCGACGGAGACCAAGAAGCGGGGCGCAAAAGCGGTTGTCGCGCGCGCGGTCGAGCGCCTGGTAACTCCGGGCACTCTCACCGAGGATTCGCTTTTGGACGCACGCGCCTCCAACTATCTTGCCGCCATCGGTCGAGCGGAAGGGCGCTGGGCCCTCGCCTGGTGCGAAATGTCGACCGGTGAGTTTCGCGTCATGGCCTGCATGCGAGAGAGCGTGCCCGCAGCATTGGCCCGCCTCACGCCAGGAGAAATTTTGCTTTCAGAAAACATGGTGGAGGCAGCGGAATTTTTTGAACTGTTCGCCGAATGGAAAACCGCCCTCTCGCCGCAGCCGGCGCGCCTATTCGACAGTACGGCTGGCGAGCGGCGCCTTTGCGCACTATATGGTGTTGCCGCGCTCGATGCCTTCGGCGAGTTCGGCCGCGCTGAATTGGCGTCGGCGGGCGCAATCGTCGAGTATGTTAGTCTGACGCAAAAAGGTAAGCTGCCGCGCCTCGCCGCGCTTACCGAGGTTTCAGAACATGCGAGCATGACCATCGATGCCGCCACCCGTCGCAATCTCGAACTGACTCAGGCGCTTTCTGGCGGGCGCAAGGGCTCACTCCTCGCGGTAATCGACCGCACGGTGACGGGTGCGGGTGCACGCTTGCTACACACCCGACTCGCCGCACCGCTAACCGATCCTCAGGCAATCTCCCGGCGCTTGGATCAGGTAGAATTTTTCGTTGCCGCCGAGAGCCAACGTGAGGCGCTGCGTGAACGCATGCGCGCTTTTCCTGATATTGAGCGCGCGCTCTCGCGTCTTACAGTGGGGCGCGGCGGGCCGCGCGATTTGGCGGCGGTACGCGATGCCTTGGCCTTGGTGCCACAGCTACGTTCTATTTTGGAAGAGGGTGGCGGTTTGGCATTGGAAGAGACTGTCACCGGCCTAGCGCGGGATCTTGGCCAACACGATATTCTTGCCGCTTGCCTCGCCCGCGCCCTAGTACCGACTCCGCCACTCTTCGTGCGTGATGGCGGCTTCATCGCCACCGGCTATCACGCCGCCCTCGACGAGCTGATCACGCTCCGCGACGAAAGTCGCCTCTTGGTCGCTAATCTAGAAGCGCGCTACCGCAAGGAGACCGATGTTTCAAACCTCAAGATTAAGCACAACAGTGTGCTTGGCTTTTTCATTGATGTCAGCGAGCGCAACGCCGCCAAGCTCGGCGACAGCTTTATACACCGCCAAACGCTGGCGAGTGCCATGCGCTTCACTACAGTCGAGCTTGGCGAACTCGAGAACAAGATCAATACAGCGGCGCAGAAAGCGCTCGACCTTGAAGCGCAGCTATTTGAACAATTGCTCTCTGATGTTACGGCGCGAGCCGAAGATATCGCCCGCCTGGCGCGCGCCGCAACGGTGCTCGATGTTTCCTCCGCGTTAGCGCAGCTCGCTGTCGAGCGCCGCTATACCCGCCCGGTAGTAGATGGCGGTGAGGAATTCAATATCCGCGCCGGGCGCCATCCGGTTGTCGAGGCGCTTGCCGAGCACGACAGCCAGTTCGTGCCCAATGATTGTGATCTCGGGCCGGAGGGCCATCTTTGGCTTGTCACTGGCCCCAACATGGCAGGCAAGAGCACGTTCCTGAGGCAGAACGCTCTGATTACCATTCTTGCTCATATGGGATCTTTCGTGCCGGCTGAGAACGCCCATATCGGCATCGTCGATCGTCTATTCAGCCGAGTCGGCGCCGCCGACGATCTCGCCCGCGGGCGCAGCACCTTCATGGTAGAAATGATCGAGACTGCTGCAATCCTCAATCTTGCCGGGCCGAAAGCGCTCGTCATTCTCGACGAGATCGGCCGCGGCACTGCGACCTTCGATGGACTCTCTATCGCCTGGGCAACAATGGAGCATCTCCATGAGGTCAATAAAAGTCGTACCCTGTTCGCTACCCATTACCACGAGCTCACCGCGCTCGCACCCAAGCTCGAACGACTCTCCTGCCACACCATGCGGGTCAAGGAATGGCAGGAGGATGTGGTTTTTCTGCATGAGGTAGTGGCGGGCGCGGCAGACCGCTCCTATGGCATCCATGTGGCCCGCCTCGCCGGACTTCCTGAGGCCGTGCTTGGCCGCGCCGAGGAAGTTCTGGTGACATTGGAGAAGAGCGAGCAAGGCGGCGCCGTCGCCAGCCTTGCCGATGATCTGCCGCTCTTCTCTACGCCGCGGCCCGCTTCCGGCAGAAAACAGACGGAGGGGGCCGACGAGATGCGCGAAACGCTCGTCGCAACCGATGCCGATTCCTTAAGTCCACGCGCCGCCCTTGATCTCGTCTATCGTTTACGCGCCATGCTGCCGGACGATTGAGATCGCGGGCCCAATCGTGTATTTCCCGCCGCTATGGAGGGTATGACATGGCGTTGATTTTTTGCAGCCGGACAGACGATCCTGAGGAGTGGCGCACGGAGTTCGCCGAGGTTATGCCAGACCTCGATTTTCGTATCTGGCCCGATATAGGCAAGCCGGAAGAGATAGAGTTCGCTCTGGTGTGGGATCCGATGGCGGATCACCTTCTCGACTTCCCCAATCTCAAGCTGATCGCCTCTCTCGGCGCCGGTGTTGACCATCTGCTCGCTGCCACCACGCTTCCCGACGGGGTGCCGATGACTCGATTTGTCGACGATAATCTAACCCAGGGCATGCGCGAATGGGTGCTGCTCTACGCACTCTACAGTCTCCGCCGGGTGCCGGAATATCTCGCCTGGCAGAGCGAGCGGGATTGGCATCGCCTCGATGTGCCCTTCGCCTATGAGCGGCGCGTCGGCATGATGGGGCTTGGCATTCTCGGCGAGGCATCGGCATGGGCGCTCCAGCAAATTGGCTTCCCGGTAATCGGCTGGAGCCGGCGCAAAAAGAAATTGCCAGAAATCGAATGTTTTGCCGGCGCAGCGGAGCTTGACGAATTTCTTGGTCTCTCAGATATCCTCGTCTGCCTTCTACCGCTAACACCAGAGACGGAAGGCATAATAAACAGCGAGCTACTCAACAAACTGCCGCGCGGCGCCTGCCTCATCAATGGTGCGCGCGGTGGTCTCGTGGTTGAGACGGATTTGATCCAGGCGCTCGAATCGGGCCACCTCACCCATGCTGTCCTTGACGTGACGAACAAGGAACCCTTACCGGCAGATGATCCGCTGTGGCGTGCACGCAATATTACCATCACGCCACATGTTGCATCGGTCACTAACGCCAAGTCCGGCACCCGCGTGGTGGTGGAAAATATCCGCAGAATACAGGCCGGCGAGGCGCCGCATCACGTAGTTGACCCAAAGGCCGGGTACTAATTCTCAGTAAAGTTGAGCTCAACGAGAATCGCATCCGGGTTCTTGATAAACACGTGGCGGAGGGCCAGATCAGGCACGGTCTGGCGGTGATTGTAGAATCCCAGTCGGTCGATCCCGGCGCAGATCTGGTCGTAATCCTTCGGCATCATAGTCGAAGACAATATGACCTATCGTGCCGCTGCCGACAGCCGTCTTGGTCGGACATCTATAGCTGGCTATATTATCAGATCCAATTTCCACTGCCAAACAAGTGAATGACCGGCATCTAGCCGACATAGTGCCAATAGCTGTAAAAGCCGAAGGGCGGATGCTCTCCTTCCTTCAGGCTAACAATATCCACATAGAAATTTCGCAGTCAGAAATGTTTTCAGGCGGCTTTCAGGCGACCCTCAATTTCTCGCAATATCTCATCCAAAACGCCCGTCCCCGAAGCGATCTCTTTCGCCGTGATCGAGAGCGGCGGACCGATCAGGATGAAATAATCAATGATTCGAACGTCGAGGCCGAGCTCCATCACCCGGCTCTTGAACCATTCGATGGTATCACCGTGGTCGAATTTGGCCGAGAGCGGTTCGCACGTCGCACCGTTGCTCACCAGTTCGATACAGCCGAGAAGACCAAGACTGCGAACGTCGCTGACCCACATTGTACGCCGCAGTCCGGGTAGCTCAGCTTAAAGCTGCACCGGTGACAATAAGGGTCGAAGACGCGCACCACATTGGGCTGCTCGCAACCAACGGTGATACGCCGAATGTCGCCACTCGCCGAGAGCGCGCCGCTCGTCGTGCCGTGATAGGAACGGTAACGGGTCATAATCTTGCGCTTACCGGTCACTAAGCGGGCGATGGTCATGGTGATCTCGTTGGCTTCGGAGCCGCTGTCGGTGAAGAAAGCCGTCGAAATATCGCCGAGCGCGATCTCGGCCAGCTTGGCGCCAAGTCGATCGCGTGCCTCAGTGGTAAAATGCGGACCTATATAGCAGAGCTTCTCCGCCTGCTCCTGGATTACCTTCATCACCTTGGGGTGGCCATGGCAGAGATTGACATTGACGAGCTGGGACGAGAAATCGAGATATTTATGCCCCTCAGCATCAAAATATAGACGCCTTCGCCACGCGACATCTGTGTCACCGGATGGACGGCATTTTGAGCAGCCCAGGGAATCATGTTGTATCGTCTGTTGGCGCCCTGCATTTTCTTCCTGTTCTCTCGCGATTGGTCTTAACATGTGGTGCCCAGTTATTATGGAGAGGTACATGAAAAATTCCCACTTCCCGACGCTGTCCAAAAGCTGGGATGAAATTAAACTGGAAATGCAGTTCGCGCGTCGCAGCGATCTACCTTGGCGCAATGCGCGTAATTTCAAACCAGCTTATTTTGCCGGTGATGATGTGCTCGAGGTCGCCAACAACGCCACCAACATGTATCTCGCGGAAAATGCCATTTTCTCTCGCACCGCCTATGGCAGCCTCGGCCAGTATGAGAACGAGGTGGTAGATATGATGCTAGCGCTCCTCAATGCACCCAAGGGTGCCGGCGGTAACGTCTCAACTGGCGGTACTGAGAGCATCATCATGTGCGTAAAGACCGCACGGGAATGGGCGCGCGACAACCGACCGACCGAAGGTCCGCCGGAAATTATTATCCCGCACACCGCTCACCCAGCTTTCGACAAGGCGGGGCATATGCTCAGCGTCACTATCCGGCGTATGAGCGAAAGCCTGAATTGGCGCGCTGACCCCAAGGCCATGGCCGAGGCGGTAAGCGAGGACACCATTATGATAGTCGGGTCGGCACCACCCTATCCTTACGGCGAGGCCGATCCCATTTCCGAGATCGCAGGCATTGCGCGCGAGCATAGCTTGTGGATGCATGTCGACGGCTGCATTGGTGGCTGTATTCTGCCCTTCATGAGCCGCCTTGGCGACGATGTGCCCCAGTTCGATTTCGCCGTTCCGGGGGTTATGTCAATGTCGGTGGATTTACACAAATTCGGCTACGCCACCAAGGGCGTTTCATTGGTGCTGCTTCGCGATGCTCTACTTGAGCGCTATCAGCGCACAGCTTTCAGCGATTGGCCTGCGGGTATCTACAGCACCGCCAATATCACGGGCTCACGCTCTGGTGGTCCGCTCGCTTCGGCCTGGGCGGTGATGAATTATCTCGGCGAAGAGGGCTTTCTCCGTGTCTTCAGCGCCCAGCACAAATTGAAACAACGGCTGATGGGAGGCGTCGCTGCCATCGACGGGCTTGAGATCATCGCCAGTCCGCACGCGCTGCATTTCTTCTTCACGTCCCACGCGTTCGACATTTTCGCCATCGAATCCGGCATGGCCGCCAAAGGCTGGCTCTCAACCCGTGCGGAAGAGCCTGATTCGATCATGCTCTGGATCAACATGTCGCATCAGGATTCGATCGATGATTATCTTGCTGATCTCAGGAGCACCGTGGACGACGTCCGCGCCGGCTGCGTGACGCGCAGCGAAAAAGACACTGTCTATGTCACCTAGGCTGCCACAATAATAGAAACAAAGAATTTAAGGAGAAAATTGCAAATAAAACGGATTGGTCGTCTAGGCGCGGGCCTTTTGCGGCAAACGGCTTGTGGCTGACCGATGGAATAGCATGCCGATGCGGTCGATAGCTGGATAGCGATTAGCGCTGGTTAGGCCGCATTCAAAAAGTGAGTTTTGTTTGATCTTCGGCTGCTGTCCAGTTGATCCCAGCAGCGGTAATGCAGCTCATGCCGTTAGTTTAGGGCGTAGCAATCACTTCTTGGTTCCAAACGGCCTCTTTTTCTAAACGGCCCCATTATTTTGTTTCATGTGAAACGGCAATCGCGCCTAATCTTCATCTTGGGTACGTACCATGTAACAAAGCGCTAATTTGCCAGATTCGTCGGGCATCATTATCTTGTAGCGCTTTGAAACCATTAGTTTTTCGTAAATCAAAAATGCTAGGGGGGGGGGGTGCAGTGATAACAATTTGGGGTAGAAACAACACAATAAATGTCCAGAAAGTCATGTGGCCCGTGGGCGAATTGGGCTTGACGTATAA
>CAZUXZ010000010.1:0-3265 GCA_964624055.1 uncultured Rhizobiaceae bacterium | reverse complement strand
CCAATCTCTGATGCAAATACTGCGCAATTTATGAAATATTTTCATCAGTCCGCACAAAACGGTAATGTTGCTAGAGCCTGGCTTACGGCACGCAATAAGCTTCGTGATTCAGGGGTAAAGCCTGCCGACTACGGCGCATTCATCTTGGGCGGCGCTGCAAATATAAATGCTTATAAACCTCGGACTGATTAAAGGTGTTTTTATATCTAGATGCCCCTGGACGGGAGTATGGCGGAGGGGGACGGATTCGAATCCGCAGTAATTCTTTAAACTAATACAACACCTTACGAATAAATCCGCTGTTATAGTTACACTTATAGTTACACCCACACCCTGCCTTCAATCAGTGCAGACCCCGCAAAACAGAGCCACCACACCATAGAGAACCTGTCGGGAGGGGCAGGAGGACAAAAAGGGGGTTAAGGTTGTCGGTGGTATAGCCGGTACGAAAAACTTAGCAGCTTCAGCGTTAAACGAAGAAATTTCGATACGACAAGCCGAAGAGGCCCCTTGCTGAACTTGCGGCGGCAGCAGACAACTCAGAAAGCAATATTTCCCGAGCAGTGAAGCCTCTTATTGATGTTGGTGCTGTACATCGCCCGGAGCGGGGAAGATATGCCCCGACGTGAATATATTGAGCATTATGAATATTTGGCCACCATCAGATGCAAATATTCATAATGCTCACAATATTCATTCACCAGACCCACCTGCTCCTCACGCCTATCTTGTGTCAGAGAAGGTGGGGCCAAGGTGACAGGCAGTTTTTTTCATGCCGCTGGATGAGTGGTTCAATGCGTCATCGCATTTTCTTGTTCAGATCACTCCACCTAATAGAGGCTCATTTGCCCGTCCTCTGCATTAAGTGTCGCTTTTTCACCTTGTTGCTCCCAATCGGGTAGGTCATTTGCCATTTTTTCAAGAATGCTCGGTCTATTCGCAGTGGCCCAATCTTTCGCTGCAGGCAGTACTTCAACCCACCTTGAATCATTGTACCCGGCGGCGAATTCCGGCGTACTCATATCCGCATCGTGCACTGGTTCGAATGAAAACCGTGCCTTCCACAAGCCCATTCTGGGCTCCACCGTAGCATAATAGACCCTGCCGCCAATCAAATCTGCATCAAGAAAACTAGCCCCCTCACCAAGAACCATAAAACGCTGCTGTCCCGGTTCCGTGTAGTGAGCAAGCTTAGCTTTGGCTGGCAAAACACCGATAAAGGACGGATCACCGCTGGTAACTTCGAAAACTGTTGATTGAACAGCAAAGCCAAATCCAGAAGGTCGCATGAAGACGATTAGCGCAGTGTCACTATCAGGGGCGAAATTAACATCGGCCGGCGCAACATCGCGCATATATTCGCTATGACCTGCGCAGGCACCGAGCACAACAAGCAACAGGACCGCAGCGGCTTTGGATACGAATCGGGATGTAAACTTCATGACGTATTTTACCTCCAGCTATACTAATGCGTTAAAATTGAATTCAAACACGATGTTCCTAGCGATGGGCGCCTAAGGGGGGGATTAGTTCTGTGAACCGAGTTGGATCATTCGCCTTCCCAGACCCCGTCATAGGTGTCAGTCCAAGCAGTACTTGCGAGAAGAGGTAGAGCTATCATCAAGGCGAGAATGAAGCGCATGAGGCTGATGCTAACTCTATTAGATTGAAATTGGGAGTGGGAGAGTCTTAGAGGTGCCGGGAGGAAGGAAGCTTTGTTGTCCAGTACCCTTCCCAGAAAAATAGAAACGCGAACCCTGCGACCGCCGAAAACACCTGATCTACCTATAATATCAATGGGTTAAAAAACCTTCGCTTTGGGTATATAGGGACCGCATATAAGCGAAGATCGAAGCCCTGTCTGCGTCTTGTGGGCGCGCCGATGTGGGGTAGCTAGAGGGCGCCTGTGACATGTGACAGCTTGTGACGGGGCTTTGTATTCTTTTCTGGGGCGAAATTCGGTTATGGGATTAGAGTAGTAAAACACGTCACAAGGCGTCACAGCGGCACACCTCTTCACCCTCAACCCACAGCAATTACATATCTTCTAGGAGCTTGGCCCTTTTTGCCGCGGCTTCTTCTTCTGTTATTAGTCCCTTTTGCAGAAGTTTTTGAATATCTTGAAGCCCGACCTCCAGGGACTGCGTAGTGTCCGAGGTGCCTGCAGCTGGTTTTACATTGGCGCCGTCTCGGTTCCCTGCCTCTTCCATTTCATCCTGTTTGGAAGATATTGTTGCGCTGACATATGGTCGAAGTGTCGTTGTGACATGAGATACAATTTCTCTAACAGGGTCATCATAACCATAGGACTGGGCTCCGATCGCTGTTTTTCCACCGTAGCCACTTACTTTAAAGGAAGTGACACGCTCATTTGTGGTCGTATCAAGGACTTCCACCTGGGCATGAATTTGGCTACGAGAAGACAGAATTCCGAATATAAGACGCGTGCCTGGACTGACTATACTAATTTTCCCAACTCTTATATTAATGAGGTAGTCAACGTCGCCCGTATTACGCTCTACTGAACTGAAGATACCTACATTAATAAGATTTGTCGAAAGTTCCTGGCGTAGTTGCCTATCGATCTCAGTTTGATATTGATGCCTAGTATCGGTATCAAATCCAATATTTAAAGCCGCTGTAGATTGAGAGGGTATATCCAATGACGACCGCGTTGTAATAGTGGTTTTTCCGACAGAACTACATCCTGCTAACGCGGCTACAATAACAACTAATAAAGCTGGTGAAAGATACCTCAATTCTTTTCTCCGCTACTGTTCTATAACTTTCTACGTAATATATTTATTAAAATGATAAATATATACAGATTTGTCAGGGGTTAATTATAAAAGAGGCCAACCTCGCACAGATTAACGCACAATAACTGCCCCTGCGAGGCCGCTGCGTTAATCCTGCGGCAATAAAGGGTGCAGTCATTCGTTGGATTTTGTCCACCCACTACTAGACGACCCCATACTTGGCGGTCACTGTTATTTTGTAGCGGGACATCCAACTAAACCGAAAGCTGGCAGAGCAATTATCAGAGCAAGGATGTAGCTCACCGAAGTTAGAGATCCTCTAGCAACTTGGCTCTCTTTGCCGTCGCTTCTTCTTCGGTGATCAGGCCCTTCTCCATAGACCCTTCAAAGCCTCGAAGTGCACAGGGAAAACTCTGCCTGAAAGATCGTGAGGTAGGTCGGTCAGTATGGCTTTGGCCTTGGGGCTGAGGGGAACATCGCGGGGGCTGCCATTCTTGGTGTCTGAT
>CAZUXZ010000009.1:0-4169 GCA_964624055.1 uncultured Rhizobiaceae bacterium | reverse complement strand
AAGGGCCAACGTGCATTGATTGTTGCTCCTCCACGTACCGGTAAGACGGTAATGCTACAGAACATTGCGCACTCCATTGAAGCCAATCACCCCGAGGCAGTTCTTATTGTTCTTTTGATTGACGAACGCCCGGAGGAAGTCACTGACATGGACCGCTCAGTGAAAGGGGAGGTGGTCAGTTCAACCTTCGACGAACCGGCCTCACGCCATGTGCAGGTGGCGGAAATGGTGATCGAGAAGGCTAAACGTCTCGTCGAGCATAAGCGCGATGTTGTAATCTTATTGGACTCCATCACACGTCTTGCACGTGCATACAATACAGTGGTGCCATCCTCGGGCAAGGTGCTGACCGGTGGCGTTGATGCTAATGCGCTGCAGCGACCGAAGCGCTTCTTCGGTGCTGCTCGCAACATAGAGGAAGGCGGTTCACTTACTATCATCGCAACCGCGCTGATAGACACTGGTTCACGCATGGACGAGGTGATCTTCGAAGAGTTCAAGGGTACAGGCTATTCCGAGATCATTCTTGACCGTAAGCTTGCCGATAAACGTACCTGGCCGAGCATGGATATTGCGCGTTCCGGTACCCGAAAGGAGGAGCTTCTGGTCGATAAAGGCACTCTGTCTAAGATGTGGGTGCTGCGCCGTATTCTGATGCCGATGGGTGTGGTAGACGCCATGGAGTTTTTGATCGACAAGACCAAAGGTACGAAAAACAATCATGACTTCTTCGATTCTATGAACGCCTGACCGGCTTGATTACAGACGGATTTCTGCAACGGAACACGCATGACAACCGGTGCTGAGCGTCATCAAATCCCCATCCGTGGGATTTTCTACATGTTGGCGACTTCGCTGGTGATGTTTCCGTCGCTTAACGCCTCGGTCAAATTTCTTGCGACCGATTACTCCCTGGTACAAATCATTTTCGTGCGCTCAATTGTGCATCTCGGTTGGATGCTGGTGCTCTTTATGCCGGGCATGGGCTTTAAGCTTTTCGCGACCAATCGCCTTGGGCTGCAGCTCGCTCGATCATTGCTGCAATTGCTTGCCCTCGTCGCTTTCGTTGTTGGTTTACTTTATGTACCCATGACCACGGCGACTGCGATCTATTTCTCGGGACCGTTAATAGTCGTGGCTCTTGCCGCACTGTTGTTAGGTGAAAAGGTTGGCGTCCGGCGTTGGCTTGCGGTGTTGATCGGCTTTCTTGGGGCTATGGTCATCATTCGACCGGGTGCGGAGGATACCCATTGGGCGGCGGTTCTGCTGCTTGCCTCGGCTTTCTTCTACGCCCTTTATCAAGTGTTGACTCGGCGTATCGCAGATCATGATGATTTTCGCGTCACAGCCGTCTATACCATCTTAATCGCTTTTATCTCTTCCACCATCGCCGTACCGTTCTATTGGGAGACACCGGTTGGTTGGGTCGATTGTCTGGTGTTTGGCGGGCTCGGGGTATTCGGCGGGCTTGGCCATCTCTTCGTAATCAAGGCGTATGAACATGCTGAGGCCTCGGTTGTTGGCCCATTCGACTACGGTCAATTGGTCGGAGTATCAATTATTGGCTATCTGGTATTCGCCGAGGTGGCAGATTATTGGACATGGGGTGGTGCCGCTATCATCATCGCTAGTGGCATCTATGTCGCGCGTCGCGAGGCGGTGGCTCGTAGAAAGGCATCCTAGCTAGGATCATCTGGGCGAGAATTGACCAGGCCCTGGATGAGTCAATAAGTGGTCGTTAGCTTCTTAAAAAGTTGGTTGCCTGCGGAATAATTCCCGAAATTTATATCAGCGCCATCGAAACAGCCTTTATCAGAATTGTTGCACAACCAGTGGATGACGAACGCGAAAATTATAGTCAGCCCCCAAACTAGGCGGCAGTATGGTGAGTGGGCTTACGGAATCAGGACGGTGGAGCCCGTGGTCTTGCGCCCTTCCAAGTCACGGTGAGCTTGCGCCGCTTCGGCTAGCGGATAGCTCTGGTTGACCTCGATTTTGACCGCACCGTTCCTGACGATGTTGAATAAGGCGGTGGCAGAGGCATCAAGCTCTGGCCGTGTTGCGTTGTAGGCAAATAGGCTCGGGCGGGTAAGGAAGAGCGATTTTGGCGCCAACATGGAAATGCTGAAATCGTTGAACGGTCCCGACGCCTGCCCAAAATTGACCATCATGCCGAGGCGTTTGAGACACTCAAGCGAGCCGACAAAGGTGTCGTTACAGACGGAATCGTAAACCACTGGCACGCCTTCGCCATCAGTCAGTTCTTTGACCTTCTCGACCCAGTTGCCCTCGTTATAGACGATCGGGTGATGGCAGCCATGAGCCTTGGCGATCTCAGCCTTCTCCGTATTTCCGACCATACCGATCACTGTAGCGCCGAGATGGTTGAGCCATTGGCACTGAATGAGTCCGACGCCGCCGGCTGCGGCATGGACAAGCACGGTCTCCCCCGCCTTCACCGGATAGGTGCGTAAGATAAGATATTCCACGGTCATGCCCTGAAGCATCATCGCTGCGCCCTGCTCGAAGGAAATATCGTCGGGCAATTTGACGAGATGTTGCGCGGGCATGTTTCTAAGCTCGGCATAAGCGCCTGGCGGTGGTGGAGCGGCATAGGCGACACGGTCGCCGACAGCAACATCGACCACCCCCTCGCCAACCGCTTCGACTGTACCAGCGCCTTCCATGCCGATTCCCGCCGGGAGCTGAGGCAGAGGATATAGGCCTGAGCGGTGATAGACGTCGATATAGTTAAGGCCGATAGCGCTATGGCGGATCTGAGCCTCGCCTGCGCCTGGCGCTAGCACCTCGACATCTTCATATTTTAGGACTTCCGGCCCGCCTTGCTCATAAAGGCGCACAGATTTACTCATTCTGTTTTCTCCTGTTTGCTCGTTATCCTTGGCGGTTTTCCACCCGGGCCTCGATAGCATTCCACACAAGCCCATCGAGGCGGGCATCGTCAAGTCGGTTGATTTCGACGATTCCGGTCGGCGAGGTGACGTTGATTTCGGTGAGAAAATCTCCGATCACGTCAATTCCGACGAAAATCAGGCCGCGCTCCCGGAGCGCGGGGCCAATGGCGGAGCAAATTTCGTTCTCGCGCGTGGTTAGCTCTGTTTTCACCGCCTGGGCGCCTACATGCAGATTGGCGCGCGCTTCGCCTTCGGCGGGCACGCGGCTCACTGCCCCGGCGGCGACGCCGTCAATCAGAATGATGCGTTTATCTCCTTGGCGAACTTCCGGTAGGTATTGCTGAACGATTATTGGCTCGCGATAAAGACCAAGGAACATTTCCAAGAGTGCATTAAGATTCTCGTCTCCGGGTGTGACGTGAAACACGCCCGCACCACCGTTACCGAACAGTGGCTTAACGACGATATCAGAATGTTCCACGCGAAACGCGTGGACCAACGCCGTATCGCGGGTGATCAAGGTTGGCGGCATAACGTTTTCGAAATGCGTTACGAATAGCTTTTCTGGCGCATTGCGGACGTGCGCAGGATCGTTGACCACCAATGTCTTGGGGTGGATATGCTCCAAGAGATGGGTGGCGGTGATATAAGCCATGTCGAAGGGAGGGTCCTGGCGCATCAGCACCACGTCCATAGCCGCCAGATCAAGTAATTGTGCCGTGCCCAGTTCGAAATAGTCGTTGGCGTCAGGACGGACTTGAAGCGACCGAGCGCGGGCGAACACACTGCCCTGCTGGAGCGACAAGTCGCTCGGCAGATAGTGATAAAGCGCATGTCCGCGTGCCTGGCCCTCCAGGGCGAGGGCGAAGGTGCTATCGCCAGCGATATCGATGGCATTCATGGCATCCATTTGGATGGCAACGGCAAGACTCATATCAGTTCAGGCTCGATTTTATTTGCT
The DNA here is from genome assembly GCA_964624055.1 of uncultured Rhizobiaceae bacterium. Classification (GTDB taxonomy): domain Bacteria; phylum Pseudomonadota; class Alphaproteobacteria; order UBA828; family UBA828; genus PTKB01. The sequence goes on along the minus strand of CAZUXZ010000009.1, from coordinate 293 downwards.
CGAGAAGGGATTCTGCTTCGCGCTCTTGGTCAGTAGGCGGCGCGAAATTGAGGAAGGTTTCGAACGCGTTAACGGCGCGTCGCAAGTTACCGAGATGCATAGAAAGTAAGCCGAGTTCCCGCCAGACGGATGCGACATTGGGTGCGATAAGGGCCATGCGTTCGAGAATTTCGCCGGCCCGCTCCGTCTCACCGGCATTAAGCGCACGCGATTTGATATTATTTTGTAAGCGCAACAAAATATCGCGGTCATTCACGGGTGCATGATGACGCGGGTTTAGCTCGGCATCAGCG
>CAZUXZ010000008.1:0-26127 GCA_964624055.1 uncultured Rhizobiaceae bacterium | reverse complement strand
CGACCAGCTTCCCAATTATCGGACCTTGCCTCACAACTTGGAGGTCGAGCAAGCACTCTTGGGTGCCGTTCTGATCAACAATGAAGCGCTCAACCAGGTCGCTGCTTTTCTCGAGCCCGGACATTTCTATCTGCCGGTGCATGGCCGCGTGTTCGAGGCCGTTCTCAAAATGATCGAGCGCGGGCAGATCGCGAGCCCGGTGACTCTCAAGCATTATTTTGATCATGACGATTCACTCTCAGAAGTGGGCGGCGCGCAATATCTTGCCCGCCTAGCCGGGTCAGCAGTTACCATCATCAATACTGAGCATTATGGCCGCGCAATCTACGATCTCGCCATGCGACGCGAACTGATCGCGATTGGCGAGGAGATGGTCAACGAGGCTTATGACGCCTCGCTTGATGAAAGCGCAGTCGATCAAATTGAGAATTCTGAACAGAAGCTCTTTAGCCTCGCCGAGGAAGGCGGCGCCGAAGGCAGCTTCCAAGCATTCGATGCACCGCTCCGCACGGCACTGGACATGATCACCCAGGCCTGCAAGCGTGACGGTCATCTTAGCGGATCAACCACGGGATTCGCTGACATGGACAAGCTCCTGGGCGGCTTACATGCCTCGGATCTAATCATTCTGGCCGGTCGACCAGGCATGGGAAAAACCGCACTCGCCACTAATATCGCTTTTAACGCCGCCCAGGCCTTTAAGCAGGAGCTTGACGCCCAGGGTAATGTAGAAGCAGAACATGGCGCCAAGATCGGTTTCTTCTCACTGGAAATGTCGTCCGAGCAATTGGCGACGCGAATTCTTGCTGAACGCTCCGAAATCTCCTCGGAAAAGCTGCGAAAAGGCGAATTGAGCGACACCGAGTTCAGCAAAGTCGTGCGTGCCAGCCAGGAAATTGAGAGTCTGCCGATTTACATCGACGACACCCCGGCGCTCACTGTGGCGGGACTCCGGGCCCGGGCGCGCCGCCTTAAGCGCCAGCAAGGCCTCTCGCTAGTAATCGTCGATTATCTCCAGCTCATGCGCCCGTCCTCAAGCATGCGCCTCAACAACCGGGTGCAGGAGGTCTCGGAGATCACCCAGGGGCTGAAGGCGCTAGCCAAGGAACTCAATCTGCCGGTCCTGGCATTGTCGCAATTGTCGCGTGCGGTCGAACAGCGCGACGACAAGCGGCCGCAGCTTTCCGACCTGCGCGAATCCGGCTCGATCGAGCAGGACGCTGACGTCGTCATGTTCGTCTACCGCGAGCAATATTATCTCGCCCGCAAGCAGCCCGAAGACGGCACCGTCGAGCATGTTGAATGGATCGCGCGTATGGAGCGGGTGCACAATCTGGCGGAAATAATTGTCGCCAAGCAGCGCCACGGGCCGATTGGGAAGATCGATATGTTCTTCAACGAATATCTAACCCGCTTCGGCGACTACGACAAGGTACACAGTCAGGTAGCCAACGACGCACCATTCTGACATGCTCGGAAACGCCTTCATTACGCTCGACGTCACTCACATTCCCCCCGAGGATGCCCAACCGGGCGAGCCGGATGATTTGGTCGGTGGGCCGCAACTGTTGGACGCCCTCTCGGTGGAGGCGATGAACTTCGGCTATGAGATTCTGACCTCACTCGGTAGCCGCAATCAGCGAAGCTATATGGAAAAAGGTCACCTGCGCGGCAAGGCAGCTTCATGAGCTCCCAGATTGCCGTGGCCTATGACGTTCTGGTGCTGCGCAATCCTAAGTTGGTCTTGGTTGCGCTGCTCGCCATCATGGTTTTTTTTGCCTACTACACCAAGGATTTTCGCCTCGACGCCTCAGCGGATTCGCTCCTGTTGGAGGATGATCAGGATTTAGCCATCTTCCGAGACATCCGTGAACGCTACCCGAGTGGTGATCTGCTGATCATCACCTATTCACCGCAAAATGATCTGTTCTCAGACGAAGCTCTCGGGACGATCATGCGGCTGCGCGAGGAACTGGGCACCATAGAGAGCATCGAATCGGTGTTCACTATGTTGGACGCGCCGCTGCTCAAGAGCTCAGACCAATCCTTCACCGAGATGCTCAACGATATTCCGAATTTGGAAAAGCCGTTCGTCGACCGCACACAGGCGCGAGCAGAACTGCTTTCCAGCCCGATCTTCAGCGAGCTGATCATCAGCGCCGACGCAAAAACTACCGCCCTGCTGCTGGTGCTGGAGGAGAACGAAAAACTCAACTTACTTGGTCGCGCGCGCAACGATCTTCGCGCCAAGCAGCGCAACAAGGGGCTGAGCGGCAAGGAATCGGATACTCTGCGTCAAGTTGAAGCTGACTATATCGTCATGCGCGACACGATCAGCGACAAGCGCAGCGCCGATATCGTAAGGATTCGTGAAATCCTCGACGGCCACCGCTCCAGTGGCCTGATTTATCTTGGCGGCGTACCGATGATTACCGACGATATGGTGACTTTCGTGCGCAGCGACCTCGTCGTCTTTGGGGGCGGCGTGCTTGCCTTTCTCCTCATTGTGCTCACCATCATTTTCCGCCAACCGCTATGGATCGTGTTGCCGCTGCTAAGCTGCTTCTATGCGGGGTTGGTGATGATCGGCCTGTTGGGAGTGACCGGCTGGAACGTCACCGTCATTTCGTCCAATTTCCTCGCTCTGATGCTGATTATCACGATCTCGATGAACATCCATTTGATCGTGCGATACCGCCAGCTCAGCCGCGACAATCCGGAGGACGATCAACACGACCTAGTTCGTAAGACTGTGCACAAGATGGTTCGTCCATGCCTCTATACGGCGCTGACCACTATCTTCGGATTCGGCTCCCTTGTGGTCAGCGACATCAAGCCGGTAATTGATTTTGGCTGGATGATGAGTGCCGGCCTCGCGGTGACCTTCGCAACCTCCTTTTTACTGTTTCCAACGCTTCTATTGGTGGCAGGCAAGCGCTGGGCCACACCTCAGCCCGCCAAGGGCAAGCATGGTGACCGCTTTCTCCTTCCCGCCTATCTCGCCCACCTGACCCAGGCGCATGGCAATAAGATTCTCGTGCTCGCCGTCGCCGTCATTGCGATAAGCGCGGTCGGTATCAGCCAGTTGCGGGTGGAGAACAGTTTCATCAACTATTTCAGCTCCGAGACCGAGATCTATCGTGGCCTCAAGCAGATAGACGAGCAACTCGGCGGTACCACGCCCTTGGAAGTGCTGATCAAATTCGAGGACAATACTGAGGATCTACTAAATCCCGAGGATCTACAAGGCATGAGCGAATACGAAATCTCGCTTGAGCGCGAATTCGCAGAAGCCATGGCCCGCTCACCAGAATATTGGCTCACCCCAGACAAGATTCAACGCATCAAAGACGTGCACGACTATCTCGATAGCCTGCCCGAGATTGGCAAGGTTCTCTCTCTCGCTTCCGCCGTCAGAGTAGGCGAAGAGGTGCTCGGCGGCGAGCTCGATTCGATGATGCTGGCGCTGCTCTACACGCAAATTCCCGCAGAAATCAAGGCGGATATCATCGACCCCTATCTCTCGATCGAGCATAATGAGGCACGGCTTTTCGCCCGGGTACTGGATTCAAAGCCGGATATACGGCGCAGCGAATTACTTCAGACCGTGCGTCGCGACATGGGTGAAAAACTCAACCTCACCGAGGATAATGTCACAGTGAGTGGCCTTCTGGTGCTCTACAATAATATGCTGCAGAGCCTGTTTTCTTCCCAGATCAAGACCATCGGCGTGGTAATGCTCGGAATTTCTATTATGTTTCTACTGCTGTTTCGCTCGATACCACTTGCTGTAATCGGCATTCTACCCAATCTAATTGGCGCAAGCGTGGTGCTCGGTGTCATGGGTTGGGCTGAGATTCCGATGGATATGATGACTATTACCATCGCCGCCATTACCATTGGCATCGCGGTCGACAACGGCATCCACTATATCTATCGCTTCCGCGAGGAATATTCGCAGACCAGGGATTATGCCGAAACCATGCGTGTTTGCCATTCCAATATCGGCAAGGCGGTGTTTTACACCACCCTTACGATCATTATCGGCTTCTCCATTTTGGTCTTCTCCAATTTCAATCCGACGATCTATTTCGGCGTGCTGATCGCGGCGGCCATGTTCATTGCCTTGTTGGCAGCGCTCACCGTGCTGCCCAAACTGATCCTGTTGTGGAAGCCTTTCAGCTGATGGTGCTTTCCGTTCCCCGTGTGCGGCAAGAGCGGGTAAAATCAAATTGCGAATCGGAGATGCGCGCGTTCCCTGGGATACGCGCGAGTAATTTGCGGGCGCCACCGACGGCGTTTCGCTAATATCGTTTGGAGGTTCGTTGGCGCGCAGCGATCTAAGATATTTTTGTCAAACCTGCGGCGTGAAACGACCGCGCTGGGCCGGCAAGTGCGACGCGTGCGGCGCATGGAACAGCTTCGCCGAGGAAATGCCGCGTAAGGTGGCGCCGAAAGGACTCAGCAAGGGCAAGGGGCGCACACTCGATTTCGTTGATATCGCGGGTGCGCAGGGAAGTGTAGCGCGCTATCTGAGCGGCATGGCGGAACTCGACCGGGTCACTGGCGGCGGCCTGGTGGCGGGTACTAGCATTTTGCTTGCCGGCGATCCGGGGATCGGTAAATCCACCCTCCTGCTGCAAGCTGCCTGCGCGCTGGCGGCCAATGGCGTTCGCGCTGACTATATCTCCGGCGAGGAAGGAATCGAGCAAATTCGCCTACGCGCCGCCCGTCTTGGCTTGACGGAAGCACCCGTGCGCCTTGCCACAGCCACCAGCGTGCGAGACATTCTCACCAGCCTGGAAAGCGGTAAGTCGGCGGATGTGATCGTCGTCGATTCGATTCAGACCATGTACCTCGATAACCTCGATTCGGCGCCTGGCACGGTTTCTCAGGTTCGTGGAGCGGCCCAGGAGCTTATCCGCCACGCTAAGGTCTCGGGCTCGGTGCTGCTGTTGGTCGGTCATGTCACCAAGGAGGGCCAGATCGCCGGCCCCCGGGTGCTCGAACACATGGTCGACGCGGTGCTATATTTTGAGGGCGAACGCAGCCATCAGTTTCGCATCGTACGCGCGGTCAAGAACCGCTTCGGGCCGACCGATGAAATCGGCGTATTCGAGATGACTAGCACAGGTCTAGCCGAAGTGCCGAACCCCTCCACCCTCTTCCTCAATCCCGAACGCGGGCCAGTGCCCGGCGCCGCCGTGTTCGCCGGTATAGAAGGAACGCGCCCAGTATTGGTTGAAATTCAGGCCCTTGTCGCCCCTGGCCCGCCCGGCTCGCCGCGACGGACCGTGGTGGGCTGGGATTCAGGCCGCCTTGCCACGGTGCTCGCTGTCCTCGAAGCGCACGCCGGGCTCTCGCTCGGCTCTAGCGATGTGTTCCTCAATGTAGCCGGCGGATTGCGCATCGCTGAGCCAGCGGCGGACCTCGCCGTCGCGGCGGCGATCGTTTCTTCCTATTACAAACGCCCGGTACCAGAAGGCACCGCGGTGTTCGGCGAAATTGGCCTCTCCGGCGAGGTGCGCCCGGTGGCGCAACACTCAGCACGACTTAAAGAATCCGCCAAGCTCGGCTTTTCCTTGGCGATCGCGCCAAAGGCTGGCGGCGGCGAGAAGAGATGTGAAGCAGCACCATCGGAAATCTCGCTCTCCGGGATTACCCGCATCGACGAGTTGATCAACCTCCTCGCGCCGGCCGCCGAGGCTGGTTTCACCGACGTCGACGTGGGAAGGATTTGACGGTAATGGATTCTTTCCCAGTCAATCCGGTGGATATTCTCGTCGCCCTAGTAATGTTGATCTCGGCGCTGCTGGCTCTTTCGCGCGGTGCGGTGCGAGAAGTTCTTGGTGTCAGCGCCTGGGTCGGCGCTGCCCTGGTAGCTGTTTTTGCCTTTCCCCATGTCCGGCCCTATCCGCGCCAATGGGTCGCAGACAATTGGCCCGAGCTCGATCTAGGCGAGACCTTAGCAGACGCGGGAACGGCGCTGGTGCTATTCTTAGTGGCGTTGATCGTTTTCACCATTGTCAACCAGATGATCTCGGGCTATGTGCAGCGCAGTCGCATGGGAGCACTTGACCGTTCCATAGGATTCATTTTTGGACTGTTACGCGGCGCGGTCCTGGTTTGTCTTGCCTATATGCTGTTCGTCTGGGCCGTGAAAGAACCCGAAGATCGACCGCCCTGGGTGGAAGAGGCGAAAGCCATGCCCTATATCCAGATGGGGGCAGAGATGATCCGCCAAATCGCTCCCGAGGAGTTGCGCAGCCGAACGGAACGTACGGCAGAGGACACTAAACACAACATCCAGAAGCTGCAGGACGCGGAACGCAGCCTGCGCGTACTCTCCGAACCGATTCCCGACCGCGACGGCGACGAAAAGGAACGCGAGGGTTATGATGAGAATCAGCGCAAGCAGATGGACGGTCTCTCTAACTCGGTCGAGGAGTAGCGGCGACACACATGCCCCAATCGAATCCCCCTTTGAAGGCGCATCCTTTCGACGTTGACAAGCTGCACGAAGAATGCGGCATTTTTGGCATTTTCAGCCATCCTGATGCAGCCACCCATACCGCACTTGGCCTTCATGCATTACAACATCGCGGCCAGGAATCCGCTGGAATCGTCAGCACCACTGGTGTGCATTTCTTCTCTCACCACGGTCTCGGGCGAGTCGGGGACAATTTTGGCGAAGCCCAGGTGATCGACGAGTTAAAGGGATTCGCCGCCATCGGACACAACCGCTATTCGACCACCGGCCGGCCTGAAATCCGCAATATTCAGCCACTCTTTGCTGATCTTTCCTTCGGCGGCCTAAGCATTGCCCATAATGGCAATCTTACCAATGCAGTGGCACTGCGCGGCGAATTAGTCAGCCATGGCAGCATCTTTCGCTCGACCTCGGACACCGAGGTTATCATCCACCTGATGGCGCTCAGCAAGGGCGCCAGTGTCACCGACCGACTGGTCGATGCACTGCGCCGGGTCGAGGGCGCCTATTCTCTCGTCGCGCTGACCAAGGATGCGCTGATTGGCGTGCGCGATCCTTATGGCGTCCGCCCACTCGTACTTGGCGGCCTCGACGGTGCCCATATTCTAGCTTCGGAGACTGTCGCCCTCGACATTATCGGAGCCGAATTGATACGCGATATCGAACCCGGGGAGATGGTGGTAGCGCGCAACGGGGAGTTAACCAGCTACAAGCCGTTTGAGAGCCGCGCCGGGCGCTTCTGCGTCTTCGAATATATCTATTTTGCGCGACCCGACAGCCTGTCCCAGGGCAAAAGTGTCTATGAGGCCCGAAAAGCGATCGGCGCTGAACTCGCGCGCGAAGCGCCGTGCGATGCCGAGCTGGTGGTGCCGGTGCCCGATTCCGGGGTGCCTGCGGCGATCGGCTATGCCGCCGAGGCAGGCCTGCCGTTCGAGCTCGGCATCATCCGCAATCACTATGTTGGGCGCACCTTTATTGAACCGACTGACCAAATTCGCCATCTCGGTGTTAAGCTCAAGCACAACGCCAATCACCGTCTGCTGGAAGGAAAGCGTATCGTTCTGGTCGATGACAGCATTGTACGCGGCACGACGTCGACTAAGATCGTCGAAATGGTCAGGAGCGCCGGCGCTACCGAAGTCCATATGCGTATCGCCAGTCCGCCAACCACCCATTCCTGTTACTATGGCGTCGATACACCGGAGCGAGACGAACTGCTCGCCGCCGGCATGGATGTCGCCAAAATGGCTGATTTGATTGGTGTTGACAGCCTTTCATTCGTCACCATCGACGGCCTTTACCGGGCGATGGGCGAAAATGGGCGCAACGCCGATGCGCCGCAATATTGCGACGCCTGTTTTACCGGTGATTATCCCATAGTCCTCTCGGACCGTGACGGCGGCGATCTACCGGCACAGCTCTCGCTGCTGACTGAAAATAGTTCATGAACGGCTGCCGGCTGGAGGACCGCATCGCGCTCGTGACCGGCGCCTCACGTGGCATCGGCCGAGCGGTGGCCAAGCGCTATGCTGCCGAAGGTGCGCGCCTGATTCTCGTAGCTCGCACCTCGGGCGCGCTCGAAGAGGCGGACGATGAGATTCGCGCTGCCGGAGGCGAACCGGCCATGCTCGTGCCGCTTGATCTCCGCCAGGGTGAACTGATCGACAGGATGGGTGCATCGCTGCACGAGCGTTTCGGGCGGCTCGATATATTTGTCGGCAATGCAGCCATGCTGGGCGGCCTGTTTCCGACCGGCCATTATTCGCCCGACATATGGAATGCGGTCATCGACCTCAACCTCACCGCCAATTGGCGCCTGATTCGCAGCCTCGACCCACTCTTGCGCCTCTCTGAGGCCGGCCGCGCCATATTCGTCACTTCCGGCGTGACCGAAGGTGAACCACCACCATTTTGGGCTGCCTACACTACGAGCAAGGCCGGGCTCGAGGCGCTGGTGTTCACCTGGGCGGCGGAATTAAAACGCACCAATATTAAAGCCAACATCATCGACCCCGGCACCGCCGCCACCAGTATGCGCGCCGAAGCTTTTCCTGGCGAGGACCCAGCCATGCTGAAATCACCGGACGAGATAACCGAGCGGTTCGTGGCATTAGCCGAGACGAACTACGGCAAGAGCGGAACCAAAACGTTCATAAAGTAAATTTTTTCCACAAAGGGCGTAATAGCTTGAGCCTTAGTCGAACAATTCTTTCAGCCGATTTTTCTGTAGTTTCCCCGTACTCGTCAGCGGCAACTCGTCATGCGCCGTGAATCGAATCCGGCGAGGCACCTTATAGCGGGCGAGGGCGTCGCGGCAGAGGGAGAGCAGTTCCTGTTCTTCGACCGTAGCCCGCGCGACGATCACGGCGACAACGATCTCATCGCGCCGCACATCCTTGAGGCCGATGACATAGGCAAGCTCAACTGCATCGTGGCTGAGCAGTAGTTCCTCAATCTCGGCAGGAGAGACGTTGATACCGCCGGTCTTGATCATCTCCTTGGTGCGACCTCGAAAATAGAGATAGCCGTCCACGTCGTAGAATCCCAGATCGCCGGTGCAAAAATAGCCGTTCTCGTCAAACGTCTCAGCGGTCTTTTCTAAATCCTTGTAATATCCAGGGGTGACATAGCCCTTGAGGCGGATCTCGCCGATCTCGCCAGGTGGTAAGCGCGCACCCGTCTCGTCATCGACGATGATCATATCATTGCCGGGGAGCGGCGTGCCGATCGTCTCGGTGCGGCGTGCCAATGTATCGTGGGCGTCGTTGATCGAGCAATTGCCGTACGTCTCGGTCAGGCCGTAGATCTGGCAGGCCTCCGGTACGCCGAAATCAACCAGGCGGCTGATCTGCTCAGGCGAACCAAGGGTAGCACCGACGCGGAGGGAGGAGATATCGCGGCTGGCGAGGTCAGGATGCTCAGTGAGGGCGAGTGTCATGTTGGGCGTACCGTAGAAGACGGTGCAGCGCTCGGCCTCGATCAGACGTAACGCCTCGCCGGCGTCGAAATGCTCCTGCAGGATGATGGTGGCGCCATGGCTCCAAACGGCAAAGAGCGCGTTTTCGCAGCCTAGCCCCCAGAACAGCGAGACGGCCAGCCACAGCCGGTCATCAGCGCGCAAGTGGAGGCGTTCCCCGATGCCCCACATGTTTTCTATGAGTGCGAAATGCTGCAGAAGCACGCCCTTGGGCAGCGCGGTGGAGCCCGAGGTGTAGAGCAGACAGGCAATGTCTTCGCCTCTGACGGCGGCCTGCGCCGCGTCGAATACGGTATTCGGCACATCGGCACCCAATTGCCGCAAGGATTCTAAAGGATACATGCCTTCCGGCACCGCGCGGTCGGCGAGACAATAGATGCGTCTCAGACGGGTGAGATCGTATTCCGTGGCGCGTGCCTCATGCACAAGCGTGGCGTAATCGTGCTTGAGGAAGCGGTCTGACATTATGAGGAGCCTGGTCTCCGAATGGCTGAGTTGATAGGCAAGCTCGCGCGCCGTCGTCCAGGTGTTAACTGCGACCATCACGCCGCCTAGCGCCATGATCGCGAAATCAGCGATTAGCCATTCCGGTCGGTTGCCCATCAGAATTGCGACTTTGTCGCCGCGCTGGATACCAGCGGCATGTAGGCCCTTGGCGAGATCGCGCACGGCATCGCGCAATTCGGCCCAACTATAGCGCGCATCGCCGCCGATCAGCGCCTCGCGCTCCGGATGGCGCGCCGCCATCTCGTCAATCAGCGCCATCGCTGTTTTGGCCTTGGGTATCTTCATGGCGGCAGCACTCACACGCTATCGATCGTCTTCGGCGGTGAGCCAATCGGTAGGGTAAGCGGTAGACTGGAGCAGAAGGTCTTGCCGAGGCGTAACTTATTGATCGCCTCCAGCAACTGTTCTAACGTAAGTAGACTGAGTCTCCTTGTCTTTTCGTCTGCGCCGAATTCGCTCGATTTCGAGCCCTCAGGCTGTCTCTTCCGCCGTTCGCTCATGCCGCCTTCCTGATTCCTCATGCGGTCGTTTATTCCATAAACACCTGCATGTTACAGTGCTTGGGGGGAATTAATCCATGTGTGTCGTAACTGTGGCGGCCAATACGGAAGATGTGCTCGGCGAGGTACCGGTATGGGACTCGACGCAGGGCTTCCTGTGGTGGACCGACGTATTCCGTCCCGCGATCCACCGCATCGATGCCGCAAGCGGAAAGGTAGAGAGCTGGACGCCGCCCGACAAGGTACACTCCTTCGCGCTGCGCGCGATGGGCGGGTTGGTCATCGCCGGGCGCCAAGGTTTCGCCCTTTGGGACCCGGAGACTGGCAACCACACGCCGCTCGGCGACCCGCGCAACGACCCAGAGGGCACGCTCCTGAATGACGGACGCACCGATCGCCAGGGACGCTTCTGGGCAGGCACAATGGACAAGATGCTGGAGCGCCCCTCGGGCGCACTCTACCGACTCGATGCCGACGGCACCAGTCAAGCGGCAGTGGACGGTATCACCCTCACCAACGGCATCGCCTTCTCGCCCAAAGGTGACGTGCTCTATTTCACCGACAGCCCGACCAAGAACATTTTCGCCTACGATCTCGATGCCAATACCGGTGCGCTAACCAACAAGCGCATCTTCGCCAAGACGAAGGCGCTCCCTGGCATCCCTGACGGCGCCACGGTGGATGCGGAGGGCCATCTCTGGAGCGCCCGCTTCGACGGCTCCCGAGTCCTGCGTCACACGCCGGACGGCGACGTCGCCGACGAGATTGAGCTCCCCGTTTCCCGCGTTACTTCCTGTGCCTTAGGCGGTCCCGACCTCAAGACCCTTTATATCACCAGTGCCTTCTTCCGCCTGACTGAAGAACAACGCGCCACCCAGCCCCTGGCCGGAGCGTTGTTCGCGTTGGAGGTGGATGTGCCCGGCGTACCCGAGCCTCGCTATCGCGGCTGAAAACGCGGTAGTGTCACTTCGTTCGTCACATCGTCAAACACCACTTCGACTTCCATGCCTACGGCGAGGTCTGCGTTATCAACATTGATGATATTGGCAGTCAGGCGGGGGCCTTCTTCAAGTTCAATCTGGGCCGCGTTGTAGGGGAGGTCGGCGCGGAAGGCTTCGAACCATTCGCGGTGGACGACGGTCCAGGCGCTGATCGTTCCCCGGCCCGAGGCCTTGCGCCAGCCGAGATCGTCGGAGAAGCAGGACGGGCATAAGGGTCCCGGCGGTAAATGTACTCTATGACAAGCGTTGCACTCGGCGAGAAGCAACTCATGGCGCTTGCAGCCTTCCCAGAATGGTTCGTTGTCAGGGGTGATGCGCGGTAGAGGTTTCTGGCTAATACCCATGAGGATTAATTCCGAAAAATCAAAGAATCCCCCCAGCAGGTAGCCCACTGAAGGTGACTAGCGCCCTCAATCTGGCGGTCGCCGCAAGTACCGCGGAGCTGGCTCGTGAGCTCGTAGACCGAGTTCCAGCCGCCGATATGGGCTTCGCACAGGAGACCGCCGGAGGTATTCATCGGTAGCTCGCCGCCGAGCTCTATGCGTCCGCTCTGCACCCAGCGCGCCGCCTCGCCCTGCGGACAGAAACCAAAGCGCTCAAGCACGAAGAGGGGGAGTGGCGAGAAGGCATCATAGGTATAGAGACCGTCGATATCGCTACACTTGATGCCGGCCATGCGATAGACCGCAAGGTCGCGTTCGTCAGCGCTAATCCGCGTGCCAGACTGCTGGTTGAGACCCATACCGCGCGGCGCGAAGATGAATTCCTCGCGGCCACTGCGAAGGCCCTGCATGCCAGAGATATAGACCGGCTTCTTCTTGAGGTCGCGAGCGCGCTCGGCACTCGTCACCAGCACTACCACTGCGCCGTCTGAGATTAGGCTGCAATCGAATAGCCGTAAGGGATCGACAATCATACGCTGGCTCTGATGGCTCTTGAGGGTAAGCTCGCCCATATTCTTCGTATACGCCGCAGGGTTGAGTTGGGCGTGCTTGCGGAAGGCGATGGGCACGGCGGCTAGGTCCTCAGTCGTCGAGCCGTAGAGCGCCATATAGCGCCGATAGGCAAGTGCCACGCCGGCGGCGGGCGAGGTGAGCCCATAGGATGGGTTTTCTCCATGCGTACCGCCGCCTTCGCGCATGCCCTCAATGTCGCCTGGCCCGCCTAATATATCCCGCTCGCGGGTGAAGCTAATAGCGGTGATGCATGCGACTACATCGGCCATACCCGAGATCACCGCCAAGGCCGCGTGCTGCAGGGTGTAGGCTATGAAGCGTCCATGGGTCCACATCTGGTTGACATAGCGCACGTCGAGGCCGTAGCCCTCTGCAACCTGGTCGTAATCGAGGCCGAGTGGCCAGCCCATGTGGATCGACAGCCCGTCGATATCGCCGCGGTCAAGGCCACTATCCGCGAGCGCCTCCTTAAGCGCGATAGCGCCGAGCTTGAGCTGGCTCTCCGGCAAAAATCGGCCGTACGCGCTCCTGCCGATGCCGACGATAGCAACCTTATCGCAGACTATATCGTTCATCCGCCCTGGAACTCCTTCAGCACGGTGAGCGCCTTTTCGATATCGAGCTCGGTGTGGTCGACGGCCAATCTTTCTTGCAAGCGCTCCATCGGCATAGTCATTTTCTCCCCACACCCCAGTCCGGCCGTGTCAGCGTGGTGAGTTTTTCACCAAGCTTGGTCACCATGTCCTTCATCGCTGCCGCCAGTTCGTCGCGAGGGCTCCAATTCCACTTGGCACGCTCGGCGCTGTCATCGACTAAGTACGGCCCGGATTCGGAGATCACCTGGCCCAGCGGATCAACCTCATAATCGATGAAGTAATTGGAGATCAAGACCTAGACGTACAGTCTGTCGGTCATCATCTCCGAATTCAACGGCTGTTGATTGTCATTGCGTAACAACGAGAACGGCTTCCGAGAGCCGACCTATGCGAACGCCAACAATGTGTCCTGGCAGGTACTGTTAGGTCTCTTGGACCCGTCACTGCTCGACTTTTATCAAGGTCAAAAAATAATCTTTAATCTTTTCCTCAATGACGGCTATATCGAAATTTACAAGCCCGCACATTAGGCTTGTGCCGGCGTGATGCACCGCGCAGAATCTAGCCAAACAGCAAGATAGGATTTATGGCTGAGACGGCTAAAGATTGTGGACGCAACGGCGCGCGCATGGCGATTCTCTCAAACCGGTTAGAAGCGATCGCCCGACGCATGCAGAATACGCTATTCCGCACGGGACGCTCGGGCGTTCTCAACACAGCGCATGATTTTTCCTGCGTCATCCTGACCGCCGATTGCCGCCTACTTTCCGCGGCAGAGAGCTTGCCCATCCATGTAATGATCGGTCCCGACATCATGGCGCGGGAAGTGAAGGCGCATCATCCCGAGCTGAAGCGCGGCGACGCCTTCCTGCATAATTCGCCTTATCACGGTAATTCCCACCCGGCCGATCATTGCATCATCGTTCCGGTGATCGACGATGACGGCGTACATCGCCTCACCGTGCTGGCCAAGGCGCATCAGGCGGATTGCGGCAATTCCGAGCCGACCACCTATATGGGCCATGCGCGCGATGTTTACGAAGAGGGTGCACTGATCTTCCCCGCCGTCAAAGTTCAGGAAGATTACCAGGACATTGAGGATATCATTCGCATGTGCCTCCTGCGAATCCGCGTGCCGAACCAATGGTGGGGTGATTATCTCGCGGCGCTTGGCGCAGCGCGCATTGGCGAACGCGAGCTCTTGAAACTCGGCGCAGATATCGGCTGGGAGTCGCTTGAGAAATACATTGAGGATTGGTTCAATTATTCAGAAAGCCGCATGATTCGGGCCATCGGCCGTCTACCGAGCGGCACCGTGAGCGCAACCTCGGCGCACGATCCCTATCCCGGCGTACCTGACGGTATCCCAACCAAGGTTACTGTCGCAGTGAATTCAGAAGCCGGGATGATTCAAGTCGATCTCCGAGACAACCCAGATTGCCAACCCTGCGGCCTCAATCTTTCCGAGGCCTGTTCTATTACCGCCGCTCTCGTCGGCATTTATAACGGCATCAACGACCACACCGTGCCGCCCAATGCCGGCAGCTTCCGTCGCGTTGAGGTGCTGCTGCGAGAGAATTGCGCCACCGGCATCCCGCGTCACCCTCATAGCTGTTCGGTGGCGACGACCAATCTGGCGGACCGCATCTCCAACCCGACCCAACGTGCACTCGCCGAGCTCGCCGAGGGATTCGGCATGGCCGAAGCCGGACCGATCATCCCACCGGCCTGCGGCGTAATCTCCGGACGCGACCCTCGCCACAATGATGAGATATACGTCAATCAGCTCGTTCTCGGCGTGACCGGCGGCGCCGGCGCGCCGGAAGCGGATGCCTGGATGCCAATCGTACATGTCGGCAATGCTGGGATGTGCCGTCAGGACAGCGTCGAGGTCGACGAGCTCTCACATCCTCTTTTCGTGCCGAGCCGAAAGCTACTCGCCGATACGGAGGGCGCCGGCACCTATCGCGGCGCGCCTTCGATTGAGGTCGAGTTCGGCCCAATGGATAACAATTCTATGCGCGTACTTTACGTTGCCGACGGCACCATTAACCCGGCAGCGGGAGCGCGCGGAGGCCTACCGGGCGGGCCGGTCCGCGTTTTCAAGCGCGGCAGCAATAGTGATGTCACGGCGCAGCCGGCTTACGGCGATGTTGAATTGATCCCGGGCGAGACGATTATCTCCATCTCCTCCGGCGGCGGTGGCTACGGCCCACCGGCAGCGCGCGACGCAAGGAGCGTAAAGCACGATCTTGACGAGGGCTGGATCACTCGCGAACGCGCCAAGGAAGTCTACGGCGTGGTGCTAGACGACATGGGCACAGTTGACGAAGCGGCGACGGAAGCGCTGCGCGGACAGATTCAAACTGCCGATTCAGGCTGAGCAGTTGGCAGCACTTTTATCGAGCCCTTCCCGCACGAACCGCGCCAACATTTCATAGCTGAACGGGTTGTCGCCAAGAATGGTCACGTAATCGACAGCCGCCACCTTGCGTTTGACGCAACGCGCAATTTAGACCGCGCTATCAAGGGTATCGCCGCCGAAGCAGCATTTGAGTATACCGCGGTTCGTCGCATCCGCCGCGTCGCCTAACTCAATAATGCATTCACCGATAAAGGCGAGCCGTTTCATGGGTCAATTCTCCTGATACGGCGGACATTCTCGGCTATAACTGAACTCGCGCCAAGAACGTCGAGGAGGTCACCATCATGGAATTCGGATTTAACATTCCCAATGCCGGGCCGCTCGCCCGACCCGAGGCGATCAAACAGTTCGTCCAGCGCGGTGAAGCACTCGGCTTCACCTATTTTGCCATCGCCGATCACATCATCATTCCGAAAAACTTCAAACCGGTTTACCCCTATACCGAGACCGGCGATACCGACACCTTCGACAGCGGTGAAATTCTCGAGCCCTTCGCCTTGATGGCATCGCTCGCGCTCTATACCGAGAAAGCCAAGCTGCTGACTTCCGTATTAGTGCTGCCCTACCGCGAACCCATTCTGACTGCCAAGCTGTTCGCTACCATTGACGTGCTATCGAACGGCCGCGCTATCGCCGGAGTCGGATCCGGCTGGATGGAGGAGGAGTTCAAGGCCGTCGGCGCTCCGCCCTTCGCCGAGCGCGGCAAAGTAACAGACGAATATATTGACGCCTTCAAAGAGATGTGGAGCAACGACGAGCCCAGCTTCCAGGGCAATTACGTCACCGTCGGGGACATCTATTTCCGTCCGCAACCGGTGCAGAAACCACATATTCCGATCTGGATCGGCGGTGACAGCATGGTGGCGCTCAAGCGCACCGCACGTGCTGGCGATGCCTGGTATCCCGTCGGCCTCAGCCCGAAAGACCGCTACAACACGGTCGCGCGCTACGCTATGGGTGCCGAGACCTTGCGCAGGCTTACGGAAGAGGCGAAACGCGATCCGGCGGATGTGGAGCTCTCCTTCTGGGCGGTGTGGTACCGCGAAGATGACCCCGTTAACGTCGATGACGGCAGTCGGCATATTTTTCTTGGCTCGTCCGAGCAAGTGGCGGAAGATGTTGCGAAGATGAAGGAGCTTGGCGTGAGCAGTATTCTATTCAATTTTATGCGGCCGACGCTCACGGAGTCACTCGAATCCATGGAGCGTTTCGCTGCAGAGGTGATGCCGGCCGGTCGGTAGACCACTTGCGCTGCGATACCAGAGGCGCCAACTTCAATCAATTTACAAACTCCAACCTCCGCCGTCTCTGAGCTCGAAAGGCCAGCTCGATAGCGACTTGTGGCGGCAATTGCTAGCACTTAAGTATCAGCAACGGGCCAGTTTTTCACAGTGAAGCAGACGTGGTCACACATATTTTAAAGGCAAGGAGTGGCTAGAGGAGGGGTTTTCATCCCCAACCGACGGAGTCAGAGCCCGCTGGTCTACCGTCAAACGAATTTCGAGAAACCTATGACAATTTGAAGTAATTTCAACACGTTTGTAATGGTCTACTTTCTTATTATTGGAGACCCCAATCGATAAACTAACGCGGTATCGAGCAAGTTGACATCCATACTACCTTCCTCTGACACCAACCGTCCCAAACCAAGTTCCAATGACAGATCTCGGGATACCCTAAATGACAAACCGGCAGATCCCTTAGCAATTAAGGCACTTCCAGTATCTACACCACCTCCCCCACCAGCGCCAATCAGTGCTTCAACATAAGTACCGAAGCGACCTATGCGTGGACCCATAATACCAGCACCCCATAGGCCCTCGGAATACCCACCCGCACTACCAGCGTATGCGCTTAACGCCTGGCCAGTTAGGTACCACCAGTTGCCAGGAACCCAATCAAATTTTGCCCCTAAAAGTTCCATATCTTTTGGAACTGCACGTTTCCTCGGTGCGTCTAAATACCACTGGTGAATTGGCCTTACACGCCACCGATTAGTAATTATACTTTCATCTGAGGTAAGGGCTGTTCCTTTGTTGTCTAGAGAAATATTTTCCATAACATATAAAAGATTGAACCCACCGTATGGGGCTTCGAAATTTCCATCTGGCGCAAGAATATATCCGACATCTGCTAAAATACTCAGATCACTAGTAAGACGGTATTCTGAACCCAAGTTAGCTCGGACCACCAGCCCCCCACCTGTATCTACAGCACCTCCGCCGGCTCCACCAACGGTTATACTTGGCAAGAAAGCCAAGCGATCATCAGACGAGATTGGTTGTCGTAATCCTATTCCACCAAGTAATTCAGCATACCCACCCACATTACCAGAGAAAGCGCCTGCCGATTCGAGTTCGATAAATACGTGTTTTCCTAAAAAATAGGCATAATTCGTCCCAACGACACCTATAGTTTCGTTTAATTTTGTTGCAGATACTGTCTTGCTATCATCGGTCGGCTGATAAAACCGGCTTCGCATTGAGATATGGGATCGATGCTTACTGACCCCAGAAAAGACAGAATGGAGATAGTCTTGCGTACTTGTATTAGCGCCAAACCAGTCTCTGGTTGCTGTCGAGAAATTTGTATCCAGTTGGAAACTAATTGAATCTCCATCAATATCGCCGTTAGGAAATTCTACTCGACTATAGCCTAGTCCAAGACCGTATTGACCAAAATCATAAACCAATCCCACATAAGGTCGGAGCATTAACCCCCCACCTTGCGGTGCATCACCACCACCACCTGCACCAACGTAAAAGCTCGAATCAGCGTACAGTTTGTTAATTAACGGAAATTTGATACCAGCTGTAAATCCACCTGTAAAAAATCCACCTCGCTTACCAGTTGCCGCTCCAAAAGCATTAACCCCCCCATAAATCCATGGATAAAAATATTGATAGTATCCAAAGCCGAATAATCCCATTTCCTCATTAGAGGCAGGCATGTTTATTTCATCAAATGAAATACGTAGCGCCCGGCTACTCCAGTCTATATCAATTTGTTCAGTTTTAGTATTTGATAAATTGTTGTTTTTAACATTATTTTTATATTCGATATTTTTTTCTATTATATTATTTTTGATATTTTCTATTTTCCGAACATGGTACTGATTTGGTTTATATTCAGGAAATATTTCAGATACAATTTTCGTGTATCCTGGAAAATTATTTATTATCGCATATGCAATATATTTCCGAGATGAATTACCTAAATTTAGGGCTGTTTTAGCTATAGGGTACGCTTGGTCAGGATATAGTTCTAATGCAGAAATTACTTCAGAAATAAACTTCATTTTTGCAGTGCGTCGGGATATTATGGTGGAAGTATCTGATACCTCCTCCCGGTAAGCATTTATGCCAGAATTTGAAATAGAATCTAGAACAGATTCCGGCAAATAAGTATTTTCAGACACTGCTTTCTGGGCATGGCCTATAGCCACTATAAAAAACCCCATCACAACACAATACACTAAAAACTTTTTGATTCTGATGAGTAAATTCAGAAAATGTGAATACTGTTTGTTTCGAGTATATAAAAATATCGCGTTCATAATTTTGAATGAATTTTCTATTATGTTTCCAGCGTTATATGCCAAAATAATCATTTATTATTGAACACAACAAAGATGCATCTTTTTTTTCATCAATTTCTACGAGCATGGAACAATGCATAATGTTGCACGAATTTAGCATAAGAATTGGCTGGGGGAGGAGGATTCGAACCCCCACTTACGGAGTCAGAGTCCGCTGTCCTACCATTAGACGATCCCCCAGTAGACACTAACCTTGAGCCAAAATTAGGCGCTTCGGTCGCGTTGTCAACAGATGTATCGTCGTTCGAGCGCACACATTGCCAAGTTCACCGCAGCGGGTGTAATACTTTCTTTAGGATGTGGGCAAAAGTTTTTCGCCCCCAGCCAGGGAGGGGATGGCAATTTGATGCTCGAAACTTCGCTGTACAACTCACTACAAAAGCCTCGCGGCAGACCGGTCGGCAAGGGCAAATCCCTCGCGGGCAGGGGCGCAGTCTATGGCGCCCTTGATCTCGGCAGCAACAATTGTCGCCTGCTGGTGGCCCGGCCTGAATCCGAGAGCTTTCGCGTGATCGATGCTTTTTCCCGCATTGTGCGGCTCGGTGAAGGGGTCAGTAAAACCGGCCGCCTTTCTGACGCGGCGATGGAGCGTACACTATCGGCGCTTAATGTCTGTGCTAACAAGCTTCGCCGACGCGGGGTGACGCGCTTTCGGGGTGTCGCTACCGAGGCCTGTCGCCTAGCGAAGAATTGCGATATATTCGTCACCCGCGCTGCCGAAGAGGCCAGAGTAGAGCTTGAAATTATCAGTGGCTTTGAAGAGGTAGAACTTGCGCTGCATAGTTGCACGCCGCTCCTCAAAAATTCCGCGTCCCACGCTCTCCTGTTCGATATTGGCGGCTGTAGCACTGAGCTTATCTGGGTCGCTCTCAACGGCGGCACAGCACCCAAACTCACAGATTGGGCGTCGCTCCCGTGTGGTGTTGTCAGCCTGGCCGAGCGCCATGGCGGTGATCGCATCTCGGCGGATACCTATGAGACCATGGTGGCCGAATCGGCGGCAATGATCGCGCCCTTCGTCGCTACCCTCGGCATTGACTTGCCGCTCGCAGGCGGAAACCTTCAACTGCTCGGCACGTCCGGAACCGTCACCACCATTGCCGGTCTGCACCAAGGTCTCAAGCGTTATGACCGAGCTAAAATCGACGGTTTCCTCCTCGACTTCGACGCGATTCGCCATCAGGTCAATCGCCTACTCAAGATGGACTTTGAGAGCCGCGCGGCAGAGCCGTGCATCGGCGCCGGACGAGGCGATTTAGTGGTTGCTGGGTGCGCCATCCTCGAAGCGATCCTCAGAGCCTGCCCGGCAGAAACGGTGCACGTTGCCGACCGTGGTCTTCGTGAGGGCATACTGCTCAGCATGATGCGGGCAGACAATTTACCCTTATGAGTCGCCGAGTCCCGCCCGGATCACGGCGCGACGCCTCCGTCCGGGTCAAAACTGCGCGCGGGCGCAAAGCCTCTTCTACGCGATGGCTGAAGCGCCAACTCAACGACCCCTACGTGCGCGCTGCCAAGGTTGCAGGCTACCGCTCCCGCGCCGCTTTCAAGCTCATCGAGTTAGACGAGCGCTTCGCCCTGTTTAAGAGCGCGCGCCGCGTGCTCGACCTCGGCGCTGCGCCAGGCGGCTGGTCCCAGGTGGCAATAGAGCGGCTCGGCAGTCGGGGCACGGTCGTCGCCGCCGATATCTCCGCCATGGATCCGCTCAACGGCGCTACTGTCCTGCAATTGGATGCGCTTGACCTGGAATCGCTGCCGATTTTACGCGACGCGCTGGGCGGGGCGGCAGATATCGTTCTGAGCGACATGGCGGCGCCGTCCACCGGTCATTCGGGCACAGACCATATCCGCGTCATGGCGCTTTGCGAGGCGGCGCTCAATATAGCAGAGGAGATGCTGGCCCCGAATCGCGCATTCGTCGCCAAGGTACTAAAAGGCGGCACAGAGCGAAAGTTGCTCGACCGTCTGAAGCACAGCTTTGCCAAAGTGCGCCACGCCAAGCCCCCGGCGAGCCGCGACGATTCGGCGGAAGTCTATGTCGTCGCCCAGGGATTTCGCGTCACATCGACAAAAGACGACTGATCAAACTTGGCGACGCGGAAGATTGGTGTATATTGCGCCCCAATTCTTGTGCGAGAGAAAGTATGGAAATCCGGCAAGCGCTGACATTCGACGACGTTTCGATTGAGCCTGCCGCGTCGAAGGTACTGCCTGGACAAGCCAATCTCCGCACCCGTCTGACCGCCCGCATTGATCTCGGTATCCCGATCCTCTCGGCCGCCATGGACACGGTGACGGAAGCCCGCCTCGCCATCGCTATCGCCCAGGCTGGCGGCATCGGCGTGGTGCACAAGAATATGAGCGTCGAGGCCCAGGCTGACGAGGTGCGCCGGGTAAAGAAGTTCGAATCCGGCATGGTGGTCAATCCGCTGACCATAACGCCCGACCGGCCGCTCGCAGATGCGCTGGCACTAAAGGAGCGGCAAGGCATTTCCGGAATCCCAGTTGTAGAGGAAGGCAATGGCCGCCTGGTAGGCATCCTCACTAACCGCGATGTGCGCTTCGCGAGCGAGATCCGCCAGCCAATACACGAATTGATGACCAAGGATAATCTCGTCACTGTACGCGAGGGAGTTGACCCGGAAGAAGCCAAGCGTCTGCTGCACCGTCACCGCATCGAAAAACTGCTGGTGGTAGACGAAAACTATCGATGCGTCGGCATGATTACTGTACGCGATATTCAGCGCTCTGAAGAGTATCCAAACGCCACCAAAGACGAAAAGGGAAGCCTACGCGTCGCCGCCGCCACCGGGGTCGGCGAGGACGGACTCACGCGCGCCGAAGCATTGCTCGAGGCCGGGGTCGATGTGGTCGTTGTCGATACCGCCCATGGCCATAGCGAAGGCGTTCTAAGCGCAGTCACCGCGATCAAGAAGCTTAGCAATGAGACCCAAGTGCTTGCTGGAAACGTCGCTACCGCCGACGGCGCCAAGGCGCTCGCTGATTCGGGGGTCGATGCGGTCAAGGTCGGCATCGGACCGGGCTCAATCTGCACCACCCGTATGGTCGCTGGCGTCGGTGTGCCGCAATTAACCGCCCTTATCAATTGCGTCGAGGCAATACGCGATTACGACATCCCGGTGATCGCCGATGGAGGCATCAAATTCTCTGGCGATCTCGCTAAGGCTATCGGCGCCGGCGCGAGCTGCGCGATGATCGGCTCGCTCCTCGCCGGCACAGAGGAAAGCCCGGGCGAGGTCTTCCTCTATCAGGGTCGGTCCTACAAATCCTACCGCGGTATGGGCTCTCTCGGCGCCATGGCGCGCGGCTCGGCAGACCGCTATTTCCAGCAGGAGATCTCCGACGACCTCAAGCTGGTGCCCGAAGGGGTCGAAGGCCGGGTACCATACAAGGGCCCTGTCAGCGGCGTGGTGCATCAACTCGTCGGCGGCCTGCGCGCCGCAATGGGCTATACCGGCAACGGCTCGATCGAGGAGATGCGCAAAAATTGCCGCTTTATCCGGGTGTCAGCCGCAGGCTTGCGCGAAAGCCATGTGCATGACATCTCGATCACTCGCGAGCCGCCGAATTATCCGCAAAATGCGTAGGATGCGTCCTTCCGAACCCTCAATTTTACGATTTTGTGCGTTATTTCCCTGGTTGCGGAGAATTAGTTGACCAAATATTAGCCTAACGTGTCAGATCATCTCGCTGAGGCTATGATGTACGTTAGTCAGAACGGTAGATTTGGAGGCAGATCATGAGCAAAATCATAAAATTCCTGGCTGTGGGGCTATTCGCTACCGCAATGGTTATGGGCACGGCTGTTTTGTTAAGCACAGACACCGAGGCCGCCAGTAGCGACAACAATGGCAGCAGCAGCAAATCCTCTGATAAGGCAGATTATTTCGATCGTGGGCAAAAAGCCTTTGAAAACAGCGATTGGAAGGGCGCAATCAAGAACTTCAAGAAGGCTGTGGCCAAGGATTCGAAAAATGCTGAGGCTTATAATTTGATGGGCTACTCCTATCGTCGCATCGGAAAAGCCGATTTGGCGTTTGCCACCTATGCCAAGGCACTTGATATCGACCCTAACCACCGCGGCGCGCATGAATATCTCGGTCAGACTTATCTCCTCGTCGGCGATGCCGAAAAGGCCCGAGAGCAACTTGCGATTTTAACCGATCTCTGCGGCGAGCAGTGTGAGGAAACGGTTAAACTCCAAAAGGCAATTAAGCGGCACGAGGCGAACACCAATGATCAGTTGTCCTTAGTCCTCGATGAGGAAAACTGGTAGCCTGCCCTTGGCTCGTGACAGGGCTAGCAGCGGGGAGGGCCGCGCTCTCCCCTGTCATCGCCGCCTTTAAGGACGGCGACAGCAGCATGGACAAGTTCCACCCCCATCGAAACGCGAAGCGGAGCCACCATGGCTAGTCTACCGAAAGGGCATCTGAACTTGGAAATGCGGCGCCACGCTACCACTAGCTTATGAGCGACCGCATTCTCATTCTCGATTTTGGCTCGCAGGTGACGCAATTGATAGCGCGCCGGCTACGCGAAGCCAATGTCTATTGCGAAATTTTGCCTTTCGATAAGGGCGACGACGCGGTGCGCGGTTTTGCTCCTAAGGGCATTATCTTTTCCGGCGGTCCCGCTTCCGTTACTGAAACCGGGACGCCGCGTGCGCCGCAAGCCGCGTTCGATCTCGGTGTCCCCATTCTCGGCATCTGCTATGGCCAATTGACGCTTTGCGCCCAACTCGGCGGTACGGTGGAAAGCTCCGATCACCGGGAATTTGGCCGTGCCATGCTTGATGTCACCGAGGATTGCGCGCTGTTCAACGGCGTATGGGCCACCGGCCAGCGAGAGCAAGTGTGGATGAGCCATGGCGACCGGGTAACCCAGATCCCGCCTGGGTTCCGCGCGACCGGCACCTCAGACGGAGCGCCCTTTGCCGTCATCGCCGACGATAGGCGGCGTTATTACGGCGTGATGTTCCACCCTGAAGTGGTGCACACGCCGCACGGCGCTAAACTTCTCGCCAATTTTGCACATCGTGTCGCGGGCTGCGCCGGCGACTGGACCATGGCAGCCTTCCGCAGCCAGGCGGTCGAAGCAATTCGCACACAGGTCGGTAATAATCGGGTAGTGTGCGGCCTATCGGGTGGCGTCGATTCCTCGGTCGCAGCAGTACTGATCCATGAAGCGATCGGCGATCATCTGCAATGTATCTTCGTCGATCACGGCCTGTTACGTGCCGGCGAGGCGGAAGAAGTGGTCTCGATCTTCCGCGAACATTATAGCATCCCGCTGAGCCACCGCGACGCGTCTGATCTTTTTCTCGACAAGCTTGACGGCGTCGAAGACCCGGAGGAGAAGCGTAAGGTCATCGGCGGCCTCTTCATCGACGTGTTTGAGGAAGAGGCGAAGAGGCTCGGTGGCTCCGAGTTCCTCGCCCAAGGCACTCTCTATCCAGACGTTATCGAATCGGTCTCCTTCTCAGGTGGACCGAGCGTCACGATCAAATCGCACCACAATGTCGGTGGTCTGCCGGAGCGCATGAACATGGCGTTGGTCGAACCCTTGCGAGAATTGTTCAAGGACGAGGTGCGGGCCTTGGGGCGCGAACTCGGTCTCCCTGAGAGCCTGGTTGGCCGCCACCCCTTTCCCGGCCCCGGCCTCGCCATTCGCATCCCTGGCCCAGTGACCAGGGAGAAGGCCGATATTCTCCGAAAGGTAGATCAAATTTATCTCGAGGAGATCTGCAGCCACGACCTCTATGACGCCATATGGCAGGCCTTCGCCGTGCTTCTACCAGTGCGCACGGTGGGGGTGATGGGCGACTACCGCACCTATGACTATGTCTGCGGTCTCAGAGCCGTGACTTCAATAGACGGCATGACGGCGGATTTCTACCCCTTCGACATGGGATTCCTCGCTACCGTCTCCAACCGTATTGTCAATGAAGTGCGCGGGATCAACCGCGTCGTCTATGACATCACCTCAAAGCCGCCAGGCACCATTGAGTGGGAATGATACCTGAGAGAAATAGTTGTTTAATATCAATTGGTTACATCTCTACGACAACTTCAAAAACACCACATAGGTTTTGTAAGTTATTGATATCATTGGCAGATTGAAAGAGATTAAATGCCATTAATATCAAAACTGGGAAAAGTTCATATTTTCTTACCCCTGGTGGATATTGATTTTATTTTTAATAGGATAAGGGTTGAACTATGAAGTTCGGTGTATTTTTGCCAAATGGCAGTAATGGTTACGTACTATCTGAAGCTATAAAGCCGTATTTTCCCACTTATGATCATCTTAGTTCAATATCCATAGAAGCAGAAAATCAGGGCCTATCTTTTGCTCTACCAATGATAAAGTTCAGGGGTTTTGGTGGTGCTACCGGCTTTTGGGACCACTGTTTAGAGCCCTTTACCTTAGTGGGTGCATTGTCTGCTATAACAAACAAGCTGAATTTTATTCCCACGGTTTCTTTATTGGCACTACACCCAGCTTATACAGCTAGGATGATGGCTACATTATCTAACATAAGTGGAGGACGGGTAGGCTTGAATGTAGTAACAGGTTGGAACAGTCAAGAGTATGCACAAATGGACTTATGGCCTGGATCTGAATTTTATGAAGAGCGCTACGAATATGCCTCTGAGTATATGGCTGTGTTGAAAGATTTCTGGACAACAGGCCACTGCAACAGAAAAAGTAAATATTGGGATCTGGAGGACTGCCACTGCCTACCTCAACCGGATCATCCCATTCCCATTATTAGTGCGGGCCAATCACCCGCCGGGGTCAAATTCTGCAACGACTACGCAGACCAGCGCTTTGTCTTCGGCCACCCCGATATGCTAGACAAACTTGAGCAGCAGCGCAGTACAGGTGCAGAGTCCAACTATGGAGCGTATATTCTTCTTCATATGATTGTTGAGCGGACTGATGAAAAGGCGCGGAAAATTGGTGAAGAGATAATACGGATGGCTGACAAAACTGCTATATCGAACATAATTTCCAGCGCTAAGTTAGACACAAACACAGGAGGTACTAGTGAGA
>CAZUXZ010000007.1:0-9109 GCA_964624055.1 uncultured Rhizobiaceae bacterium | reverse complement strand
TTGAAGAGATCAAAACCTACCTTGACCAGACCATGACGCGAAGGGCGAGACGTGATTTTCTGAGGGAGCAAGAGGCGTGGGTTAATGGTGCTCCCGATACGGTATTGGTTCAACTCGGCTCACAGAACTAATTTCCCCTTAAACACCTGTCGCTGATCTTCCGCCTCTCCTACAGGGCTCAAGATTTTTATCTAGTTAGTTTAGGCTAAGGGTATGAGAAAGCTGGCTGCCCTTCTGTGCCTTACTTGTGCTACTCTGTTGCTCGTCACAGGGTGTATTCCTGCTGCTTCGATTCTGATTACTGAAGGGGTAGAGCGGGGCATATTTGCCAACAGTATCTACTGTAAAATGCCAGATGGTTTTATTTATAGTTATCGCACTCATGCTTCTGCAAATAAGTGTGGGACGAACAAGGAAATTACCAAAGCCGAGTATGGCCGTCTGAAGGACAAGAAAATAGACTAGGATGTTAGAATGAGAATTCTTTTAGCAACCCTATGCATAACATTTATTATTTTGGTCATGCCCTGGCCAAGTCAAGCAAGCGAATGGGTGAAGAAAAAACCTGATCAACTTTTATTAGTAGTCGAGCATCCTGACTTTGTCAGAGGTGATATGGAATACTCCTCAGAATATGATGGAGCTTGGGCCACTTCAGAGTATTTATCATTTATCGAAGGCAGTAAAAATCTATCGGCTTACTATGAATATATTACCCGTTACAAAACCCATTTAGTGGTGAGTACCGCGGAATTTAAAGAGAATTTTCAACGTCTATTTCATGTTAAGCCCCAAAGTTTAGAAAATTTCGAAAGGGGTGATAAAGCCAAGGGCCTAATGGGAAAATACTGGACGGTGAGTTATACAGTCCTCGATGGTAATGGTAATAAGATGACAAACTGCATTGGCACCATTCATGCTTGGGAGTATAAGAACACACACATACCTGCGAAGAACATTGGAAAAGCTTACGGTAAAAATGTTTTTGCAGTTTATTGTGATTCTAACAAATCTATTTCTAACCCGAATTGTACCAAGCTACGGCAGCTTCTCGATTCTGTCGGCGTAAAAAAATATAAAACTCCCACTGCAGCCCATACTTCCCAACCGAAAGAGCTAATAGTTTACTGTCAGCATAAGGACCATGGTTATACAAATTCGGTAAAGGGTCGGTGCCACTCTAACGATTGGAGAGAAATAACCAAAGCCGAATATGACCAGCTGAAGGATCAAAAGAAAGATACAACGCTTACAGAAGATCCTGAAGCTGGTTCGCTTAAAGCTAAACTAAAAGAGCTCAAAAACCTGCTAGATGAGGGTCTCATCACCGAGGAAGAGGCGGCGACAAAGAGAGCCAAGTTGCTGGGAGATCTATAGTACCTACACACTTAATCCTCGCCTACACCCTCTACGATTCTTGCGCTGCCTTATAGAAACATTAGCTTTCTTAATCGTTTTAGAAGCTAAGGATGTTGCTATCTTACAAGTGCAAGAGGGGGAACGTCCGTAAGGAAAATTTCTTCACTTGATTTGATTTGAGCTAAATTTTTTTCACTCCACATTGCCAGAATAGAGTTACCCCCCATTTTTCCGCCCCCCCCTAAGCTCATATTGATAGACACATTTTTAAGAAAATGAGGGGAAGTGGAAATTATTGAGATTGCACCCTATTATCCGCTTTGTAGATGTAATTTACCGCTGAAGAAATATGGTCAATGGGTGCATCATAGGTGCATTAAAAGAAATAATAGTTATTTGTATTTTTATAGGTTTTCTTTAACCTGTTGATTTTATTATATTTTATGTCTGTGCCTCTGTGGCGGAACTGGTAGACGCGACAGACTCAAAATCTGTTGTCCTTACGGGCGTGGGGGTTCGAGTCCCTCCAGGGGCACCACTTTGTTGAGAAACAAGTTGGAATCTAAACATGTCAGTAACGGATCGGGATATCGAGTTTGAGGGCCATTCGGTTCATATTTGGGAAGGTGGATCAGGATTTCCGATCCTGATGTTGCACGGCTCCGGGCCGGGAGCGGGGACGATGGGAAATTGGCGCTTCGTGCTCGAGCCGCTGTCCGAATCCTATCAGGTGCTCGCCACTGACCTCATCGGCTTTGGCGAATCTGGACGCAAGACGGAGGCGCCATTTTTCGATATCGGCCTGTGGCGGCGCCAAGCGCAGTTTATGTTGGACCGCTTAGATGATGGGCCAGTTGGGATTATTGGTCATTCGCTTTCAGCGTCGCTTGCGCTTGGCCTCGCAGCGACGAATGACAGAGTGAGCAAAGTGCTAACCACGGGTGCTATGGGTGGAAAGTTTACAGTCAATGCGAACACTGAGTTGTGCTGGACCTTCCCCGAAAACCGCGATCAACTCCGAGCCGCTGTGGAATGTCTGGTTTACGACAAATCAGTGGTGACCGATACGCTGTTAGACAGCCGAATGGAGATACTGCACGATGGCGTATACGGACCCTATTTCAAATCCATGTTCTCGGGTGCGAAACAGCAATATGTCGACGCAGCGGTGCTGCCAGTGAAAATTTTGGAGGGACTGACATGCGATGTGGTGATGATGCATGGTCGGGACGACAATCCGTTTCCCTATGAGGAGAACAGCCTCGCCTTGAGCTCTGCGATCCCCCATGCCGATGTTATCCTGGTCGGGCGGTGCGGCCATTCGCCGGCACTGGAGCATCCAGAGAAGCTGCTTACGGCGGCGAAACTTCTGTTCAGTCAGGGCGCAGCCTCGCTAAAATAGCAATAAAGTACCAAAGTGCCGCGACAGCGTTATTCAATTTGGAGGTAAAACATGTCGACGTGTGTCGTTAAAAATGGGCATTTGCTGGATGCTACGGGCAGTCCGCGCCGAGCCAATACCAGCCTTTATGTCAAAGATGGGCGGATCGCCAAGATTGGCGCAGCCGAGACGGTCGAGTATGAGGCTCAGGCAGACGGCCCGTACCAGACTATCGATGCCAATGGTAAGACGATAATGCCGGGTCTGGTGGACTGTCACGTGCACCCCTCCTACGGCGACATCCTCTCCTTCGAGGAGCTTGATCTCTATACCAGCGTCGAATTCCGCACCCTAAGGGGCGCACTCGCCTGTCGCCAGGTCCTGCGCGCCGGCGTCACCAGCATTTGTGCACCAGGCGGCACCTGGAACATCAATGTGGGCCTTCGCGACGGTGTCAATTGCGGCATGATCGAGGGCCCCCGCATTATCGCCGGCGGACGCTACATCACTACCTTCAACGCCATCGGCTCGCCCTGGCCAACTTGGATGGACCATCCACCCTCCTCATTCGCCGTTCTCTGCAATACCCGCGACGAGATGATCACGGAAGTCCGCCGCGAGGTGAAGGATGGCGTCGACGTTGTCAAGGTCGCCGGCGACGGCGACGTACTCACCCATGATGCTGGCTGGCACGGCAGCCTCAGCATCGAGGATTTGCGCGCCATCGCCGAAACCACTCACCGCCTGGGCAAAAAATGTACGATTCACGCTCGCTCAGGCCAAGCAGCAGCAGACGCGGCGGAGGCTGGCTTCGATTGGGTGATTCACGCCTCGTTCATGAACAATGAACATCTCGATACCATCGTCAAGCGCCAGACGCCGATCAACCCTACTCTCAGCCTAATCGCCAACACCATTGACTGGGGTCCGGACCTCGGCGTCCCGCCTCATGTTATAGACCATTACAAGAAAGAGCTAGAAGCTGCCAGCACCGGTCTCACTAAGGCCTACAAGGCAGGCATCATGATGATGTCAGGCACCGATAGTGGCCAGGGTGCAGTTCCTTGCGGCGAATGGCACGCTCGAGAGATGGAGCATCTGATGACATATCTTGGTATGACGAGCATGGAGGCAATCCAATCTGGCACCATCAACGCCGCCTTCTCCCTAGGAATGCAAGCCGAGATCGGCACCCTGGAAGAGGGTAAACTTGCCGACATTCTGGTGGTCGATGGCGACCCGCTCGCTGACATCTCAGTATTGCAGGACAAAGCCCGTCTTAGCGTGATCATGAAAGGCGGCGAGATCGTCGACACCAAGACACCGCTGCCCGAGCGCACGGTCTATTCCTGGGAGAAGCCGATGCTCTATTGGCGCGATTCACGCATGCCGACCCAGGATTTTGTGAGAGAACACGCGACAAATAAGCCGACCTGGATGGCATCTCGTCCAGAAGCAGCGGAATAGCACACACGGCAGGAAATTCAAAAAGACAGTAGGGCTTATCTAAAGCGTCTGTTTGTTGCTAAAGTCATAATGAAACGGTGTAAAGCGGAAATGCCGCGCCGGGGGGAGAGACTTCAGCCATGTATGTCGGACAATCGATCAAGCGACGTGAAGACAATAAATTTTTGACTGGCGGCGGCGAGTATGTCGACGATGTGTCCTTGCCCGAGAATATTGTGCACGCAACCTATGTACGCAGCCCACATCCGCACGCAAAGATACTTAGCATTTCAACCGAGCGCGCGGCAGCTATCCCGGGAGTTCTAGCAGTTCTAACTGGACAAGATTGGCTGAACGCCGGTCATGGCGAGGCCGAGGGTGTATGGCCAGTGAACGATATGAGCGGCGCGCCATCCAATACGGGCAATCGTCCGTTTCTCGCAGTCGATGGCGTAGTGCGCTATGTTGGCGAATGCGTGGCAATGGTGGTGGCGGAGAACCGCCATCTCGCTCTGGACGCAGCAGAAGCAGTCGAGGTCGAATACCAGCCACTAAGTGCCAATACGGTCACGGCGCGCGCACTCGACGCAGATTCTCCGTTAGTTCATCCAGAGTTCGGTAGCAATTTAGTGTTACAAACGACGCATGGCGACGAAGCCGCAGCAGACGCGGCTTTCGCCAAGGCAACGCATGTTACGGAATGCACGGTGCCTACCAACCGAGTAACAGCGGCGCCGATAGAACCAAGATCCTATCTCGGCCATTACGATGCCAAGAGTGATTACTACACGCTGTGGTCTGCCACCCAAGCACCACATTTGGAACGACGTCATCTGACAGCCTCGATGAACATCCCCGAACACAAATCCCGCGTCATCGCGCCCGATGTCGGCGGTGGGTTCGGCATGAAACTCTACCACTATCCAGAAGAGCCTACTGTGTTGTGGGCTTCCAAAATTGTTGGACGTCCGGTGCGCTGGACCGGCACACGAACGGAAGTGCAGGTCTCCGACACCCATGCGCGCGATCACTACACGGTGGGCAAAATGGCATTCGCCGCGGATGGCAAGATTCTTGGCGCAAAGTTTGATACGTTGGCGGCGTTCGGCGCCTATGAAAGCCAGTTTCAGGCAAGTATTGCCAATGCCTATCACTATTGTCTGCTGTCCTGCGGCTACGACATCCCGGCTATCTTCACCCATGTCAAAAGCGTCTATACGAATACCACGCCAGTCGACGCCTATCGCGGCGCGGGACGTCCTGAGGCAGTCTATCAGGTAGAACGGCTGATTGAGAATGGCGCCCAGGAATTGGGTATCGATTCGCTTGAACTACGAGAGAAGAATCTCATTCCGACTGCCGATTTCCCGTACCAAACCGCAACCGGTATCACCTACGACATCGCTGACCTACCGAAGCTCTATGCGACCATCCGTAAGGCTAGTAACTATGAAGGTCTCAGGGAAGAACAGAAGCGTTTGCGTGCAAAGGGCAAGTTGATGGGAATCGGCACCTGCTGCTTTTTTGACATGGCTGGTGCCGGCCCGACCAAGATGATGAACTCGCTGGGCGCAAAAATCGGTTGCTATGACGTCGCCAGTATCCGGGTGCATCCGAGTGGCAAGATTACCGTGTTCGCCGGAAGTCATTCTCACGGCCAAGCGCATGCGACGACCTGGACGCAGATTGCCGCTGATAGACTTGGCTGCAACATTGAGGATACTGAGCTTGTCGAGGGTGACACCGATCGCGTGCCATTCGGCATAGGCACCTGGGGTTCGCGCTCGCTCTCAACCGCCGGTATGGCGGTTGCCGTAGCTTCAGACAAGGTTCTCGACAAGGCAAAGCTGATTGCCGCGCATAAACTGGAATGCGCGGTAGACGATATCGAAGTTACCGACTCCAAATTTTCCGTGAAGGGCACGGACCGCTCGATGGACTATGCCGAGGTGGCCGACGCTGCCTATCATAGCGGCGACCGGCCCGAGGGTCTCGAAATTGGTCTGGAGGAAACACATTTTTACGATCCAACTGATTGTAATTATCCATCAGCGATACATATTTGCGTCGTCTTGGTGGATGAGGATACAGGCGGCGTGACCCTGCGGGATTATTGGGCCGTGGACGATGTCGGAACCTTGGTCAACCCGATGGTCGTAAAGGGACAAATACATGGCGGACTGGTTCAGGGCATCGGTCAGGCGCTAATGGAGGACTGCACTTATGACGTGGAGACGGGCCAATATATCAGCGGTTCCTTCATGGATTACGCCATGCCGCGTGCCGGCGACATCCCCTCTTTCGGGGTCGAGACGGTGGTGACCCCGGCGCCAAGCAATCCACTCGGGATCAAGGGTGCAGGCGAGAGCGGCACAATCGGCGCGCCGGCATGCGTCAGTAACGGCGTGGTCGATGCGCTATGGCATTTAGGCGTGCGACAAATAGAACAACCCATGACGCCAAAGAAAATTTGGCACGCCATCAAGGCGGCGTGAGGACGATGACCTCGCCCGGATAAATAGAAAACGGCGAAACAACAAATTAATCAGCGTGAGAGAGGCATCCATGCCGAAAAACAAGATCAACATGACTGTGAACGGGAAGGCGGTATCGGCGGAGATCGATTCAAGAACACTACTCGTCCAGTTTCTACGAGAGGAATTGAAGCTGACAGGCACCCATGTTGGCTGCGATACCAGCCAATGCGGAGCCTGTACGGTCCATATCGACGGCACGCCGGTCAAATCCTGCACCATTTTTGCTGTCCAGCTCAAAGAAGCCGAGGTCACCACCATAGAAGGCGTGGCAGACGGCGATACACTGCACCCGATGCAGGCGGCTTTCAAAGAAGAGCACGGCCTACAATGCGGCTTCTGTACCCCGGGCATGGTCATGATAGGGCTCGATATCGCCAAGCGCCATGGCGGCGCGCCGAGCGAAGCGGAAATCCGCAACGACCTCGAAGGCAATCTCTGCCGATGTACCGGGTATCACAACATCGTCAAGGCCATCTCGGCCGGCGCAAAATCCATGTCGGGCTGAGAGGGAGAGAGCCATGTATGCCTTTACCTATAAAAGCGCCACCTCGGTGGACGATGCCGCGGACTCTTTACGTAAGTCCTCCGAAGGCCATTTGCTGGCCGGCGGCATGTCACTCATCCCGACCATGAAACTGCGCCTGTCTTCTCCCGGTGAGCTAATCGACCTCAACGGATTGAACGACCTCCAGGGTATTTCTCGGGACGGCAATACGCTCACCATCAGAGCAATGACGCGCCATGCGGAGGTTGCCGCTTCTGCAGAGGTGGCGAGCTCGATCCCGGCGTTGACGGCACTCGCCAGCGGAATCGGCGATGTGCAGGTCAGGAACCGGGGCACTATCGGCGGCTCAATATGCTTTAACGATCCGGCGGCGGATTACCCAGCGGGACTAGTCGGCCTCGGCGCCACAGTAGTCACGAACGAACGCACCATCGCAGCGGATGATTTTTTTACCGACCTTTATGAGACAGCGTTGAATGAGGGCGAGGTTGTCACCTCTGTAACCTTCCCAGTGCCCGAAAAAGCCGGCTGGTCGAAATTTGCCAACCTTGCTTCGCGATTCGCCATCGTTGCCGTTATGGTTTCCGTCAGCGGCGGGGAAGTGCGCGTGGCGGTGACCGGCGCCAAGGAATGCGTTTTCCGCATCCCAGAGATGGAACAAGCTTTGGCCGAAAATTTCTCGCCGGACGCCATTGCGGGTTTAAATATTGCCCCGGATGGCATCAACGATGATCATCACGCAGACGCAGAATACCGTGCACATCTGGTTGGCGTAATGGCAAAACGAGCGATCGAAGACTGCGGTTGAAATTTCACCATAAGGCTTTGTTAGTATAAAATTGGGTTATGGATTCGCGTTATCGAGGCTGAGTCAGTGTGGGTAGATGGCTCGGCTTCACCAGCAAAGGGTTAAGGAGCAACACGTAATGGCCAGACATATCACTTGCGGCAAATTGTTTACCGGTCTCGGCGACGGTGCTGAAAGCAATCAGACTATCGTAATGGACGGAGATACTATCAGCTACGTTGGCCCCAACGCGGGTGCACCGAAACTGGCCCAGGACGATGAGATCATCGATCATTCGGATCACTTCGTGCTCCCCGGACTGATCGATATGCATGTTCATCTCTCATATGGCAACGCGAAATCGGAAGAAGACATTGATCTTTACGCGCCTCTCGAATTCCGCGCGCTCAGAGGGTTGGAAGCAGCCCAGCGGGTGCTCGCTGCCGGATTCACTACTATGGCGGATCCCACCACCACCGGGCATGTCAGCCTAGCCATCAGAGACGCGATTGATGCCGGCCTTTTCCCCGGTCCGCGTATTTCGACCTCGGGCCGGCAGATCACCAACCGTCAAGGCCTGTCCGACTGGTATCCGAGCTGGATAGGTGTACCGGATACCTCAATCGGCGTGCTTTGCCGCGACGCCGCAGAAGGCGTGGCGGAGATTCGTCTCGAAGTTAAGGACGGGGTCGATTTCATAAAGATCGCGATTGATGGCGATTCTATGAACCCGACGACAGACGTTCTGGTTGCCGGCTATGATCAAGATGAAATGACAGCGATGGTAACTGAAGCCCACCGATTAGGAAAAAAGGTGGTGGTCCACGCCCGCGGCGCTGAAGGCGTACTTTATTCCGCGCGTGCTAAGGCAGATGTCATCTTTCATGCGGCCTGGATGAACGATGAGGGTCTCGAAGCTGTGGTGGAGAATGGCTGCGCTCTTTGCCCATCACTGAGCCTAGTCGTCAACGATATAGATTTTACCCGCCCCGGCGACGGATGCTATCCGGCTTTTCCTGATGCCCACCAACACGAACTTGATTGCGCCCGTAAAAGTCTTCCAAAAGCGCGCGAAGCAGGAGTCAAATTTATGC
>CAZUXZ010000006.1:0-8378 GCA_964624055.1 uncultured Rhizobiaceae bacterium | reverse complement strand
CAGCGCCACTCTGTGTCACCATGGCGAGGTGACGCTTGCCGCCGAGCAGCACCTCGGCACTCTCGATCAGTGCGCGACTCGACGCCGGCAAAGCATCGAGCCCATTCTCACCGAGACCAATTACGGTAAGCCAGGGAGTGATCAAGCCATATCCTCCGCGATGGCAAGCCCATTGACAGCGGCGGCGGCAAGGGCGCTGCCGCCGCGCCGACCTTTAAGCGCAACATATGGCAGGTCGAGATCGTTGGCGATCAACGCTTCTTTCGACTCCGCCGCACCGATAAAACCCGGCGGCGTGGCGATCACCAGCGCCGGTCGTGCGGACCCGCTCGCGAGAATTTCTAACAGATGGAAAAGTGCTGTTGGTGCATTACCGATAGCGACGATGGCACCGGTGAGTCTGGGTCGCCACAACTCGACCGCCGCCGCCGAGCGGGTAATGCCTTCCTCGCGCGCACGGACCTCGACGGCATTCTCACTCAACATGCAGAGCACCTCGTTTCCCGTCGGCAGACGGCGGGCAGCGATGCCTTGGGCGACCATTGTCACGTCGGTGAGGATCGGTGTGCCCTTAGCCAGAGCGTCGCGACCGGCGTCGCCCGCGCCCGGCGAAAAAGCGAGGTCATCCAGCAGGTCGACCATGCCGCAGGCGTGAATCATGCGGCGCGCGATTGGCTCAATATCAGCCGGTAGATGCGAAAGATCCGCCTCACGCCGAATCGCGGCGAAGGACAGTCGCGTGATCTCCGCCGGATCGCGCACATAGTTAGTCATGCTTGTCCGGTTCTTCGCCGTGGTGGCGATTATGATGATGGACATGCCCATGGTCATGGGAATCATCAGTATTTGTGCCAATGCCCTCAACATGATGATGATGGCCCATCTGCGGTGCACCCTGATCTTTTTCGTAGCCGATGATCTGCTCGCGGTATTTGCAAAGCTGGCAGTTCATCAGATTGTCGCCGCGCGGAATCTCGTTGAGCCGCTCAAGGAAGCAATCGATGACCAAAGGATGATCGTTGAGATATTCTGCCTTGATCACCTCGATCTCGGGATGTGCCGCGGCCAATTCATCGGCGATAGAATAGATGCGCTTCACCAGGACCCCAGTAAAGAGGAAATAGGGGAAAACGATGATGCGGTGATAGCCAAGTCGGACGACCTGCTCCAGCGCATCTCCGACGAGCGGCTGAGTTACGCCGGAATAGCAGGTCTCGGCCCAGCCGAAGCCCATGCCCTCCCACAGCATGCGGGTGATCTTAGAGACGTTGGAATTGGCGTCCGGGTCGTTGGTGCCGCGACCGACCACGACGAGCAGAGTCTCAGCGCGGGAAACTTCATCACCCGTCCTAGCCTCAGCAGCGTTTATGCGTTGCTGCGCGGCGGCTAGGAGCTTGAGATCGACCGCCAGTTCGCGGCCATAGCGAATGGAGAACCCGTCATGACGCGAGGCATAATCGTTGAGCACAGAGGGAATGTCATTCTTGGCATGGCCCGCGGCGAACAGCATGCCGGGAACCGCGTGCACGTCTCGCGCGCCAGCGATGCGCAGATCGTCGAGCCGCTCGCCGATGGTCGGTCGGGCAAACTCGAGAAAGCCGTGCGCTACTTGGCGTTCGGGTAGATGGCGGGCAATATGCTCAGCCAGCACCTCGAATTCGGAGATCGCCTGAACATCGCGGCTACCATGGCCGCAGATCAGAATGGCGGGCTCTGTCATTTCCGGTCTCTTTTCTTTGTTGCGTTGACGGTTGGCGTTCACGCACCCATGCTCATGCCATGGATTTCGCGGCAGATATATGGGGCGTATGGCGGTTGCCTTCGCTCGCCGGTCTCGATTGGGCGGCGGGGCCGGGCGGGGCGATATTGGTGTTTATTGCGCTTGCTCTCGATTGGCTGATCGGCGATCCGCGCTGGTTGCCCCATCCGGTGCGCCTGATGGGTAGCACCACCCAATTCCTCGATGCCTGTCTTAACAACGCTAAGCGAAGCGAGTGCGAACGCACCATCCGAGGCCTCATCGCGGTGCTTTCCATCACGGGCTTGAGTGCCTTGATAGGTTGGGCAGTGGCTAATTTCGTCGGCGCCCTTCCCTATGGTTGGGTCGCCGAAATGACGCTGGTCAGTCTTTTGCTGGCGCAACACGGCATGATAAGCCATACGATTCGCGTCCTCCATGCTCTCAAGCGGGAGGGCATAGCGGGGGGACGGAAGGCGGTGGCGCAGATCGTTGGCCGCGAAACCAAGGAGCTTGACGAGCATGGCGTTGCCCGCGCGGCAATCGAAAGTTGCGCCGAAAGCTTTTCCGACGGTGTGGTAGCGCCCGTGTTCTGGTATCTCCTCCTCGGTCTGCCGGGCCTGATGGCATATAAAGCGATCAACACCATGGACAGCATGATTGGCCACAAGAGCGAGCGCTATGTCGCATTCGGCATGGTTGCGGCGCGGCTTGACGATGCGGTGAACTGGCTGCCTGCGCGGCTTGCCGGCACGATCCTGGTGATCGCCGCATGCTTCGTTCCAGGGGCGACGCCGATAAAGGCGCTCCACATCATGTTGCGCGATGCAAGGAAGCATGTCTCGCCCAATGCCGGCTGGCCTGAAGCGGCGAGCGCCGGCGCCCTCGACCTCGCACTGGTCGGCCCGACGCGCTATGCCGGTGGTGTTACCAAGTCCAAATGGCTTGGCGGTGGGCGGGCGGGCGCGACGGCGGGCGATATCCGCCGGATGCTGGCGCTTTTTGCGGTAGCCTGCTTCCTCACCGCCGGGCTGGTGGCGCTGATCGCGATCCTGCTGCAATTGCGTTGAGGAGAACTTAGCTGCCACGGGCGATCTCCATCAGCCGACCGAGATCCAGCGCATCCTCGAGATGATTGGCAAGCGCATCCAATGTCTCATCCACACGCGCCTCCCAAACGACGCCGGAGCGCCGGCGCTCGGTAATGCGATTGAGGTAAGTGTGGCGGAAGCCGTCGGCGGCAAAGATACCGTGGACATAACTACCGGCGATCATGCCATCGTCGGAGCGCGCACCCTCCGCGCCATGGGTAAGCTTCAGAAAGGGGCGAACCCGATCGGGCCCCTCGGTCACGCCCATATGCATTTCATAACCATGCACCTCTTCACCACTTTCGCACTCGCGCCCAGTCACGGCTTCGAGTCGCTTTTCTCCGGCTAGCTCCGTCGCCACATCAAGATATCCAAGCCCTTCGAAGGCGCCAGCCTCGCCTTCGATACCGGTGGGGTCGGCGACAAACTTACCGAGCATCTGATAGCCACCACAGAGTCCAAGCAGGCTGCCGCCACGCCTGACATGGGCGGCAATATCGATATCCCAGCCTTGCGCACGAAGATGGGCAAGGTCAGCGAGCGTCGCCTTGGAGCCCGGCAGCAGAACGAGATCCGCATTGCCCGGCAGGGCCCGGCCCGGCTCGATAATCGTCAGATCGACATCAGGCTCGGCGCGGAGCGGGTCAAGATCGTCGAAATTAGCGATACGCGGCAGACGTGGAACGGCGATGCGGATTATACGCCCGCGCTCCAGAGCACACCGCGAGGATGCGCCGTCAAGGCCGACCGCGTCTTCCGCCGGCAAGAGGCGGGCTTGCGAGAAATATGGCACGACGCCAAGACAGGGCGCTCCGAGTCCCTCCTCGATGACCGGCAGCGCGTCGTCAAACAGGCTCACATCGCCGCGGAATTTATTGACAATCGCGCCCCTAATCAGCGCTCGCTCACTATAGCTCAAAAGCGCATGGGTGCCGACCAAGCTGGCGATTACCCCGCCGCGCTCGATATCGCCGATGAGGAGAACCGGCACCTCAGCCGCAAGGGCGAAGCCCATATTAGCTATATCGCCGTCGCGCAGATTGATTTCCGCCGGGCTACCGGCACCTTCGACCAGCACTAGATCGGCCTGGCCAGCAAGGCGTTCAAAGCTTTCGAGTACAGCGGGCATAAGAGTGGGCTTCAGTTCGTGATAGGCGCGCGCATCGGCCCTCCCGCTTACCTTGCCCTGAACGATCACCTGCGCACCGGTTTCGCTTTCCGGCTTGAGCAGCTCCGGGTTCATATCGCTGGTTGGCGCCACGCCGGCAGCGCGTGCCTGGAGCGCCTGGGCACGGCCGATCTCAGTGCCCGATTCACTCACCGCCGCATTGTTTGACATGTTCTGCGCCTTGAACGGACGCACCTCAGCGCCGCGATTTCGGTAGGCGCGGCACAAACCCGCCACTAGCAGGGATTTGCCCACATGGGAGCTGGTACCTTGCAGCATGAGAGAGGGTATGCGCGCGGTCATCACCGCCTCAGAACTCTATGCCAGTCTGCGCTTTTACGCCGGCTTTAAAGTGATGCTTGATCTCGCCCATCTCGGTTACTAGATCAGCGGCCTCGATCAATTCGTCCTTGGCATTTCGCCCGGTGACGACGACATGGAGACCGTCGCGTCGCTCCTGCAAGGTACGGACGATCTCTTCGAGTGGCAGATAATCGTACCGCAGCACGATATTGAGTTCGTCGAGGATGATCAGATCATAGCTCTTGTCAGCCATCATCTCGCAGGCCGTCTGCCACGCGGCCTTGGCGGCGGCAATATCGCGCTGGCGGTCCTGGGTATCCCAGGTGAAGCCCTCGCCCATAGTGCGAATGGTCGCCTGCTCGGGAAATTTCTCTAATATGACGCGTTCGCCAGTCTGCCACTTGCCCTTGACGAACTGTATGATGCCCACGTGCATGCCGTTACCCATGGCGCGCATGGCGAGGCCAAATGCCGCGGTCGACTTGCCCTTGCCCTTGCCGGTATGAACCATAAGAAGGCCCATTTCCTTGGTCTTGGTGGCGAGCATACGGTCACGCGCGGCCTTGCGCTTGCTCATGCGCTCGGCATGGTGGCGGTCGCGTTCCTCTTCGCTCATATGCTTCTTGTTGCTCATTGTGTCGCCTTCCCAAAAGTCGCCTGGCTCAACCGACCGAGAAGATCATGCGCTCGGTTGGAACGCGGTTTCCAAAGATCGCGGCGGAGTGCCTCAGCGAGCCTGGCAGCCGTCTCCTCGAGCGCCGCCGGATTGGTCTTGGACATGAACGTGCGCACCTTCTCGTCGGCGATATAGGCATCAAACACGGCGTCGAAATGGTGATCCTTGACCGCCCCAGTGGTGGCGGCGAAGGCGAAAAGATAATCCACCGTGGCGGCGATCTCGAAAGCACCCTTGTAGCCGTGGCGCATGACGCCGGCGAGCCATTTGGGATTGACCACGCGCGCCCTGACGACGCGGCCGATTTCGTCTTCGAGGGTGCGAATCCTCGGACTTTCAGGCAGCGAGTGATCATTGTGATAACTCGCCGGCGCACGGCCGGACAGAGTCGTCACAGCCACAGCGAGACCGCCCTCGAACTGATAGTAATCGTCGCTATCAAGGAGATCGTGTTCACGATTATCCTGGTTCTGCACCACCGCCTCGACAGCACTGAGACGGCGTGCAAAACCGGCACGCTCGGATTCGCCCTCTGCGCCCGCGCCATAGGCCCAGCCGCCCCAGGTGAGGTAGGCATCTGCCAAATCCTCCGGTCCCTGCCAGCCGCCCTCGTCAATCAGCGCCTGAAGACCCGCACCATAAGCGCCGGGCTTGGAGCCGAATACGCGCCAGCCGGCGCGGTACGCCGCCTCCTCCGGCTCTTCGCCACTTTCAACCAAATCGGCGACTTCCCGCGACACCGCCGCGGCAAGCGGATTGTCCTCCTCGCTTTCGTCGAGCGCAGAAACCGCGCGCGCCGCCGAATCAAAGAGATCAATCAGCGCGGGAAAAGAGTCGCGAAAGAAGCCGGAGATGCGCAGAGTGATGTCTACCCGCGGACGGTCCAGCAGTGTCAGCGGCAATATTTCAAAACCGATCACGCGACCGCTCGTGGTTTCCCAACGCGGGCGAACGCCCATCAAGGCAAGCGCCTGGGCGACATCGTCACCGCCGGTGCGCATGTTGGACGTGCCCCAGGCGCTGAGCGCCATGTGCCTCGGCCAATCGCCATGACGCTGGGCGTGATATTCGACCAGGCGCTGGGCCGATTTCCAGCCAAGCTGCCAGGCCACTGGCGTTGGCACAGCGCGACTGTCGAGGGAATAGAAATTACGCCCGGTGGGCAGCACTTCGGGCCGCCCCCGGCTCGGCGCACCGGATGGCCCCGGCGCGACAAAGCGTCCGGCAAGGCCGCGCGCAACGCCCGCCATCTCATTAGCTCCGCTGGCATCAAGCGCCGGGGCGATCCTCTCGCGCACTTCCTCAAGAACGGCACTAGTGCGCTGCCATTCGCCTCCTGCCTTGCGCGCACCGGAAATGAGGTCGGCGGCGAGTGCCTCGAGTCGCTCGACGCTGTCGCCATGGCTACGCCAGGCATCATCACCCTTGAGCACCTCTGGGCGCGGACCCTGCCAAGGCGCCGACATGTCGCAGTCAAGCGGATCAAAATCAAGGCCAAGATCGGCGGCAAGAGCACGCGACAAAGAGGCGTTGCCTTCGCCATCGCCGCGCGGGCTGCGCACAATCGCGAGCAGCAGATCTCGCCGAAGAGCGCCCTCAGGCGTTTCGCCGAAAATATGAAGACCGTTGCGGATCTGCATCTCCTTGAGCTCGCACATATAGGCATCAAGCTTGGTAAGCGCCGCGTCTCGGTCGTCTTCCGGCGCGATGCCGCAATCCATGTCGATGCCCTCACCGCGCGCAATATCGAGGATGTGCTCGGCGAGGGGCGCGCAGCGGCGCGGATCAAGCTGGCTCGCCTCGTAATATTCATCGACCAGCGCTTCCAGATCCCGGAGCGGCCCGTAGCTCTCAGCACGGGTGAGAGGCGGTGTCAGATGATCAACGATTACGGCGGAGGAGCGACGCTTGGCTTGGCTGCCCTCACCTGGATCGTTGACGATAAAGGGATAAATATTTGGCAGGGGGCCAAGCGCTGCCTCCGGAAAGCAGGCAGCAGAAAGCGCCAGCGCCTTGCCGGGTAGCCATTCGAGATTCCCATGCTTGCCGAGATGTACCACGGCATGAGCGTCAAAGGCGCGGCGCATCCAAGCATAAAAGGCGAGATAGCCGTGCGGTGGCGGCAGGTCGGGATCGTGATAGCTCGCCGTCGGATCGATATTGTAGCCGCGTGCCGGCTGGATCGCTACAGCGACATTGCCGAGCGCAAGTACGGGCAGGGCAAAGCCTTTTTCGTCGGTGCGGAAGAACGGATCGTCCTCCGGTGCGCCCCAACGGTCGGTGACGCACGCCCGTACATCGTCATCGAGACTCGTGAGATAGCGCCGGTAGTCTTCCAGACTGAATCGCACACCGCCGGAAGATTTTCCATACGGCACATAGGCATTGGTTGGGCCGGCCTGCAACGCCGACATCAGCGCCGCGCTATCTTCTGGTATGCCCTCCAGCCGGTAGCCATCCGCCTGCAGGGCTTCAAGCAGGTTAACAACGCTTGCAGGGGTATCGAGGCCAACACCATTACCGATGCGACCATCCCTATTAGGATAGTTTGCAAGCACCAGACAAACTCGGCGCGAACCCTTACCCGCGCGCGAGAGGCGCGCCCAATTGGTCGCAAGATCGGCCACAAAGTCAACGCGGTCGGCACGCGGTGCATGAGCGACAATGCCGCATTCGGTCGCTTCGTCGAAGCGGCGCTCGCTCTTGAACGAAACGGCGCGGCTCAAGATGCGTCCGTCCACTTCCGGCAGCGCCACATTCATCGCGATGTCGCGCGCCGAGAGGCCGCGCATGCTCTCCACCCAGGCGGCTTCCGTACCGCCGGCCAGCACCACCTGGAGGACCGGTGCGCCGGAGCGATCGAGCGGACTCACCTGTAGCGCCCCAGGACGCGAAACCGAAAAACCGGTAGCGTTGAGCACAATGTCGGGCACGGCTGCTTCAAGCACGCTTTCGACGAAACGTGCCGAAGGTGGGGCCTTCAGGCTGGAGACGAACATTGCCACAGCGGTGGACCCGCGGGCCTCTATGGCGGCGAGCAGCGCGTCGATCGGGGCGATGTCCGCTGCCTGCACCAACGCGCGATAGAATAGCACAAGCGCCAGCGCACGGTTCTCGCTAGCGCACTTGGCGGTGATCTCATCAAGATCGACCGCCTCGGCACCCGGCCGGTAGAGCCCAGCCCGGGCGAGGGGTGCTGGCTCGCGCCATGCGGTGGGCCGGCCGATCAAGTCGGAGCCGTAGCGAAGACATTCAGCGGCATTCTCCAGCCCGCCATGAATGAAATAACGCCAAAGCCGTTCGCAAGCCTCCGGCGACAGAGTGGCGCGGGAAGCCAGCTGGTGGTCGAGCTTGTCGTCGCCCGGCAGGAGAGCAAGGGCAATGTTTTGCTTGCGGCAAAGC
>CAZUXZ010000005.1:0-8185 GCA_964624055.1 uncultured Rhizobiaceae bacterium | reverse complement strand
AACAACAAGGCTTGAAAGTTTGACCGAACCAAGCTTGTAATTTCCTCCGAGAGTATGCGCCGTCATAGTGGACAAGAAAATCTG
Organism: uncultured Rhizobiaceae bacterium; assembly: GCA_964624055.1. Taxonomy (GTDB): domain Bacteria; phylum Pseudomonadota; class Alphaproteobacteria; order UBA828; family UBA828; genus PTKB01. Next base: position 8,101 of record CAZUXZ010000005.1, on the reverse strand, counting down.
TTCGCCACCATACGCTCCGGCATCCATCAAAACAGTCGCTTCTCGACCAACAATTTCACCATCAGGTGTCACTGCGGATCGAATTCTAATTTCGGCATTTTCCCGGCATAAACATGTCATTTGCTCCTCTTGTCGGGTATTTGCAATAGAAACAGACTTGCCCGTCATTCGGGCAAGCACTGCAGCATACGGTTCGAGTGAACAGTCAAACTTCAAACCAAATCCGCCGCCGACAGTTGGGACGGTTACGCGAACGTGACTCTCTGACACCCCCAGAACTTTGGCCACAACATGTCGCACAGTCCAGGGCACCTGTGTGGAGGTCTGAATTTCAAACCGTCCGTCAACATATGCAGCTATTGCCACGCGCGGCTCAAAGGGAACATGGCTTTGCCGACCGACCGAGTAACAGCCCTCTACAATGCTGACGTCACTTCTAGAAAACGCTTCATCGGTATCGCCACGAACTACTGTTGCCTCCCAAGCGATGTTGCCTCGTCTTTTTGCGCCCTCAAAGATAACCTCGTAGTCAGCCCAATCGGAGTGAACGAGTGTCGCGTTTTCCTCGATCGCTTCGCTCATGGTTAGAATAGCATCGCACTCTTCAACCGCTATACCGATTGCACCCGCGGCGTCACGCGCCTGAGCGAGCGTCGTGGCTGCAACCGCTGCGATTGGTTCGCCGTGATAGCGAATAACATCCTTGGCGAAGATCGGTGTATCTGCAATTCCTAAACCGTGCAGTCCTGGTGCATCGTCGTAAGTTGCTACCGCTTTTACACCCGGCATCGCGAGTGCCTCTGAGAGGTCTATTTCTTTGATCCTGGCGCTCGGAACTTCCGCGCGCAGCAGCACGGCGTGCAGATCCGCGCTTTCAACTGCGTCTATCGTATACCTTGTACGACCAAGAAGTTTGTCCCGGGCGTCGCGACGCGGCAGATTCATAACAGCAGCAGTTGGGTCCACATGTCCTGTCATCAGGCCACCCTGCCATGCATTTGAATGGACAGCAGGGCATCAATAATACGTTCGTAGCCAGTGCACCTACACATATTGCCACTCATAAATTCCTTTAGATCATTTCGTGTGGGATTGGGGTTGGTCTCGAAAAACGCAGTAAATGTCATTACCATCCCTGGAAAACACATACCGCATTGAACTACATCATGTTCTTCAAAAGCCTGCTGAATAGAATTGATTTGTTCGATTGATCCAACGCCTTCAATTGTGGTGATCTCTGCCCCTTCCAGAACTCCGACGGCTTGTATGCAGGATGCAACTAGCTTTCCATTAATGTGCACTGTGCAAGCACCGCAGAAGCCCTCACCACACACTGACTTACTCCCGGTCAAACGGAATGATTTACGCAAAACTTCCAAAAGTGACGTCCGAGTATCTCCGTGATATTCGAGGTTTTCGTTGTTTATTTTCAGTCTAATTGTCATCATCACGCCCTTGATCGCACAGCAGGGTCATCAATGCATCAGATGCTAGACGGGGTAATACCCGGACCCGATACCAACCGGGAGCATCTGGGCCGTCGCGGCCCGTGAATGCCCCCAATTGGTCAATAGCCAACTCTTTGATTTTTATTTTAGATACTTTCTTGCCTCGCAATGCGTCTTCCAAACCAACCCAATACCTCGGTTGATTTTCAACGGATGCGACAGCAATCCTCGGGTCAACAATACATCCATCCTGATCAATGGAGATACGCATACTCAAATTAGCAACAGGGTATTCTCCAGCCTTACGTATCATCAGTCGCTGATGTGTCGAGCGAAACAATCCCCTGGGAAGTCTAATTTTAGTTACCAATTCTTTATTCGATCTTCCCAATCTGGTTGCGATATACTTTTTTATCGGTATTGCCATTTTTGCGGTCGAGGATTGAACACAGATAGTTGCATCACACGCCATCAGTGCAGGGACTAAATCAGGTGACAAAAAGTCAGCTGAACAAAGATTTCCTCCGATGGTTGCCATATTTCTTACAGATGGATTGGCCGACTTTTCAGCAGCAATCTGTATGGAAGTGAGGTCGTCCATGTCTATCAACTCTGTTGCGAGCTGCCTGTGCGAGACCATGGCTCCTACTGTCAATTCCGTGGCTGTAGCCTCGATACCTTTGAGTTCCTCGATAGCATGTAGAGAGAGAAATGATTGAGCAGTTTTTTCTTTTCTGATTGGAGCGCGCATAACCCACGTACCGCCGGCAACCGGAATAGCACCCAATTCCGCATTGTCCAGAACAGACAATGCTTCCCGGAGGTTTTGGGCAACAATTACCTGGTTCCCAGCAGTCTCTTCCATTTCACTAGAACCTTATTTGCAGGATTTGACGTCAATCTGGATCTTGAATGCGAATGAAATAAGACCTTTGAACTAATGGTTGGGGTTCTGAAATCAGCAAGGGTGACGGTAGTTAGGTCGAGTAGTCTCCTGCCGGAGGGCAACCAAACCATCGAAAAGGACGCCGGGGAGAGCGCAGAGGGGGGAAGCTTCAAGAAATACATTTGAATTAGTGGTCAGGTAGTGTGCCGAGTCAAAAAATTAGTTATTCAGAAGTTAGAAGCATAAATGGCAATAGCTGCGAACTCTCGAGATGTGTGGATTGCCGAGATGTTATTTCTAACGAAGGTTAACGGGTTGCGCCAGTATTGTGACACTCTCGGCATAACAGACATATAAGACACAGGCCCCCCGCCCTGTGCTATGAAACGCGCGAATTCCGAAATCGACGAGGGGGCGGCGAGACCTATGGTCAAGGCGGTGAAGAAGGCGATGAAAATGCGGATGGAAAGCGATTCAATCGGTGAGATCAAGGTGCCGGCGGAGATGTATTGGGGCGCGCAGACCCAGCGTAGCCTGCAGAATTTCAAGATCGGTGGCGAGCGCATGCCGGCGCCATTGGTGCGCGCACTTGGCATCGTCAAACTGGCCGCAGCTAGGGTTAATGCCCGACAGGGTGATTTACCTAAGGGCATCAACAAGGCGCTGCAACAGGCTGCGCGTGAGGTGATGGAAGGCGTCCTCGACGCACATTTTCCCCTTGTCGTGTGGCAAACCGGTTCGGGCACGCAATCCAACATGAACGCCAACGAAGTTATCGCCAACCGCGCCGCCGAAATTCTCAAACAGCCGATGGGCATGAAGACCCCGGTCCACCCCAACGCTCACGTCAATTGCGGCCAGTCCTCCAACGATACCTTCCCCACCGCCATGCATATTGCTGCCGTTGAGCAGATTTGCCACGAGTTGCGGCCGGCCCTCGCCAAGCTGCGTGCGGCGCTGGAGGCCAAGGCGAAGGCGTTTAAGTCTGTCGTTAAGATTGGCCGCACCCATCTACAGGACGCGACGCCGCTGACCCTTGGTCAGGAGTTTTCCGGCTATGCGACCCAGGTAAAATATGGCGAGCAGCGCATTAAGGCGGCGCTTCGCCGGCTCTGCCAGCTCGCGCAGGGTGGCACAGCGGTCGGTACCGGGCTCAATTCAACGGCTGGCTTCGACAAGGTCTTTGCGGCCGAGGTCGCGAATCTCACCGAGCTCCCCTTCAAGACGGCAGAGAATAAGTTTGAGGCCCTTGCCGCGCATGACGCGGTGGTCGAGATGTCGGGCGCGCTAAATACCATCGCTGCCAGTCTGATGAAAATCGCGAATGATATCCGCTTGCTTGGCTCCGGTCCGCGCTGCGGTATTGGTGAGCTCAACTTGCCGGTCAACGAGCCCGGCTCGTCGATTATGCCCGGAAAGGTCAACCCGACTCAGTCTGAGGCGCTCACTATGGTCTGTGCGCAGGTCATGGGCAATCACACGGCGATTACCATCTCCGGCTCACAAGGCCATTTTGAGCTAAATGTGTTCAAACCGGTGATGATCTACAATCTTCTGCAGTCGATCCGCCTAATTGCCGACGGTGTGCGTAGCTTTGAGGCCAATTGCATTAGGGGCATCGAGCCCAACCACGCTCGCATTCAACAGCTCCTTCACGAATCCCTTATGCTGGTTACGGCGCTGAACCCCCACATCGGCTATGATAACGCCGCCAAGGTCGCTAAGAAAGCCCACTCCGAGGGCACGACCCTAAAGGAAGCTGCACTCGTACTCGGCCTCCTGAACGAAGGAGAGTTCGATAAATGGGTTAACCCGGATAAAATGGTCGGGCCGAGAAAGTAGCCGTCACATGGTCCGGGCGATTGGCAAATACTCGGTCGCGATAGACGGCCACCGCACTTCAGTCTCGCTTGAGCCGGAGTTTTGGAGTGCCTTGAAGAAAATCGCAGCGATGCGCGGCTTGACGCTAAGCGCGCTGGTAACTGAGGTTGACCGGACGCGGTTGGGAAATTTGTCGAGTGCGCTTAGGATATTTGTATTAAACGAATTGCGGGCGGCGTCTTGAGCTACAAGCTGCGGTCTTGGTTGTCTCAATTACGCCTTTCTCTCCGTCGTAGGGGGGGGCGGGCTAATCACCAGGGGGAATAGATTTTTATGGCACCCATCTATTTCTGGTACTTGATGGGAAGCAACTTTAGCTATCTTAAGATCATGCACCTCTGAGAATATGCCGAAAACAGTTACGCCGCATGCAATTAGCGACCGTTTAATGTACCGACGGTGATGATCGAGCAGAACAATATTACTTTTAAGGATAAACTGGTTAAGACTGTCTGCATGTGGCGTGATCTGGAGCGCCGGGCCGTGACTTATGGCCTTGCACCCGGACTGCCGGCGCCCTATCCCCTGACGGATCTGCCCTTCGCCAACTAGGCCGCTCTGCTCGGTTGCCGGGGAGGCTGGGGCGACGCCTATACGGTGGAGACCTATCTTCTGTGGTTCGCCGAAGGTAAACCTGCCAGCAGTGAGCCCAATCTTTCCAAAAGCCTTACGCGCATCGGCTAAGACCCGGAGCGTGTGTTGGCAGCGACAGTGTGCCGAATGGTGGAGTGGTCTTGCGGAGCCTCAATGTGAATTATCATGGGGCGGATTTATAGCGTGCTTTGTTTGCTCCCCCCACGAGAAATGGGCTATTCAGGTCTAATCGTTCAGGATATCGAAGACGCCCTTCAGGATCTCTTGCGGCGAAAGCGGGTCGCTTTCGCCGCGTTCGGGTACTGGTTCAAGAGACGGCGCTGGCACTTGGACGGATATTGGTTCAGGCTCTCGCTCGCTCCGTTGTGGTGCGAGGTTAGTGCTTTCGTCGGCGCCCTGTTGTGGCATCAGCGCGGGTTTGGAATCAACTGACGATGGCGTTGCGGTCTGGCTGAGTGCGCTATTGTCGGGATCGCCCAAGATGCTGCGCACGACTGTGTCTTCGAGCGAGCCTGGCTCGGCTTTGGCGCCCTCGCGCAGTTTGGGCAGCACGACATTACCCATAGCGGTCTTGGCGATATGCGCTTGCATATCGGTGAGCAGTAGCTCGCGCGCGGGTCTGCTGATTAAGCCCGTTATGCGCACGCCGACGGGTGGCGCTTTGGGGTGGTCGGTCAGGTGAAAGAGAGCGGTGAGGTCGAGCTGTCCGCTCGGCAGATCTGCGTTGCCGCGCACCGTTCCTCGTCCTGCATCGGTGAGGAGAGTAAAGTCGTTGGTAATCGCCAACCCGGCCATGATCTGGATCGTGCCGTTGAGGGAATCAAGTCTGGTGGCGCCGTCCGACAACCCCTCGCCAGCGAGGCGGAGAAAGTCAGTGGAGGCGTGGAGATCACCAAGTTGGTTGCTGAAAGTGCGCAGATCAAGCCCCTCGATCGTGCCATTCTCGACGTTGAACGTTGCAGCGCCTTGAAGCGCGCGCACCATATCTTCCTCACTATAACCATCGCTGGTGAAGCGGCCGTCGATGGTGGCACGCCCGGTGACGGCGTCGATATTGCCTACTTCACGCAGTGCCGCTGCCAGGTCGATATTATAGAACTTGAAGGCAAGGTTGGCTTGTGGCGGCGCGGTGTCAGCAATGCGACCCTGGGCCTCAATTAAACCATCAAAAATGTGCCCACTTAAGGAATCGATTTCCAGAGCCCCACCGGTTACACGGAAATTTAACTTCGCCTGATCGAAGCGATAGCTGCCGACAAGAATCCCATCGGCAAGGATGGAAAAATATGCCTCGAACTCTGCCAGGGGCGCTAGATCGAAGGGTTCGTTCGACCAGCGCTCCGCCGCTGCCCGTCGTGGCTGGTGAGTGCTCTTGGAAGCACTGTCGTCAACCGAAGATGCACCGCCATCCGAGCGGGCTGCGTCCTCGCCGGTCATGGCGCCACCGATGAAGAGCCCTGCATTGAGCAAGCCGGCATCGAGATTGGCGTTGAGCAACGGCAGTGGTCCGTCCAGCACTACATCGGCATTGCCAGAAATTCGCGTATTGCCAAGAGCAAGGCTGAGATCGGACAGCTTTGCTGCCGCGTCGTCGCCGGTTAGGCGGCCCTTGATACGCACTTCGCCGACTTCTGCACCATTATAGGGCTCGCTGCTCAGTAATTCCGAAAGGGCGGCGAAGCTAGGATTAGTTAGGTCGAAGGTGAGATTGTAGCGCCCAGCGCTAGAGAAATCGGTGAGATTGCCGACAACTTTTAAATGATTGCTGGCGGCGCGCGTAGAGAGGCTTATATTGAGCGCCTCAAGCCCGCCATCGAGGCCACCATCGATGGCAAGTGGGCCGAGGCGGTTTATTAGCTTGGATGGTACAATATCGGCCGCTCGCAGCAGTTCGGCCGCATCCGGGGCGCGCACCTCGAGGCCGAGATTGAATGTCGCGTTAGCGATCGGATCATTGATGCTACCGATCAGCGAGATCTTAGCCGGACGGGTTTTGAGTCGGGCATTTAGTTTGACCGCCTCGCGCCCGCCGGAGAGCGTGCCAGAGAAATGGACAGCGCCGAAATTGTCGGCGCGGAAGCTGGGCGCGATGCCGGCAACACGGATGAGGCCGAGAATCGATTCGGCCTGAGCGTCGAAAGCGAGATTGACATTTGCTTTGCCGGTGAGGTCGCTGATTTCGCCGTTCAGTGCCAGCTTGGCGCCTGAGAGATCGGCTACGTCGAGCGTCTCGACGGTCAGCACCTTGTCCCGGAACCCAGCTTGGAGCGAAACGCCGGAGAGAATCGCTCCGCCATAGCTGAGACGCTCTGCTGTGAGATTCAACTTGGCTTCGAGGTTATCGAGGACGCCTGGGCCGCTTTCTGTCAGCGTCGGACCGTCAGCTTCATCTGCCACGTCGGTTTCGCTACTGCCGCTGGTGGCTCCGCTGGGTGCATAGTCGGTGTCAAGATAGGCGTCGGCGTTGAGCTGGTCGAGGTGAAGATTGGCGTCGACGCTATTGCGTGCGCCAAAAGCAAAATTGGCGAAGCCCTTGATGTGCGATGCGTCGATTGTTAGGTCGAGCTCTGACAGCTCGCCACCTTGTTCGGCGACACTGATCGCCGCAGCCAAGCTGAAGCGGCGCAGCCGGTCGCTAGGGATACTGTTCAGTTCCGCCAGGTCGAGCCAGGAGATGAGGGCGCGCACATCATGGGACACTATCTCTACCTGACCATCGAAATGCGGACCATCTTTGCCTGGTGACAATTGGCCAAACAGGGCAGCATTGCTGCCGCCAGGCAGGAGTGCTGAGGCTTGTTGCACGGTGATGAAGCCGTCATCAAGCGAGACCACCACATTCGCCTGCTGCACCACGCCGCCCCGATAACGCAAGGTCTGCACTGCGAGGTCGAGTGTTGCAGCGATATTGTCCGGCAGCATGGCGAGATAATCGCCAATTTCGGCCTCGTCCTTCGTCGCATCGGTGAGGCTGTCGTCGTTATCCCAACTATCTCCGTTGTCACCAGTGGCTGCCGGGTCGTCATCCCTATCATTTTTCCACGCCGCACTGTTCTCGGCGATCTTGTCAAGATCCAGACGGTTGATAGCGAGTGTGGCTTCCAATTGCACTGGCGTTTCCATGTCATAGGCGATGGTGCCGCTTGCCTGGGTCTCGCCAATACGAAATTGGAATTCGTCAAAATTAATGCCGCTCGGTGACAGAGCGACTTCGGATTTGAGGGAGAATTTCTCAGTTGTTAGTTGTCTCGCGCCGCTGATACTGAGTGCGTCCATTAGATCAGCAAGGTTG
>CAZUXZ010000004.1:0-27969 GCA_964624055.1 uncultured Rhizobiaceae bacterium | reverse complement strand
GCGGACGCTGCAGATCAATCTTCAAGTGCCGGCTGACCTCTGCCGTGCCGCTATTCGCCATTACCGCAGACGCGGCGGCGGTGGAATTATCGTCAACGTGACCAGTCGCGGCGCTTATCGCGGCGAACTGCCGGAATTTTGCCATTATGCCGCGACCAAGGGCGGACTCGGAGCGCTGACCCGTACCATCTCGCGCGCCTTCGGTAAGGACGACGTGCTCGCCTATTCGGTATCACCCGGCTGGTGCGCAACGGAAATGGCGGTGCAAGGCGCGCCACCTGAAGTACTGGAGGCGGCCAAGCTCGATATCCCGCTCGGGGAATTGACCCCGCCAGGGGATGTCGCTGAAATCATCACCTTTCTCTCCTCCGGCCGCGCACGCCACGCGACCGGCATCACCGTGGATGTCACGGGCGGTTCCTATATCCGTTAGGTCGCAAGGTGGGCCAAGAGCTTGAGCATCTGCTCGCAGTCTTTAGGTAGTCCGTTACGTCGAAGCTTTCAGCAACGAGCTTATTTCAATGCTGAGTGATTTCGAATTAGGCACTATGAAAGTGGCGACATCAGGTTGAACGGCTCCACTTTTGCTCGCCCTTTTCGCGCGCCAATTCCAATTCCAGCCATTGATCTTCTGCTTCTGTGAGCGCAGCCTCGGTTTGTGCGAGTGCGTGAGCGACCGCCTTGAACGTTTCGGGGTCGCGCGCGAACAGACCGTTATCTGCGAGAATGACATTTTGTGCCGCGATTTCGTTTTCCAGCATCGCGATTCGCCCGGGCAATTGCTCAAGCGCATATTTATCCTTGTAGGAGAGCTTGCTACTGCTCTTAGCTGCAAATCTTGATTCGCGCTCGTTCGGCCGCCGTTTGGTCTTGCGCATTGCGGCGCTGCCTGGCGGTACGCTGACGCGCTGGCGCATCATGTCGGAATAGCCACCGGAATATTCGATCCACTTGCCGCCACCTTCCCAGGCGATAACCGAGGTTGCGACGCGGTCGAGAAAATCGCGATCATGGCTTACCAGCAGCACGGTACCACGGTAATCAGCAAGCGTTTCCTGCAGAAGATCAAGCGTCTCCAGGTCGAGATCGTTGGTCGGCTCGTCGAGCACTAAAAGGTTTGATGGGCGTGCTAGGGCACTAGCTAACATCAACCGCCCGCGCTCTCCGCCGGAAAGCACGCTAACTGGGGTGCGGGCCTGTTCCGGTAGAAAGAGAAAATCCTTCATATAGCCGACCACGTGTCGCTTCTGACCATTGACCATTATTGTCTCGCCGCCGCCGGTCAACGCTTCCTGCAGGGTGGCATGGATGTTGAGTTGCTGGCGCTTCTGGTCGAGAGTGACCATGTGGAGATTGTGGCCGTGGCGGAGGATTCCGGAATCCGGCGTTAACGCACCGGTCATGAGATTGAGGAGCGTGGTCTTGCCGGCGCCGTTCGGCCCGACAATGCCGATCCGCGCCCCACGCGACACACGGACCGAGAGATCGTCAACCAACGTCGTTCCGGTGAAGGATTTGCTGATATTTTTGGCCTCAAGCAAGAGCTTGCTGGAAATTTCTACCTCGCTCACTGTCATATTTACATTCCCCGGCATAGAGCGTTGATTGCTCTGTTTTTTGCGCAGTTCAATGAGCGCCCGCAGCCGTCCCATGTTTCGCCTACGGCGCGCGGTGACGCCCTTGTGCAGCCATGAGTTCTCCGCCGCAATCTTGCGCTTGAGCTTGTGTCGTTCGACTTTACGGTGCTCGATGAAATCGTCGCGCCATGGCTCGAAGTCTGCGAACCCCCTGTCGAGACGACGCGTGATACCATCGGCGAGCCATACAGTCGCGCGTGACAAATTTTCTAGAAAGCGCCGATCGTGGCTTACCATCACTAGGGAGGAGTGCAGGGCTACGAGTTCGCGCTCCAGAAATTCGATGGCGGGCAGATCGAGATGGTTGGTCGGTTCATCTAGCAGTAAGATATCTGGCTCTGGTGCGAGCGCCCGGACGAGCGCCACGCGCCGTGCTTCCCCGCCGGAAAGATACGCGGGCGCTTTCTCGCCATCAAGACCGAGATGAGTCAGCAATGCTTTCACCCGATGCGGGTCGTCGCCCGGTCCAAGTCCGTCTTCGGCCGCGGCAAGGGTTGTGGCGAAGGCGCTAAGGTCAGGCTCCTGGGGCAAATATCGCAGCGTTGCGCCAGGCTGCAAGACACGTTCGCCGGCATCCGGCACCACTGCCCCAGCGGCGATCTTGAGCAAGGTTGACTTACCGCAGCCATTGCGACCCACCAGGCATAGCCGTTCCCCCGCCGAGATGAACAGCTCTGCGCCGTCGAGTAACGGCTCCGCACCGAAGCGGATGTGGATATCGCGGAGGGTTAGGAGAGGTGGCGGCACAGCTGAAAAAACGTAACTAGATTGATCAATGGTCGAACGCCTCTTCGAATTTGTACCCGATCATGGTTGTGCTGCCGAAGCCGAGTTTGGCGATGTTCTATCCGTAGTCCTCCGACAGCGTTGGCCTAAAACGATGGTGCCGGCCGCGAAGACGTCAAGGGGTAACGTGCAGATAGCGTAATCGTCCGCGCCTTGGTCCGTCATCACCACTTCGGGCATACCGAACGCCTCGACGTTGTCGTGATAGACATCGGAAAGGTCCTCGACCGGCGTGCGCTTGGCACGCCCTTTCTCTCTAATCCTGCTTTCCCCAGGGTATAGAGACTAGCGACTCCTTTAGTGTGCGAGATCGCTGATTTTTGTGCCGCACCAGCCTTCTTCGCGTTGGCGCCAATAGCTGTCGATCAGTTGCGAGGTGATCATACCCGGGGCACCATTGCCGAGCGGTTTGTCGTCGATCGCGGTGACCGGCATTACGCCGCCAGCCGAGGAGGTGGCAAAGGCTTCGTCTGCCTCGCGTAGTTCATCCGGATGGACCTTACGTTCTTCGCATGGAATACCCTCCAACTCGCACAGCTCAATCACTGATTTACGCGACATGCCCAAGAGGCAGTTAGCGTCGGGTGTAGCGCAGACGCCGTTCTTTACCACCCAGATATTGTAGCCCGGGCCCTCGGCTAGATTGCGGTCGCCAGCAAGCAGCACTGCATCGTCGCGTCCGGCCTCATAAGCCTGGTATTGTGCCTGGATGAGGTCGCCCCAATGAAAGTTCTTGAAGCGCGCATCTACCGCCTTTGACGAGATGCGCTCTATATCGGCCACGTGGATATTGACGCCGTTCTTGCTTTTCTCCTCGCCCCACAGCCACACATAGGGCACTACATAGCAGGCGAACTGGTTTTCGCAGAGACGCGGGTCACGCGAGTCCTCGGGATATTCGCCACGCGTTACATGCATGTGGATGAAGCCGCCATTCTCGCATTCTGCGCGCACGGTGCATTCAGCCAGAAGTTTCGCGGTTTCTTCATCGGTATAAGGATTGGTCAGGTGAAACCCGTCGCAGCTCGCCTTGAAGCGCGCAAGGTGTTCGTCGAGCTTAAAAATATAGCCGTCCCAAGAGGTAGTGACGTCATAGACCACGTCGGAATGGAGAAATCCAGTATCGAAAATCGAAATCTTGGCGTCAACGAGCTCGACAAACTCGCCATTTATATGGACGCATCCTGCAGCCATTTTCTACTCTCCCATTGTGAGCCATCGCCAGGTGATAGTTATTAGTTTGGAATCCAGGTCATTGATGGAGGAATGTCAAGCGGCGTGCTTATAAATGATTCCTGGTGGTTTGCTGAGATGCTCGAATTTGCAGGCGAGTAAATATTTTTTTCTCCTTTTAATCGTTCCTTAACCCTCCGGTGGCACACTTATTTCTCTGGATGGAGCAACGAAACGGAAGGCCAAGAGGCCGAATGATGAAAGTTGAAAGGATTTTACAATTGAAGAGCCGCGACGTGGTGATGGTTTCGTGGGCTTAACTATCGCCGAGGCCTCGACCTTATTGTTGGAAAACTGCACCGGCGTATCGGTGTTGATCAACGCACAAGCTATTGTGAGTAGTATTATTTGGGAGCGCGATATCGTGGGCGGGCTGGTCGACGTCGGAGGCAAGTCCACGCACATTCCAGTGCCGCTTTCGCTGACCAGGCAGGTGATCACCTAAAGCTCCCGAATACAGTATCAAGACCGCTATGAAACAGATGAGCACAAACGCACAATCCATAATCCTTCTGTGGTAGTGGATAGCACCTTGGTATCATCGTCAGCATCATGGTTCCGGTCCACGCGCTGCTGCAACAAGCGGAAACCATCAAATTCATGAAATAGGCATCTAATCTAGTGTATAAATGCCTACTTTTTCCGATTATCTGCTTCGAGGCGGACCGCTAGCGAGAGCGCATGGGCAGCAAGCCCCTCGGCCTTGGCCAGGGTAAGGGCGGAGGGTCCGATTTTAGCCAGCGCCGCGCCGTCGCACGCGGCATAGCTTGTACGCTTCAGGAAGTCGAGAACCGAAAGGCCTGAAGAGAAGCGCGCACTACCCGAGGTTGGAAGCACGTGATTCGGCCCGGCGATGTAATCGCCCACCGCTTCCGGGGTGTGACGGCCGAAAAAGACCGCGCCGGCGTGGCGTATTCGGGCAAACAGTGCCTCCGGCTCGGCGATCGCCAATTCCAAATGCTCAGGCGCGATGCGGTCCACCAACGCTGGCGCCTCGTCGAGGCTCGCCACGGTGATGATGGCGCCGTGAGTCCGCCAGCTTTTGCCAGCGATTTCGGCCCGGGGCAGGGTTTGGAGCGTCCGCGTCACAGCCGTTGCCACATCCTCTGCGAAACGCACATCGTCGGTTATGAGGATCGCCTGCGCGGCAGTATCGTGCTCGGCTTGTGACAGAAGATCGGCGGCGATCCAGGCCGGGTTGTTGTCGGCGTCCGCTACCACGAGGATTTCCGATGGGCCAGCGATCATGTCGATGCCGACTTTGCCAAACACCTGGCGCTTGGCCTCAGCGACCCATTCATTGCCCGGTCCGACGATCTTGTCGACGGCTGCAATACTTGTTGTGCCGTATGCCAGCGCTGCCACCGCCTGGGCGCCGCCAACGCGGTAAATCTCCTTAATGCCGCATATCTCGGCCGCCGCCATCACCGCGGGATTGAGCACGCCTCCCGGAGTCGGGACGGTCATGGCGATGCGTGCCACACCTGCGACCTTGGCGGGTAGGGCGTTCATCAGCACCGAGCTCGGATAGGCAGCGGTACCGCCCGGAATATAGAGTCCAGCGGCATCAAGCGCGCCCCAACGTAAGCCCAGGCGCACGCCAGTCGAGTCGCGATATTCCAGATCCGCGGGCAGTTGGCGGTAATGAAAATCCTCGATGCGGGCGGCGGCGCAGGTAAGTGCCGTGCGCGTTTCGGCGGGGCAATTTTCCGCTACTTTTGCAATGGCGTCGGCATCAAGCCTGAGGCCGGCAACGTCCAGCTCGAGGCCGTCAAAGCGCGCGGTATAGTCGACCAGCGCTTGATCGCCGCGTGCCCGCACACTGGCGATGATTTCCGCCACCGTGGCGGTGTTTGCGCGATTACTTTCCGAGCGTTCGACCAGAATGCCGACGAGGGCGGCCTCAAAGCCGGTCTCAGCACTATTCAGAAGACGCGCCATTCACTGCCTCCCGGAACCTCTGCACCAAATCTTGAATCTCCTCGGCTCGGGTCTTAAGCGCGGCGCGGTTTACCGTCAGGCGGGAGGTGACATCAGCAATATGCTCGATCTCGACGAGGTCGTTTGCTTTGAGCGTTGCACCAGAATGGACGAGATCAACTACCCGGCGGCAGAGGCCAAGGCCGGGCGCGAGCTCCATTGCGCCATTGAGCTTAATGCATTCCGCTTGCACGCCGCGTGCCGCGAAATAGCGTCTTGTGACGCGGGGATATTTCGTTGCCACACGGACATGGCTCCATCGCGATGGATCGTCCTGGGAGGCCAATTGCGTTGGCTCGGCCACCGCCATGCGGCAATGGCCGATTTCGAGGTCTAGTGGCGCGTAAATCTCGCGGTAATCGAATTCCATCAGCACGTCCGAGCCGCAAATGCCTAGTTGCGCCGCGCCGAAGGCGACGAAGGTGGCGACGTCGAAGGAGCGGACGCGAATGATGGCGAGGCCGGGGATATTGGTCTCAAATCTGAGCTTGCGTGCGCCCTCGTCGAAGAACGCATCTTCCGGCTCGATTCCGGCATGCACCAACAGCGGTGCAGCCTCCTTGAGAATGCGCCCTTTGGGAATAGCGAAGATAAGCTCGTTTGGCATGGTCTTGTAATAAGCGATGAATAATTTTTGACGGGGATATACTGGTCTTCACCTGGTTTGTCGCTATTTCTTTTTGATCACGCCAGATCGAAGAGGCGTCTGAGCTCAAGGTCTGTGACTTTGGCGCAAAATTCGCAGTCCTGTTGGTCGCGGGCGGCGCCAAGGATGACGCGCAAGGATTTCATAGTCCCGGGTGACGGCGATGGGGGCGAAGATGTCCGACACCCAGCACTTGAAGTTGTTGATATTGGGCCCGAGCATAAGGAGAAGTTTAGACATCAGCTATTGCATACCGGAGAGAAACTTATCGCGCGAGACATATTTTTCGCGCAAGAGTCTGTTTGTGTCTGTCTGCGCGATGGTGACGTTCCTGGCACCGTGTTCCTCGGCGAGCCGGCACATGTCCCCCTTCGAGCAGACTTCCCTCGAATTCATGACCTATTCTTTATTCTTCTCTCCGTTCCGCATCCAAGTCTTGTAAATGACCGTTCAGGCGATCCACCTCGAGAAACACTTCGCTGCCGCCCTGGAACGACAGTATAATACCGAAGCGTTTGGAAATCGGAGCGGAGACGATGGAGACAAGGTTCAGTAGTTCATCCCAACTTTGTCGGTCGAACCGGCGGTAGCGTACCGCGGCGACATGATCAAAATGGAGGCCGGCACGCATGCGAGCGAGCCCCTGCTTTTCCGGCTTGGGGGCCAATTCCCAGAGTGGGCGTACTAGGATGGCCGCAAAGCGGCGCACCTCCCGATCATAGGCCATCTCGCCGAGGCAACAGATGGCGCCATGCAGACAGGCGGCGATGACGGCGAGATCTTCGTCGTCATCGGCGCGCAACTTGAGTGCTTTGAAGCCGTTCATGAAGAGATCCGCTCGATATCAGCGCCGAGCGCCGCGAGCTTGGCCTCGATCCGCTCATAGCCGCGGTCTAGGTGATAGACCCGGCTGATCACCGTTTCTCCTTTGGCCGCCAGGCCGGCAAGCACGAGACAAGACGAGGCGCGCAGATCGGTCGCCATCACAGGCGCGCCGCGTAGACTGGGTACTCCCTGCACAAGGGCGCTTGCTGCGTGGACCGAGATATCAGCGCCCATGCGGGCGAGCTCGGGCACATGCATGAAGCGGTTCTCGAAGATCGTCTCGCTGATGCGTGATGCGCCGTTGGCCAGTGCTAGGAGTACCATGACCTGGGCCTGGAGATCGGTCGGGAAACCGGGATAGGGTTTGGTGGTTAGATTGACGGGCAGCGGCCGCCCGCCGGAGGCAATATGGAGGCTTTTGGGTGTCTCCTCCACGTTGACGCCGGCTTGGCGCAAGCAGGCGATTGGCATCTCCAGATGGGACCCACGCACACCCAACAGTTCCACGCCACCGCCGGTGATCGCGGCAGCGATGGCGTAGGTGCCGGCCTCGATTCGGTCGGCCATGATGCGGTGGCTGGTACCGGCAAGTTCGGGTCGGCCACGGATGATTAGTCGGTCGCTGCCTTCGCCCTCGATTTTGGCTCCCATGGAAGCTAGGAGATGGCTAAGATCGGCGATCTCGGGCTCTCTTGCGGCATTGTGCAGCACGGTCTCGCCATGTGCTAAGGCCGCCGCCATCATGAGGTTCTCAGTCGCACCGACAGAGGGAATATCGAGATGAATTTCGTTACCCTTTAGACCACCCGGCGCGGTGGCGCGGATATAGCCGTCTTCCAGATCAATGCGCGCGCCGAGCTGTTCTAGGCCCGCGAGATGGAGATCAACCGGCCTTGTGCCAATGGCGCAGCCACCCGGGAGGGAAACGGCAGCCTCGTGAAAGCGCGCCAGAAGCGGTCCGAGGACGAGAATAGAGGCGCGCATGCGGCGCACTAGATCGTAAGGCGCGGTGGTGTTTGAAACATCTCCGGCATCGAGAACGAGGGTATGCGAATCGTCGACGGGGCTTTCGATATACACGCCGAGCTCCGCGAGGAGCTTGCTCATCGTATCGATATCCGCGAGTTGTGGCACGCGCGTGAGCGTGACCCGCTCCGACGTGAGGAGAGCGGCGACCATCAGCGGTAGCGCCGCGTTCTTGGCGCCTGAAATCTCTACCTCACCGTGCAGCGGCCGCCCGCCTCGGATGCGAATCTTATCCATACCTAGCCTCGGTTCGCTGGTCTGTCTCGTCGTTCGCTTGTCTTAGGTGATTGCGCGGCAAAGATAGGCCAGGTGTGGTTGGCTAACAAGCGGTGGCGCGTGGATTTTCTTTGTCGTGAAGCACGGTAGTAAATAATTCTCGGTCGACGGCTGCCCCAACAAAGGCGCAAAACCGCTCCATTATCGCCTCCTGATCAGGAAGAACTTTTTTAAAAGTTTAGCTCAGGAGATCGTTGCTGCCGACACATTCGCAATATCCATCGATCATCGCTTGAATTTTGAAGTAGTCGAGCAGCGCTTCATAGAAATAGCGAAAATTAATGTCCACCCATTTATCGAAAATTGGTGCCCATGATTGCAGCCTTAATTGGTCCATTTTGAAATTCTGGGGGGCGTTAGAGCACAGAAAATATACTTTCCAGAAAGTCCAATCCATCTCGTGGGCAAATCAATAAATGGCGCCGATGCGGTCGAATATGGCCTGACAGCAGCGCAATTTCTTCATCGGGTTGGGTCCAGTAAATACCAGCGTACACTCATTCGACTAATTAAAGGTGCGGTGTTTGTCCGTGCTATATCGGGTATTGGTCAAATCAATAACCGGGGATGCATCCACAACACAATCCATATTGCACTGCTTGATATTGAAGATCAGCTGGCCAATCTACTCGCTAATGAAGTAATCCGGATCCACCAGCCCGCCTTATATGCTGTGGTAGAGAATGTCGGGGAGCTCCCGAAACAGATGCGTTCGCATAATAGTAGTGTTCGTTTTTGGTACACCCACGAATAGCACTGCGTGCAGCACGTTGCTTTTTACTGTCAAGCGACATTCTGTGATCCAGAGCGTTATTAAAGTAGCCATGGCCTAATTACTCGTCGCCCGTCTCGCATGCTTTACTCGGAGCGGAGCGCTGCTTTTTGCGCTTGCGCAAGTTCGCACGCAACGCCTCGGCGAGTCGCGCTCGCCGGGCTCTCTGTTTTTCTGCACGCGCCGCCGTTATGTCCGGGCGCTTCTTACCGTCTTTCTCACTATTTCTTGTCACGTTTGTGGATTTAACACTTGTTTAGTAAATTGACACCCTTGCATGCGTCTCCCGCGCTGAATTTTTGTGGGACATAGACGAGCGACACAAGCACTGAAACTAAATTCGGGTAACCGTTTGTGCAAACGTGCTGAAATTGATGGTCTGAGGGTTATCGCCGTCATTCCAGTCAATTTTTGCATACCGGCTTCCGATCTATCTCATCGGGCACAGTTTCAACAGTCAAGAAGGCGACCAGGAAGAAGATAATTTTCTCGTTACCTGTCTGCTCGCAGATAGGACCATTGAAGAATACAAGACTATATCGACCTGCTTCTCGCAGCGGCGCACTGAGTGTTATTGGTCTGCCTGATCCCAAAAGTTGGCTTCGACCTGCTGCGGCGGGTCTTTTACCTGACTGTGTTGGCAACTGACTGAGTGGGCCCGGACTGTAGCGTTTAGATTTCGCCTATAAACGTTGGATAGTCACGCTCGCCGCGGGGAATGTTGCCGCTGTGCGACCAATATGCCATGTTCCCGGCAGTTATTCGCCGCCGTAGCTCAGTGGTAGAGCGCGCCCTTGGTAAGGGCGAGGGCGGGTGTTCGATCCACCCCGGCGGCACCAGGTTTTGTTTGGAAATTATAATTTTTTGGAGTCCCCAGAATCGGCAAAAACCGTCTCGCCGGAATCGGTCCCTGTGCCTCGCTGGAGAGAACAATGCTAATCAATTGAACAAATAGAGGTGAAGAGAGCCATTCCAACGAATAGCCTTGAGCGCCAGGAAAGTAACTCAATTAGGCTGCGCTCGGTTCAAATGTTCGGTTGGCGGGTGTACTAGTTTGTAGCGTGCCAAAAGGTGTCGGCGGCGCGGAACAGGGTTATTTCTTTCAAAGCAAAGTCGATCAGTTCAAACAGCTTCAACGATTGGCTCGTTTCGATGCCCGCGCACAGAGCTCACTGATAGTAAAAACCCGCTACAAATCCGTTGAGGAAAGTATCGACGCGAGCATTCTGCCTTGCGGTCCTTAGTGGTCGCGCAACAGCATCATGAATTTAAACGGAAGAGACTGGCCGAGATCGCTTGCAGTGGGGCTGTGGCGGCGTTTATAGTTTTGTGACTGTGTGTTGCATATTGTGGAAGGGAGCCACATGTCCAAAGATTCATACAAGCATCATCTTCTCAAGGGAGTGGGTAATTCGCCCAATAACGAAACGCTGCCTCTTATCGTTTATAAGAGTATCGCCGAGTTTGGCGATAAGGAGCCAGAAGGTGTGTTGGAGGAAATCTTCTGGGGCAATCAATGGGCTGACGGTTTTCGCGACGGTACCTTTCCTTTCCACCATTATCATTCCAGGGCGCATGAGGTTGTCGGTGTTGCGCGTGGCGGCGCAGTGCTTGAGTTTGGCGGGCCGGACGGAATGGTGGTCGAAGTGAGCGCAGGAGACGCGGTAGTCATACCGGCCGGAGTAGTTCATCGTCGGATCGACGATGCGCCGGGCTATTCCGCGGTCGGCGCTTATCCCCACGGCCAGGTGCCCGATTGTTGCGTTCTATCGGTCGAAGATGCCGCGATCGCCGCGGTTGATCCCGACGCTGCCGAGCTGGTGATTAAGCATATCGGTGAGAACGAGCTTTCTGCAATCAAGGCTAGTATCGTCAGCACGATCTTGCCTATCACCGACCCGGTTTCGGGAACGGGTGGAGCGATTGGTGAGCATTGGCTCGGTGGCTGAGAGACCGAGCCAGTATTTAGAAAGAGCCAGCTCTTGAAGAATACGCTTAACCAATAAGTCGGTGACGCGAAGGAGTTAGAAGTTTCCTCTGGACGGATGCAGGATCAAGGTTTTCGGGCGTAACGCATGAGGCTGTCTTGCGCATACGGGTATTCTCCTTATCAGGCTCCTTCAGGTGCCACGCTTGGTCAAACTTCAGGCCAAGATACTCCCAGCGCTAGCAATAGTCGCTCTGTTCCGATGCGTCCAGTCGACGACACATCTCATCCGTCGTCTTTCCTTGTGATAGTCAGACAGCCACCTCGCGTAGCATCCTGATAATTTGTTTTGGTGCGTATCTCTTCCGATACATCCTTCATTCCTATTTCAAACGATAGATTAAACCAGATCTACGCAACCATCCGGGACTGCTATTTCAAGCGAAGGTCGCCTAAAGTGACCGAGTTGCTTGAACCGGATGTCTCGTGCGCATTGGCCGAAGCCTGATTAAAAACACAGCATAATTTAGCTCGGAAACTGGTGAGAACCCTAAATCAGGTCGTTGTTTTTCGAAATGGCCTCGTGAACCAACAAGTCGCGTCAATCTGCTCTAATTATTAAATATTGATCAGTTTCACAGGGTTACTTAGAGCCATTTTTTGATTTCATTTAATCACGATCCGATCTAGCCCACTTTGCACATCATGCCGCCGTCGACCGGCAGAACATGGCCAGTGATGTAGCTTGAGCGATCAGAGCAGAGCCAGACAACCGCCTCGGCCACTTCTTTGGCTTCTCCGACACGGCCCATTGGCACTACACCAGCTGCTTTTTCGGCATCTCCCTGCCAGTCACGCAGCAGCATCGGCGTAAGAATCGGCCCGGGCGCGATGGCGTTCACACGGATATTTTGTTGTGCCAGCTCAAGCGCAGCTGTCTTGGTTAGACCGGCAACGGCGTGCTTTGCCGAAATATAGGCGGCGCGCTCTGTCCCGGCGTTTAGGCCCCATACGGATGCGGCATTGACGATCGCGCCGCCGCCGTTTTCGCGTAACGCTGGAACTTCATATTTCATGCAGGAGAGGACGCCGAACAAATTGACTTCAAAAGTAGAGCGAACTAGCGCCAGGTCAGTATTCTCGACGGCACATGTGGGGCTTTCAACCCCGGCATTATTGTACGCAAAATCGAGACGCCCATAAACTTCAAACGCTCGCGCTACCATCTCCCGAACAGCTTCTTCCTCGGTGACGTTTGCCATCAAAGCGGTGGCACGTCCGCCGCCTTCGCAAATTATCGCCGCAGTACTTTCAACGGTGGCAAAATCCTTGTCGCCAAGCAACACTGCGGCGCCTTCGCGTGCCATGGCCAGTGCCGCGGCGTGGCCGAGCCCTGCGCCCGCACCAGTCACCATGCCCACCTTACCTTTAAGCAGCATGTTGCCCCTTTCGCTCAGAGCATGTCGTGGCTGCCATCACAATAAGGCGGCCTTTTGGTCCGTTTACAGCAACAGAGCATATATTTCTGACTGCGCTTGGCGCGGAATACCACGGGAGTAAAGCCGCTACCGACATGAGAACGGTCGCAGAATGGCTGCCGACTGCTGCGTCCGCAGCGGCACCAGACATAGCGTTTGTCTTCCGTGAGGTCGACTTCAATGGGATTTTTTTGAGCAATATGTGGTTTGTCCATGCGCACATGCTCAACCATTGCGCCTGCATACGTCAATCATCCATTGGCTAGTAAGAATAGCTATTCCCAGGCGAGCTTTATCAGCCGATGATATAATCAGAAATCTTGTTGGAGAGGAGGGACAGCAATGTCCCAAAAGATTTAACCGAATTATTTTTTCTGAGTGACGCGACGATGGCCTAGCGTCATCGCGTTAATTGTTCTTATCTCTGTCTACTCACCTGACAATAGCGAAGGTTCAAAAGCTGACGCTGACCCGGAGACGCGGCAAGCGCACCTGATGGTCTGTCGAATCGAAACCGAAAGTTGGAATCGATCTGTTCATCCATAAACTGCTATCACCTAATCAAAACGATATGTCTCGGGCAGCAGAAGTGCCGGGTGTATCAAGCCGCAGGCTAATGCGACTATCTTCGATCAATGTTGCGTTATTGAGGATGTGCTGAGGATCAGCGGACCCTGGCTTCCTGGGGCAAGATTCTCAGCCTCATATTTTATCTTCAGATTATGATAAGTTGGCACGAAACGCTGGCCAGACTGTTGTCGGAAATTCTCTACTATGGAAGGATCCCGTTTAGCCATTATTCATTCGATAGGGGTTAGCTTGGTGAAGAAAAATTAAGGTCTCCTCGCCGTTCTCTGAGCTCAATGTTTGCAGGACGTCCATCCCACCAGGCTTGAATTTTCTTTTTTCTGTTTGTTGGAACTTGTACACCGTCGGAAAACAATTTTAGGACTTCTGTTTCTTAATCTTCGCCCAAACATCCCGGAGAGAAATGGTCCGGTTAAAGATTTGCGCCTGGGAAGTTGAATCTGCGTCGGCACAGAAATAACCCTGGCGCTCGAACTGCAACGCTTGGCCTGGAGAAACATCGGCCAATGCTGGCTCAAGGCGGCAATTTTCCAAAACCTCTAGTGAATCCGGATTAAGATCGTCCAGTACATCACCATTCACCCCTGGATTCTCCTGAGTGAAGAGATGATTGTAGAGCCGAACCTCGGCATTCATGGCGTGAGCTACTGATACCCAATGAAGGGTCGCCTTAACCTTGCGCCCGTCGGGCGAGCTCCCACCACGGGTCTCGGGATCATAGGTGCAACGCAGTTCTACCACTTCGCCCGCATCGTTTCTGATGACCTCCCGACAGGTGACGTAATAGGCGTAGCGGAGACGCACTTCTCGCCCTGGTGCTAGGCGGAAAAATTTTTTCGGCGGATCTTCCATGAAGTCTTCCCGCTCGATATAAAGCTCGCCAGAAAACGATATTTTCCGGGTTCCCGCCGTCTCATCTTCCGGGTTGTTAACTGCCTCGAGCGTATCAATTTTGCCTTCGGGCCAATTTTCGATCACTAGCTTGAGCGGTTTGAGCACGGCCATGCGGCGCAACGCCGTTTTGTTTAGTAGCTCCCGCACGCAGTGTTCGAGAAGTGCAATTTCAACAACTCCGTCGCTTTTTGATATCGCTAGGCGGCTAACAAAATCCCGTATCGCAGCCGGCGGTATTCCTCGTCTTCGAAGGCCGCGCAGGGTCGGTAGCCTGGGATCGTCCCAGCCTCGAACGTGCCTCTCCTGAACGAGCTGGATAAGCCGGCGTTTGGATAAAACCGTGTAGGTTAGGTTGAGGCGCGAGAATTCATATTGCAGTGGGACCGTTTCGATCGGCAGATGAGCGACCAGCCAATCATAAAGCGGACGATGGTCCTCGAATTCGAGAGTGCAGATGGAGTGGGTCACGCCCTCGATGGCGTCAGACTGGCCATGCGCGAAATCATAGGTCGGATAGATGCACCAGGAATTGCCGGTGCGTGGGTGCGAAGCGTGGATAATTCGGTAAAGTACCGGATCCCGCATGTTGATATTACCCGACGCCATATCGATCCTGGCGCGCAGTACGCGCGTGCCGTTGGGAAACTCACCAGCGCGCATACGGCGGAAAAGATCTAGACTTTCCTCGGTCGGCCGTTTGCGAAAAGGGCTCTCCCGGCCGGGTTCCGTGAGCGTGCCGCGATAATCGCGAATTTCCTCGGGTGACAGGTCGTCGATATAGGCGTTGCCGGACTCAATCAAATGCTCCGCCCATGCATATAGGGTCTCGAATTGGTCGGAAGCGAAATAGAGGTGCTTGTCCCAGTCGAAGCCGAGCCAGCGCACGTCCTCCTTGATCGCTTCGATATATTCATGCTCTTCTTTAATCGGGTTGGTGTCATCGAAACGCATGTGACAGCGTCCGTTGAATTCCTTCGCAATGCCGAAATTGAGGCATATGGATTTTGCGTGGCCGATATGGAGATAGCCATTGGGTTCTGGCGGAAAGCGCGTGACGATGGTCTCTCGCCGCCCGGCGGCCAAATCGTCACGAATTATGTGGCGGATGTAATCGCGGGTTTCTTCGCCCGCCGCCTGCTCGCTCATGCGCGCCCCGGATGTTCGGTTTAAACTAGCATTCCGTTAGCATTCCACCCATAACGTCACAAGGCAAAAAGAGACGTGCCGTCGTCTGTGAATTAGAGTCTGCTAAGCGAAAGGTCCAACCTATTTCACGTGCTAAATGCTAGAGCAGTGGCGTAGATAGCCTATTGAGTTCCGCGGCTTCCAATTGACCAACATGGTCTGGCATTGCTGGACCCTGGGGCAGGTTGGGGTGCTGACCCTCCCTGCATAAGGAAGATGCCGTAACAAAACCTTGCGGTTAGGTAACTTCCGGCTAAAGTGGCGCGGTTATAATTTTTCGTTAAATCGGCTAAAGTTTGGATCGCGCGGTCTCGTCTCGCCATTGGGGCGGGAAGGGCGACGGATAATTTGATGAATTCTATGGGCGACCCACGAGCCTCTCACGAAAGCTTTCGCGCGCAGTCTAAGGTCAAGAAGGGCTCGGACCGAAATTTTGGCTTGATCGTCGGTACGGCGCTGGCAATCATCGGCGGTGTCCGGGTCGCCACGAACGGTCTTACGCTGTCGGAGATTGCCCTTTTTGCGGCGGCCCTTCTGCTCGCGCTCACCGGGCTAGTGGCGCCGAAGCTCCTAGGGCCGGCCAATCGGGCCTGGCTGGGACTCGGGCATTTTCTGTTCACCATCGTCAGTCCTGTAATGATGTTCATGATTTTTGCTATCGCATTCGTTCCAACCGGTGCGGTATTGCGACTAATGGGAAAAGATCTACTCGGTCTCAAATTTGATGCCAAGGCCGACAGTTACTGGACGGAAAAGCAGCCGCCGCCCCCCAATTCCATGAAACATCAATTCTGATAGGCGCGATGTCGTTTCTCAAGGAATTCACGTTATTTATGTTGGCGCGCAAAAAGTTCTGGCTGTTGCCTATCGTCCTCGTCCTGCTGATCCTGGGTGGGCTTATCGTATTTACTCAGGGTTCGGCGGTCGCACCTTTCATCTACGCAATTTTCTGAGCTTCCGGCGATGCGGATTTTGGGTATCTCCGCCTTTTATCACGATAGCGCGGCGTGCTTGGTGATAGATGGTGAAGTGGTCGCTGCTGCTCAGGAGGAACGCTTCAGCCGAATCAAACACGACGCGGCATTTCCCCATGAGGCGATTGGTTTCTGCCTAAGCCGGGGCGGGGTTGGCATCACCGATCTTGACCATGTGGTGTTTTACGACAAGCCGTTTCTCAAATTCGAGCGTCTACTTGAGACCTATGTCGCTTTTGCTCCCAGGGGGTTTCGCTCGTTTAAGATGGCGATGCCAGTATGGCTGCGAGAAAAGTTGTTTCAAAAGAGAATCCTGTGCGACGAAATCAAAAAGTTCGCGGCGGAATTCAATGTCGAAAAGCAACTGCTCTTTTGCGAGCACCATATGAGCCATGCAGCGAGTGCGTTTTATCCTTCGCCCTTCCACGATGCGGTGACGCTCACCATGGACGGCGTTGGCGAATGGGCGACGACTAGCGCCGGGCTCGGTCGAGGCAGTGAGCTAGTGCTGCAAAAAGAAATCCATTTTCCCCATTCCCTTGGTCTTCTATACTCAGCTTTTACTTACTACACAGGCTTTGAAGTCAATGGCGGCGAATATAAGGTGATGGGCCTTGCACCTTACGGCGAGCCAAAATACGCCCAGACAATCCTCGACAATGTGATCGACCTCAAGGAGGACGGCTCGTTCCGCCTCGATCAGTCCTATTTCGATTATTGCACGGGCTTGACCATGACCAACAGGCGTTTCGATAAGCTCTTTGATGGGCCACCGCGCAAGGCTGAGGACCCAGTGCGCCAGCGCGACATGGACCTTGCCGCCTCGGTGCAGGTGGTGATCGACGAGGCAACGCTCCGCCTGACCCGCGCGCTCGCCGCCGAAAGTCAATCCAAAAATCTCTGCCTCGCCGGCGGCGTCGCGCTAAATTGTGTTGCCAACGGTAAGATCTTACGCGATGGCGCTTTCGACAATGTCTGGATTCAACCGGCGGCCGGTGATGCGGGTGGCGCCCTTGGCGCAGCGCTCTCGGCGTCATATATGCATGCCGGAGTGGCTCGCGTCACCAATGGAAACGTCGACGCTATGGCGGGCAGCTTGCTTGGCCCAGATTTCCCACAATTGGATATTGAGGCGCGTCTCACGCAAGTGGGCGCCAAATTCGAGAGCCTGAGCGACGACGCCCTGCTTGAGGCGGTAGTTGAGGATTTGGTGACCGAGAAAGTGGTCGGCTGGTTCCAGGGTCGAATGGAATTTGGCCCCCGCGCGCTTGGCAATCGCTCTATCCTCGCCGATCCGCGCTCTCGGGACATGCAAAGCACGCTCAATCTCAAGGTAAAGTTTCGTGAATCCTTCCGCCCCTTTGCGCCGTCGATTCTACGCCACCGGTTGGAGGAATGGTTCGAACTAGACCGCGATAGCCCTTATATGCTGCTGATCGCCGACGTGCTCGCCAAGCGTCGCCTTGATGTCGGCGAAGAAGTGGTGGATCTGTTTGGTATCGAACTCCTGAAGTTAGCGCGCTCCGAGGTGCCAGCGGTGACTCATGTCGACTTCTCGGCGCGCATACAAACCGTCGGGGCCGATAGTAACCCACGCTATCACGATCTCCTTACAGCGTTCGAGAAAAAGACGGGTTGCCCCATACTAGTCAATACCAGTTTTAACGTGCGTGACGAACCGATCGTATGTACGCCAGAAGATGCTTTTCGTTGTTTCGAGTCTACCGGAATTGATTCTCTCGCCGTCGGCAATTGCTATTTGCGCAAATAGTAATTGGGCCAAGTGAAGTAGGTTAGCGGAAATTCGGTATAGGAAGAACCAATGAATCAAGAAGCTCCGCAAAACCGATTTGAAAATCTCAGCCGACTAAAGCGTGCATTGCTAATCAGCATAACTACGATCCTACTGCTGTTTGTTTTGGAAATCGCCGCTTGGGGAATCTTTCATATTGTTTGGCGGGCAACTGATCGCGCCTATATCTCGGAGAATTATGTCGAATCTTTGCAGTTGTTCAGCTCGAAAACCATATTTGTTTCACAAAGCGAATATCGTGCCTATTACATTTCTAGTCTGAAGCCCAACATCGACATCACCTCGCGTACGTCCTGGGGCACGGATGGTCTAGGACTGCCTGTGAATCATACCAGCCAAATGGGCCGCGATCTGAAGGTAGATGGTACTCCGTTCCGCATTTTTGTTTTTGGCGGTTCCACCGTCATGGGCACCGGTTCGAGCACCACTCTCGGCGCCTTTCTCGAAAATGCACTTAACAAAGATGGCGGTCAGCACTTTGAGGTCGTCACGGCAGGGATAGCCGGCTCCCACTCCGGCCAAGCGTTGACTCGCTTGGCGACAGAAACTCTGCACCTTTGGCCGGACATGGTTATAACCTTCGATGGCGTGAACGATCAGTTCTGGACGTCGTATATCGCAGACTACAAGCCAAACGCACATTTGTCGGCACGACTCACCAAACGCATTTTGGAACGGGATGCCGCCATCAACAGGCCGTTCGTCGCACTCAACTGGCCGGCTTTGGACAGCTTTTTTCGCCGCTTTTATATTTATCAGGGAATACTCAGCGTGCTGAACAAGCTGGGCGTCATCATTCCTTCCGTCTACGATGTGGAAGATCAGGTATATTTCAACGAGATTCTCGAATTCAAGGATGCCAAATTCAACAAACAGGGGGCGGACGTTTATCTCGAAAATCTGCGTTCCATGTCCGCGATTTCAAATGTCCGGGGCATTCGTTCGTTGCACGTTTTTCAGCCCACCTTGGCGACGAAATTGATCGAGCGGGGAAATGTCGCGCGTCCCGAGGAGTGGGAAGTCCTCAGTATCCGCGGACTGAAAGGCCATCTGAGCCCAGAATTGCGCGCTAGTATCAGCTATGAATTTTACCGCTACGTCCGCGCCGAATTCGCGCGATATGCCAGCGCTCCGGAGAGCGAATTACAGACTTGGATCGACCTAAGTCGATTCTTCGACGATGTTGATGACCTGACAACAATCTATAAGGACGCGGTGCATTACCACGATTATCGCGCCCAAGAGATCGCCGAAGAAATTGCCGATCATATTCGCGTGAAATTGGCGGCGGAGCCCGGCGGTTAGGGAACTCGGGTTGGTTGAAAGCTCTCGATTGACTGGGCTTTCGCTGTAACATACGGGTGAGTGACCAAAGGAGATCGAGGTGAGCAAACATGTTCTCGACGGCGATATCCGTGTCATCGCTCAGGCGCTGCGCGCCGGAAATACTACCTCCGAGGCGCTGGTAGACGAAGCGGTGCGTCGCCATGAGGCTTATGGCGCGGCACTCAACGCGTATAAGCATTGGGACGCGGACCGCGCGCGTCGCGAGGCGCGGGCTGTGGACGAATCGCTGTCGGCGGGCTATGACGCCGGCCCGCTGATGGGAATCCCGATCTCGCTCAAGGATCTCTATGGCGTACGCGGCATGCCGATCTATGGTGGCTCGCCCGCCGAACTGCCAAAGAAATGGCAGGAGGAGGGGCCGGTGACTGAGGCGCTGCGTCTTGCCCGTGGCGTTATAATGGGCAAGACACACACGGTAGAATTCGCTTATGGCGGCGTTGGCACCAACTCTCATTGGGGTGCGCCGATCAACCCTTGGGACTCGGATACCCACCGCGTCACTGGCGGTTCCAGCTCCGGGGCCGGGGTCAGTCTCAGCCAGGGCTCGGCTCTCGTTGCCATGGGTACCGATACCGGAGGCTCAGTACGCATCCCCGCGAGCGTGACCGGCAATGTTGGTCTCAAGATTACCATCAGACGCTGGTCAGTTGAGGGCATTGTGCCCCTCAGCCACACATATGATACGCCGGGGCCCCTGACGCGCAACGTCGGTGACGCAGTCATCGCCTTCGCTGCCATCGACTCGGCCCATCGCGATGCGGAAGCTCTTTTCCAGCAGGTTTCCGGGGCAGAATTGTCCGATATATCCTTCGCGCTGTGCGACGAGCATTTCTGGGAAAGTTGCCAGCCGGGCATCGCCGAGGGTGTGCGGGACGCTATCGCCGAACTCGAATCAAAGGGCGCGCGGATGGGCAAAGTTTCGCTACCCGAAGCAGCCGAGGCACGAAAAAGTTCGCTCCGCGGCGGCATCTTCGGCGCCGAAGGACTCTCCTTCATGGAGGAACATTATCCTGAACGGGCCGAGACCCTCGATCCCAATGTTGGCGAACGCTTCGCCGAGGGGCGCAATATAACCGCGATCGATTATCTGAAGGCGATCCGCCGCATCCATGGTTATGCAGAGATCGCCAACGACAAATTACGTCATGTCGACGTGTTGGTGACGCCGACCTTGGTGGTATCACCACCTACCGTTGAGCAAGTGGCCGACGTCAACACCTATATGCGCCATCTCGGCCAGATGACCCAGAACACCCATCCGGTTAACCTTTTGGAGCTCTGCGCGATCACCATGCCGGTGGCACTCGACGCGGCTGGCATGCCAGTCGGCCTACAGCTCATATCCTGCGGCGGGCGCGAGGAACGCCTGCTTGCCGTGGCGCTCGCCTGCGAGAAGGTTCTAGGCACAGCGCGCCAACGCCTTGGCGTGGCGCCGCGTTGCGTCGAATAGCACCACTGGCACCGGCCATCGGCTGGCGGGGCCAATCGGCGTGAGCCAGGACATCCCCCATACGGGCCGGCAGGCCGGTGTGTCGGGTGCTGTCTTGCCCTGGCGCGGTCTTATTCTGCTGCTTCTGGTTGGCCTGTTTTGGGGCTTCAACTGGCCGATCATGAAGGTTGGCATGACGGCGATGCCGGTTTTTACCTTCCGTGCCACGGCAATTTTTTTCGGTGCGCTCTGTCTAGTCGCCATATGCCGCTATATGGGCTATTCGCTACAAGTGCCGCGAAAAGAATGGCCACCGCTGCTACTGGTGTCGCTGATGACATTTGGCTTCACTGTACTGTCTGGCTATGGCGTGCAACAAACGGGCTCGGGGCGTGCTGCGGTGATGGCCTATACCATGCCGGTCTGGGCAATCCCCTTAGGCGCCCTAATGCTCGCCGAGCCGCTGACGAAGCGCAAGACGGTGAGCCTTCTCTTGGGTCTAGGTGGCATGGCAATGCTGCTGATCTCCGATATCAAGACTATCGGCGGCGCGCCCATCGGCATGATGCTGATGCTGATCACGGCGATCCTCTGGGCCACCGCAACAGTAGTGCACAAGAAGGCGATGTGGACCGTGCCGACCCTGGTGCTGGTCACTTGGCAGTCGCTCCTAAGCTCGGTGCCGCTCGGCATTGGCGCGATCGCCGCCGACTACGAGCATGTGGATTTCCCTGGCATCTGGCCGATCCTCTGCGTGCTCTACAATATTTTTATTGCCACGGCCTTTTGCCTCTATGCCTATTTCGAGGTGGTGCGCATCTTCTCGGTCGGCATCACCACCATCGGCGTTATGATTGCGCCCGTTGTCGGCGTCTTCTCGGCCGGCCTCGCCCTAGGCGAGCCCCTCGGCTTGGCAGAATTCGTAGCCCTTGCTCTTGTTTTGGCTGCAATTGCTCTGCCGGTTGTGGCTAGGCGCGGAGCTATCAGATAAAGTTAAAGTCTCTTCTCCCGTTAGGTTTCCCTTTATGAGCGACACTAACTCGAAATACGGCCCGGCGCGGGACGAGAGCGCGCAGAACCGCGTCATGACGGAGACACTAGCACATTACGACAGTGCGCCGGAGCGCTTCTGGCTGGGTACGCGCGATCACGATGTGAGCCAGAATATAGCCGCCTTGCTCGACGCTATTAAAGGCCCGGCGCCATTCGCGATTCTTGATTTTGGTTGTGGGCCGGGGCGCGATTTGAAGCGCTTTATCGAGCTCGGTCACGTGCCGGTTGGCCTTGACGGCGCTGGCCAATTCGCCGCCATGGCGCGCGCCCATGCTGGCTGTGAAGTGTGGCAGCAGAATTTCATCACTCTCGACCTACCGCCGGTGCGCTTCGATGGTGTGTTTGCCAACGCCTCGCTTTTTCACGTTCCCAGCGCTGCTCTGCCGCGCGTGCTCGGCGATCTTCGCACCACGTTGAAACCAGACGGCGTGCTGTTCTCCTCCAACCCGCGCGGGCAGAACGAGGAAGGTATGAACCATGGTCGTTATGGTTGCTTCCACGATTTCGAAAGTTGGCACGCCTTCGTGGCCGACGCTGGTTTCGTCGAGGTGGATCACTATTATCGTCCCGCGGGACTGCCTCGGGAGCAGCAGCCTTGGATGGCTAGCGTATGGCGTAAAGAGGGATAGTTTTTCTCCCCCTGGGTGAAAGCATCTGCATTGCTTCCCAAGGCAACGTCAGTAACCAGATTCGGTTTTTCTTGATTAGCACGCTCGTTTGAATGATGGGTTTTAGTATGACGGGAGTGATTGCTCGCTTTGATTTTTTCCTTGTCTCTAAGGTAGCGAAAAAATCTAAGGCCGGAATCGGTTCTTTTTGCAGCGGGGGGGTCCATGTGGAAGGTGGCACACACACACCAGTCTGATAGCCCTTGATAATGCGTCTGTCGCGGCGCGGTGATTTATTTGCGAATCGCAAGGTTAGTTTAATTTTTAAGGTTCCGAAAACGACGGTTCTTGATGAGAAGGTGGTGGAAACATCAGTCGGCGGCCATGGCAGCGGCCCCTCTACAACACGTTCAGATGCCGCACCAGTTCACACTACCTTATGCTCTATCATGCTATCCGCCATAGCGATGACCATTTCTTCTAAGCCGCGTGGTTGCCAGTCGAGCGTCGCCTTGATGCGACTGTTGTCGACTCGGGCTAGTGTGCCAAGTTCGTAGAGGATGACCCGAACCGGCTTGTAGACCAGCGCGACGAGACGAACCATAAGATTGGGCATGACTAGGGTCGGGATGCGATAGCCGCGTTCTGCGTAATGTTTTTTCAGAATTGCCGCGATGTCGCTTATCCAGGCATCCTCGGCGATGCAGCAAAAGCGCTGGCCTGCCGCTGCTGGTGACTCCATCGCTTTGATATGGGCATCGGCAACGTCGCGCACATCAACCGAGCCACAGCCGCGTCGCGGCAGGCCGGGAAGATCGCGCCGCATGAGCTTGCGCACAATTTCCCCTGAGGTGCCGTAATCGGACTCTAGGATGGGGCCGTATACCATGCCGGGATTAATAACCGTTAGCTCCAGTGCGCTCTCTTTGCCAAGTTTGGCCATGTAATCCCACGCCGCCCGCTCAGCGATAGTCTTGCTCTTGGGATAGGGCTTGAGCCCGGCATCGGGGTCCGACCAATCCTTCTCGCTATAAAGATAGGATGGACAATGGTGATAGCCGTTGACGATGGCAGCGATGGAGGAGGTCATCACAACCCTGCCAACCCCTGCCTTGTTGGCGGCGGCGAGCACGCGGAGCGTGCCGTCGTGTGCTGGGATGATGAGATCGTTCTCATGGCGCGGCACGGCGAGCGGAATCGGCGAGGCGACATGATGCACATAGGTGCAGCCGTCAAACGCCGCGACCCAGCCGTCGTCGCGTGTCAACTCAGCTTCGACGAAGTCTAGTCGGCCACCGATCTCGACATGCTTCTCGAGTGCCTGGCACAGGCCATCCGATCTCGACATATCGCGCAACGTGCCGCGCACCCGATAACCCTTGCGCAGCAGAACCAGAGCACAGTGTAGGCCGATAAAGCCTGAGGCACCGGTCACCGCGACCAGAGTATTGCTTTTGTCTTTTGTCATATTCTTTTTCCTGTAGGTCCGACATATCGTCATTGGCTGATGCCACGCCAAGCGTGGCAGGCTTGCACTTCGGGGCGGTGCGCGATACGGCTACCGAACCGCCGCATAGGGTAAAGGGATAAATAGTGTTCTACGAACCGAAAAAAGGCGATCATGGCTTGCCTAAAAATCCGTTCAACAGCCTGGTAATCCCGCGCCCGATCGGCTGGATCACCTCGCTCGATAAGGCGGGAGGCGTTAATCTCGCGCCCTATAGCTTTTTTAATGCCGTTAGCTACCGCCCGCCGACGGTGATGTTTGCCGCTGGCGCCGGCACGAGTCCAACGGATGGCGGCGATTGGAGCAAGGATTCCCGGCGCAATATTGAGGCGACCGGTGAGTTCGTCTGCAACTTTACCACCTGGGACACACGGGAGCAGATGAATGCGACCTCCAAGACCCTGCCGCCGCATGTTGACGAGATGGCACTCGCGGGCCTTACGCCGGAGTTGTCGCAGTTGGTCAAGCCGCCGCGTGTCGCCGAGGCGCCGATCCATCTCGAATGCCGCTATATCAAGAGCGTCGAAATTCCCCATTGGGAGGAGGCAGACCAATATTACGTTGTGTTTGGTGAGGTCATTGGCGTTCATATCCGCGACGAATACATCACCGCGGAGGGGCTAATCGACGTTGCCAAGCTTTGTCCTATTGCCCGCCTCGGCTATCAGGATTATGCGGTGGTGAAACCGGACACGATTTTTACCATGATCCGCCCGGATGAGCTCTAACATCCGTCCGGGAATCATAAAGGATACGCAATGTCTAAAAACGTAAATCGACGCATCGTTCTCCAATCTTTTGCGGCACTCGCCGCCGCGCTAACCATACCCGCAACCCGTCGGCTCGCTCATGCTGAAGAAGGCGAAAAGCAGAACAGCAAAAGTGAACGCCTGTGTGCAAAGAAAGAATAGCAACAAAAGCGCGATGAAACTCGAGCGAGTTGGCTGCTAGAGCGCGAAGAGCGTGAGGCGAAAAAAAACGTAAGCGCGAGGAGCGAAAGGCGTGGAAAAATCAAGAGCGCGAGGAACGAAAGTCGCGCAAGGGACGCGAACGCAAAGAACGTAGGGCGTGGAAGACTTAGAAGAAGCGCCGCCGGGAAGAGAGTTAAAGCCGAAGAAACGTGAGCATTAACATGCAGAACAAGTTCTTTTTATCTTGATGGAGAAGAAGGGCCAGAAGATTCTGCGCAAACAAGGCCAACATACACCTATGGCAATCGACAGTCTAATCGAGAACTTTAAATCCTTCCGCAAGACCTATTTTGACGAGCAGCCCGATTTTTTCCGTAACCTTGTGGAAAACGGTCAGCATCCAGAGACGATGGTGATCGCTTGCTCCGACAGCCGCATTAATGCCTCGATCTTCGGCACGGCCAAGCCGGGCGAGCTCTTTATCGTCCGTAACGTGGCCAATCTCGTGCCGCCGTATGAGCCAGACGGCAAGCGCCACGGCACGAGTGCTGCGGTCGAATATGCGGTGCGCGACCTTAAGGTCAAGCATATTGTCGTGCTCGGCCACTCCCATTGTGGTGGAATCAAATTTCTTTGCGACGGAGCGCAGGGCGACGAGAGGCGTGAATTTCTCGAAGGCTGGATGTCGACCGTCGCAAGCGCGCTCGACGATACGCTACGCGGCGAGGGGCGGTACCGCCATGCCGAGCGCGAGGCAGTAAAGGTTTCCCTCACCAACCTGATGACCTTCCCCTGGGTGGCCGCTCGAGTCGAAACTGGCGACCTGGAATTACATGGCTGGCTTTTTGATCTTAAGGCTGGACGGCTCATGGCACACACGCCAAAGGGCTGGGCACAAGCGCAATAAGCCCCGCGCGACATTCGGTTAGTGACGAATTCAGCGTGGACGCGTGTGAACCGGTTGGCTAGGCTGTCCGCGTAAACAACGAAATATCGCAGGGACTATCGGCATGTTGCGTTGCGCTTCGGTAGGGCTGGGATGGTGGGGCGGGGAGCATGCCGCCGCCATCCATGGAGAATCGGATTGCATTCGTATCGTTGCTTGCCATACGGATTCCGGCGACGCAGTAGCGGATACGGCGGCTCTGCGAGAGTTCGCAGATAAATATGGAGCTCGTCCCTTTGAGCGGTTCGACGACCTGCTCGTGGACCCGAGCGTCGACGCTCTGATCGTTACGACGCCCCACTCCAGCCATGTGCCGCAAATCGTCGCGGCGGCTGAAGCCGGCAAGCATGTCTTTGTCGAGAAGCCGCTCTCCATAACGGTTGAAAGCGGTCGGCGCGCGCTCAATGCCTGCCAGCATAATAGCGTCGTGCTTGCGGTTGGCCACAATCGACGGTTCTCGAATGCGTTGGCCGCGATCAAAAAGATCGTTGATGATGGCACGCTAGGTACAATTCTTCATGCGGAAGCCCATTTTTCCTGGCCCGGTGGTTTGACCTACCCAAGGGGCTATTGGCGTACCGACCCGACGGAAGCGCCGGCCGGTGCGATGACCGCGACCTGTATTCATATGATCGATTCTTTCGCGTATTTACTCGGGCCTATTGATCGAGTTGTTGCGGCCTACGCCAAGCATCGCGCTGTGCCGCACGGCATTGACGACACTACCACCCTTCTCGTTGAGTTCCGCTCCGGCCCAACAGGCTATATCGGTGGGACCATCGCCGCGCCGGATATGTCCTGCCTTAACATCTATGGCTCCGCAGCCAGCGTATATGCTGGGATTGACGAAGAGCAGGTAACACTCCACCGTGCGGACGGTCCGCGCAAGACGCTCGATATTTCGACGCGTAGCCAGTCGGATACGCTACGACTTGAGTTAGAAGAATTTGCTCGCGCCTGCGCCGGAGAAGGTCAATTCCGCATTGACCCCGAAGACGCGCTCAACAATATCGCTGTGATGGAGGCCGCCCTTGCCGCCATTCGAAGCGGCAGGGCAGTTGCGGTGGAGGCGGAGTAAGCCTTCCTCTCAGTTAGGAAGGGAAGACTTGAAAAGTTGGAGAAGGAGGCAGCAATGGCCAATCGAGAATGGCTAATGAACGACAAGAACTTACTGGAGATGCCGATCCAAGACTTCACCGACCTGAGTGACGAAGAGCGCGCCAATCTTGATCTTCTCCATACCCAATGCCGTGGCTGGTCTTGTCAGGATATCGAGATGGTGGTTGGTGTGATGGCCGTGAACGGTGTCTATCATGACATCACCCTAGACCCGGCAGTCGGCCATGCCGCGATCCGAGAGTTTGGTGCCAACTGGATGGAATCGGTACCTGATCTGAATCTCTATATTGAGGCCTTCTGCGTTCAGGGCAATATAGTGTGCGACATGGGCTGGATGAGTGGCACTATCTCTAAGGAATATTTTGGTGTGCCGCCGACGGGCCAGAAGTTTGACTGCAAATTCTCACAGATGTGTTTTGTCGAGAACGGTAAGATCAAATATCTCCGGGGCTTATGGAACGCACCGGACATGTATAACCAGGTCGGGTGGGATCTGAATGAATTGAAAATCCCATGATAAACCTTATCTTCCCCAGTGGAAAATAACACCCATACTGCTTGCCACGGGCGTCACGCCCTGTCGTGCAGGAAGTCGCGGATCCAGATAATTTTTTAGAGCTGGCGTAAGAGCTTTCCCATTTTTAGTTAGCAGCCTTTACAAGCCCTTCGCGTAAAGCACTTTTCGTTTCAGGAGTTAAATGTGTTTGCTAATTTTTTGCTACTTTAGCAAGGTCCAGTTACTCGATCTCGACTGCAAGTTGGCCGACATCGACGGCGTCCTCCTCCGCGATGTGGAGTTTCTTTACCGTGCCGGCGCTCTCGGCGTCGTGCGGCACCTCGGTCTTCATTACCTCGAGGATGAAGCGCGTGTCACCGGCTGCGACGCTGTCTCCTTCCTTGATCAGCACCTTCCACACGTTACCCGGCGCCTGAGTCATTACCTGTTCTGCCATGTTCGTCTCTCCCTGTTAGATTTCGATTGAGGATTCGGTGCACATATCGTCGAGCG
>CAZUXZ010000003.1:0-11093 GCA_964624055.1 uncultured Rhizobiaceae bacterium | reverse complement strand
GTGCTCGAGATGACTACGTTGTAATCCTCAATTGCCGAGAGTCCCTCGTAATGTAAATCCTCGTCGGTAATGACGTCATAATCGAAGCCCATAGCTTCTAGCCAATCTGTAATATGAGTATCGGCGTTGAACTGCCAAAGGGTCGATTCTGTGCCACCGATAAACATACGGTGTTTAGGGCGCATATTGAGAATCGGGCGCAGCCTAGATGAATAACTAACGCCGGAGCCATCCGAATGCGTGTCGTGGCAAGAATTTCCATATTCACGGTGTTCGTTGAGAAACAAATTGAATTTGTCGAGCTCAACTAAGCGCCCAGCCACGAGCTGACCGAGGGTTGAATCGGTATTCATATGCTCGTTGGCATAAGCCTGATAGCTCGCAGTCGGCATAAGATAGAGCACTTTGGCTGTCGGCTTACCGCGAACTGCTCGCACGGCAAAAGGGATGTGGTCCTCATTTTCGCCGCTCCGGAGACGCGCCGCATAGACGCCGCTTTTCATGTTTTTCGGAATGGTAAGCTCAAAATCGACTTCCCAGCCAGCGTCATAAATATCGTCATCGTGGAAATGGATGGCACCATACTGCTCCGGTGCGTTAGTCCAGTTCATCTCGTCACCAGTCCAGTTCCAGCCTGTCATGGCGCGGGTCGGCAGTTGGACGGTCTTGCCATGCAGATGGTTGGGCGAAAGATCAGTGACCTCGGTACTCATGATATCGGCGCTGAAATCCCAGGCGCCAACCACTGCATTGCCAAGTTCGGTCGCTACCGGCCAGGTCCTAAGTGCGACCATCTCAGCTACACTTAAGGAGCGATTGGCAATGCGCGGGCTGTCTATTTTGCCATTGTAGTGGCCGCCGCAGACCGTGCGGCCCTTGTCAACCTTCTTGAAATAGGCCCCCATGGTAAGGGGGCAGTCATGACGGGGAATTTTGCCGACGGTGGATTTGCGTTTAACCGTGCCATGGTCACCGCGTG
The DNA here is from genome assembly GCA_964624055.1 of uncultured Rhizobiaceae bacterium. Lineage (GTDB taxonomy): Bacteria > Pseudomonadota > Alphaproteobacteria > UBA828 > UBA828 > PTKB01. The sequence continues at coordinate 10,114 of CAZUXZ010000003.1, read as the reverse complement.
TCTGGTAGCCATGTAGAGGCTCCTGCACCACAGTTATCGCCTTGCTTTTGGCATCATAGCTGGCTGCTACAAAATACCATTCTTTGGCGATCAGCGGCTTTCCTGTATTGACGACCTGGATCTTGCCTTTGCCATTACCAATGCATAGGGCGGCTGAGCCGTTTTCCTTCGTGATAATGAGCGCAGCACCTGCCTTGTCACGGTCACGCCATTTGGAAATAATCGCTTGGGTGCCTTTTTCTGGTGTGGACGGCCATATGAAGGCCTGCATAGTGAAACTTTCGAGCCCGTTGAGCATATCGGTGGCCCCGATCTCGACGAAAGAGCCGGCATGGATGACCTGCTTACGGCACTTATAGTTGCCATTGGTGGGAGCCTTGATGACTTTTTCCTGGTAGCCAGGGCCGTCTGGGTTTTCATCTCCGCAAATGACGCGGACAATATCGGCGCGGTAGCGCTGGCCGGACTCCGAATTGACCATAAACTTAATTGTTTCGCCGGGGGTGGCGCTGATTTTGTCGGCGTAGCCGGTAATTTTTACCATGATGACACCATTCCCTAAATTAAGTGCGGGCGACGATCGCTTAAAGACAAATTAATGCTAATACTGACAACAATTTCTGGTCTAGCGAATCGTTTCGCCACGACTAAGTTTCCAGCGCTGTTTGAAGACGTACCATTCGGCATCTTCCAGGCGGGTGAATTTTTTACTTAACATTTTGACTGGCTTTCCACGTACTCCGGTGGTTTTGGCAAGTTGCCATTCCCGGTTGGGCTTCGTGCAGACGAGGCAATATTTGTCTTTCATCGGTTGACCGCGCATCTCATTCAAGATGACCTGTAGCTCCTTGCTGTGATGGCCGATCGGTGTTTTGCGAAATTCTTCGATGCAACGGGCTTCAACCTCATTTGGCATGTTGGCATTCTCCATCGGTTGCGTACTTTTTCTTGGAGTTCAGCATAACATCAGTAATGACAAGGATGCTACTTGGCCGCAAAAGCAAGTAATGAGCCAGATGGCGTAATAATTGATCTACGAAAAGTTTCTCTATGCGCGCCTCTCATTTCGCCGACGACGGACGACCAACAGGAGATATCCGATAAAGAGGATTGCAATAGATCCATAAACGGACAGTGCGCCCATAGTTGGGATCATCGGCGTATAGCCACTACTCATTTTGGTGTAGAGCCATTCTGTTACAGTGCTGTCTGCCCCTGAAGTATAGGTGGAAAGCGGAAAATTACCCCATGACAGGAGAAATGCGAACAGCGCGCCCGAGAACAAGCCGGGTGCCAGGGCCGGAAAAGTAACTTCGCGAAACACCTGTAGCCTATTGGCGCCGAGATCGAATGCTGCTTCCTCCTGGCTGACATCAAAGCCATAGACTTGAATTGAGATGACCAAGGTCACGATGGGGACGATCCACACCAGATGGGCAAAAACCGCCGCCTCCCAACTCGGCAACACGCCGACGTAGGTAAACCAAAGCAGGAGCGCGAGGCCGAGAACCGCCTGGGGAAAAAAGATCGGCAGCATAATCAGGCGCTGATAAAAGATACGCCCCTTCCAATCGTAGCGTGCGAAGGCAAGCGCGCCAAAAAAGCCCAGCACAACGGCGATGAGGGCCACGCAGCCGGCGACATAGAACGAAGTGACATGCAGATTTTCTGTTAGATTTGCGTTGAGGGTCTGGTCGTACCATTTCGTGCTCCACGACCGAACCGGAAAGCGAAAATAGCGTGATTCACCGAAAGACGTAATGATCACCCCGGCGATGGGCACGAAGAAAAATAGCACGATTACGCCGGTCCAAACGATTATCAGCGATTTCGTCCAACGTTTACTCCGGCTTTCCATTATTTGCGCCCCAATAGCCGGTCGAGATCAAGGCGGCGCATGACGATGATTACTAGAACACCAGTAATGACGATGGCGAACATCGATATCGCCGAGCCGAGTGGCCAATTCTGCGCATAGGTGAACTCATGCAAAATAGAGTGCGCGATGACCACGATATTGGCGCCGCCGAGCAGCTTAGCCTCCGAAATGGCGCCGACGGCGAGCACAAAGGTTAACAGTGATCCAATCAGAATTCCCGGCATGGCGAGCGGCAGCTCCACCTCACGGAAGATCTGCCAGCGATTGGCGCCGAGATCACTCGCCGCGTCCATCTGATCGCGCGGTAACAGGGATTATCCATGTGTTGTGGGGAAGAGCGTGTATGGCAGATAGACGTAGACCATGCCCATCAGGATCGTACCTGGCGAATATAGAAGCGTGCCGGTATCTAGACCGAACAAGAATTTTGAGCTGCCGGCAAGGATGCCGCCGCCTTTGAGAAGCACGAGATACCAGCCGAAAAGTCGGACGTTTTCTGAAACGAAGAGTGGTATAACTAGGATTAACATTATCGGCGCCGCCCAGCGGCCGAAGATGCGTGCGATACCATAGCTGACAGGGTAGGAAATCAGCAGGCAGCACAGCACGGTCGCGGCTGCCAGGCCGAACGACCAGGCAAAAGAAATCCAGTAACTCTCAGAAACGACGTGAACATAATTGTCGACTGTCCAGTCGCCATGGAAGCCGAAGGTGCGTTCCGGCACGAAGCTGAAGCCGAGCACGATGACCAGCGGCCCGACAAAGCCGATCAGGAAGAAGATCAGAATGGGCGAAGCGGATACGAAGCCAGGATTGCGTAGCCACTGGCAGAATAGTTGCAGCGCGCTCTGTTGTCGCAGCTCCGGCGGCGGCGACGCGCTAGCGTTAGTTGTCATGTCAGTCGTCTACCAGAACGCTGTCTTTGACGTCCCAGCCGATGATCACATCGTCGTTGAGGCTGCCGTGAAAGGCCTGCTCACGCAGTTTCTCGACCACCAGCATCTGGCTGCCGGCGCGAACATGATATTGCACCCGGCTGCCCATGGCGTATTCATTGAAGAGCGAGCCTTTGACGTGGTTGTCTGCCTGCGACGGTTCGTCGAGAAAGCGCATGGATTCTGGGCGGATGACGAGATAACCGGATGTTGCGCCGTTTGATTGTGCTGGCCCGAGGAATTGGGCGCTTAGCTCTGCACAGTCAAATTTTCCGTCGGCGCTGGCTAAGACTGGCAGAGTATTGACCTCTCCCATGAACTCGGAGACGAATTTGTTAAGCGGCTGGGTATAGATTTCGTCTGGCGTGCCGATCTGGATAAGATTGCCCGACTGCATGATACCGATGCGGTCGCTCATCACCATCGCTTCTTCGAGAGAATGGGTAATGTAGATGAAAGTTTTTCCGGTTTCGCGGTGCAAGTCCTTAAGCTCAACCTCCAGATGCTTGCGCAACTGGTAATCGATCGCCGATAGCGGTTCGTCAAAGAACATAATATCTGGGTCGGAAGCGAGCGCACGGGCGAGGGCCACGCGCTGGCGCTCGCCGCCCGAACATTTGGTGACGCCCTTGGCATAGTAATCCTCGGGCAGGCGCACCACTTTCATCAATTCTTTGCAGCGTTCGCGCCGCTTGGCGCGAGAGATACCGCGCATCTTTAATGAAAATTCGATGTTCTGGCCAACTGTGCGGTGATTGAATAGCGCGAGCGATTGAAACACCATGCAGGTAGGGCGCTTGTTCGCTGGCACGTCATTGACGCGGTTGCCGCGCAGCATCACATCTCCCGCGGTCGGCTTCTCGAGACCGGCGAGCATACGTAACAACGTCGTTTTGCCGCTACCCGAAGGTCCGACGATAGTGAAGAATTCGCCGTCGACGATGTCGAGCGATACGTCATTCACAGCGGCCAGTTTGCCAAACTGCTTGGTAACATGCTCAATCCGAAGAATGGGCTTGCCTTCGGCCATCAAATTAATTTCCGTTCTCAGTGCTGTAATTAAGGTCGGTCAGGATAAACGTTCTAATTGCGGAAACAGCAGCCGAGCCGCGCGAAAATAATATCCGCGCGGCTCTTTTGCCGGTTCTTAGCTTCGGTGCCTTTGGTCCTAGAGGGCTAGGCTTTTTCCCTCAAAGCTGCGGTATAGATGTCGTAGAGGCGGTTATAGTCAGGCACTACGTCATATTCTACAGCATGTTCGATGCGGTAATCGAATTCGTCCCATTGGAAGGAATCGAGCTCCTCTTTGGAGAACTTAGCCAGTACTGCCGGATCTGCCAACTGACCGACTGGCAGCAGGAAGCCCCCTGCTGTACCGACGTGATACGATGTTTCCGGCTGAAGAATATACTCCATCCAGTCGAATGCTTTGGAGTGAAGCGTTGGATTATTAACTACTGAACTGAGTTCAATCCAATTGATGCCACCCTTGCCATCTGCCGGCCCACTCTTAGGCACAACATGGTATAGGTTGTTGAGCCCATCGAGACGCGCTGCAGATATAGAATATGTGCCACCGCCAAAATACATGTCGATTTCGCCGTTGATCAGGGCGAGGTTGATCGCGACAAAATCGTCAGAAATCATTTTTGCGCCGTTGATCGCACTCCGCGCAGTTTCCTCGAACTTGGCGACCTGGTCGTCGCTCTTTGTTTTGAAGGGATGAATACCTGCCTGCATGCACATATGCATGATATTCCAGTTGTCGTAGGCGAGAATACCGTAGCGGCCCTTCATGTCGGGGTTATTAAACAGATCCCAGCCTTCGTCCTTGCCCATCTCGGCCGAGATGACATCGGTGTTAACGACGAAGTCGAAGGTATCGACCCGTTGGCACACGCCGAGGAGATGCTGTTCATCCAAGCTCATCGCCCACTTATAAGGCGGCTTGAACATCGGCAACATTTTGTCGAAATAAGGCTCGAAGCGTCCTTTGTCCAACTCGACGATGAGATTTTCCGGCCACATCATTTCGCGGGCCCAGGGATTGTTGAGGTTGATGATATCCCAGATTGCGGTTTGCCCGGCGCGCAATTTGTTGACCGAATCCGGATCCGAGGTGTGCAGCTCGTATTTGATCTGCGTATCGTACTGATCGGTAAAACCGTCAAGCACGCGCGGGTCGACATAACCATCCCAGGTCAGCATCGCAAGCTCGCGCTCGGCACGGGCCATACGCGGCAAACCCATACTCGCGCCGAGAGCCAGCGCACCGGCGCTCGCGCCTTTGAGCATACTGCGTCGGGTCATTCCGGCGCCGCGCACCGGATCGTGGCTCACTAACTGTTTTACGAGTTTCTCGTTTTCCATTTGAACCTCCTGTGGGTAACACAAAAAATTGTTTCAATTACTCTCGCGCTTTCACGCGTGGCATGTCGGGCCGAAACTCTGATCGAATTGAAGCATATTCGCCTTAAATTCACACCTGCTTTATGAAATCTGTTTAACAATTCGTTAAGGCCTACACGGTGTCTAACAATCTCCGGTTGGCGATATTGAGCGCTTCCGCGCTTTCCGCCTGGCTCATGATTAGGATCAGGGTGATCTCCAAAACGTTGGCGTCGAGCACGCCTCATTAGTGATCAGCAAGAGGCTCGTGCAAGTCATGTTTGTGGCCGACAATGCCATTGCGTCGACCACAATTATTAGGGCTTTGACCGAGGGGTGCGGCAGTGGAGGAGGTGAGAAGGTCGAATATTCGTCGGCTATCCTCGTCATTCGGATAGGCTCCGTTGCCAACGGTCGACGCCAGAGGGTTGGGGCGAAGTGTCTAGATTTTAGTGATCGATCCGGCGTTGCATTCCGCCAGGGAGTTCATTTTTGTCCCGGCTTCTTTTGCCCGCTCCGCCGCCTCTATTCCGAGGGTTATTTGATCCCCTGTTCCTTGGCTTCGGCTATTATCACTTTTTCCAGCGTATCGACGCAGGTGTCGAGCTCGTCGCGGCTGGCGATATAAGGTGGCGACATTTCAATCGCCGTACCCTCTTCGCCCAAGAGCACGCCTTGTTCAAGGCAGTGGCGGACCATGCGCTTCACACTGCCCTCTACAAGCGGCTGCTTAGTTTTCTTGTCACGAGTGAAATCAACGCAGTTCCACATGCCGAGGCCGCGCACATCGCCAACGATGGGTAAATCTCGCAGGCGCTGGAGCTTGTCTAGGAAATAGGCGCCGTTCTCTGCGCTCCTAGTGATTAAGTCGTGTTTCTCTATGTAGTCGATAGTTGCTAGGCTTGCCGCACAGGCAGCCGGGTGACCCTGATATGTTTGCAAATGCGAGAAGATCGGCAGGATATCGGCGATCTTCTGCGTCACCGTCGAGGCGCCGAGCGGCACATAGCCACCAGAGATCGCTTTGGCAGTCGACATGATGTCCGCCTGCACGCCCCAATGCTCCATGGCGAACCATTTGCCGGTGCGCCCGAAACCAGTGATCACCTCGTCGGCTATCAAGAGCACGTCATATTTGTCGCAAACGGCGCGCACCTTTTTGAAGTAATCGTCCGGCGGCACCTGGGCGCCGTCGCCCTGCATCACAGGCTCGGCGATGAAGGCGGCGACCAGTGAAGGATCTTCATGAAGAATTTCCTGCTCGAGGTAGTCGACGCAAAAATCACACACTTCGGAAGGATCCATGCCGAACGGTGTGCGGTAGAGGAAGGGCGCAGGGATGCGTCGGTGACCCGGAACGCCGGGTTCTGAAATGGGGCGCGTGCCGAGAATATCGGTTGCGCCGATTGAGCCCATGGTGGCGCCGTGATAAGCGTCCCAACGCGAGATGATTTTACGCGCACGCGGCTTGTCGCCCTTATGGACGTGATATTCGCGGGCGAATTTAAACGAGTTCTCGTTTGCCTCCGAGCCCGAGCCGCCGAAGGTTGTCGCCGTCAGTTCGCCCGGCGCGAGCTCAGCAATCTTGGCCGCGAGGCGTACCGTCACATCAGCGACATGGGCAAAGGTGCCAGCATAGTGCAGTTCCATCATCTGATCGTACACCGCTTTTGCGATATGCTCATTAGCAAAACCGAGTGAACTGGCGCGGGTGTTAGTGCTCAGCATGTCGAGATAGGAGTTACCCAAAATATCGGTGATCTGCATGCCTTTGCCCGACTTGAAGATGACGGGATCGCCACCTATCACGTCGGTTTTCGAGACGAGCGGGAAGACGAAATGGTCGAGCGCGTCGCGTGTGACCGGATCAATATTGCTGATGTCCATGATATGTCTCCCTATTGCCGGGCTCGTGCACCCTTTGGCGGTTTGTTTAGCATGTCACGCCTCATTGGCCTATATATTAGACCAATGAATAGTCAGGCGTCGGCCATGGCGGCCGGGCTTTCGGGCAGAATTTGGCCGCCATCGACGACGAGTATCTGTCCAGTGACATAACGTGATTGGTCAGAAGCAAAATATAGCAACGCATAAGCAATATCCTCTGGCTCACCGATATAACCCACCGGGATGATGTCGCTTATCTCCTTCAGAGCTTCGCCGCCAAGCTCTGCCAGGCCTTCAGTCATGATCGAGCCGGGGCTGACGCCGTTGACGGTGATGTCATATTTCGCCAGCTCTAGCGATGCGCCGCGGATAAAAGCGTTGGCACCGCCCTTAGAAGCCATATAGTGGCAGAGGCCGGGCCAGCCAACCTGCGGGCCGGTGATCGACGACACAACGATGATGCGTCCGGATTTCTGCTCCTTCATTCGTGGAATGCAGGCCTGGGTGCCGAACAGGATGCCCTTAAGATTGGTGTCTATCACATCGTCCCAGAGCTCTTCCGTCATGTCGCCCAAGAGCGCCTGCGGATAAATGCCGGCATTGAGGCACAGCACGTCGATGGCCCCAAAATTGTCGATGCAGGCATTGGCCATTTTCTCCATATCCGCCTTACTTTTTACATCGCCTTGGCACAGCACTGCCGTGCCACCCTTGGCGGTGATCTCGTCCACCACCGTCTGCCCGGCGGCCTTGCTGCGGTTGACCACCAGCACCTTCGCGCCTTCCTCGGCGAAGACGTGGGCGATGCCGCGGCCGATGCCACGTCCCCCGCCGGTGACGATCGCTACTTTACCCTGCAATGTGATTGCCATGTTTCCCAGCCTTTTCCTGAAAATTGTCGAGAAATAAATCTAGCACGCCGAAGGGACAAGAAAACACGCCAAGATGGATCGACAGGGGCGAAAGATTTGGCAACAATTTCCGCCCCTAAACCTCTGGTAATCTAGGATAGCCATTATGCAGAGCGATATCGGCCAAAACATTCCGCTTGTCGATCATCATTGCCACGGCGTTTTGCCGGTAGATTTGACGAGCGAGCAGTTTGAGGATGTGATCAGCGAGGCCTATGCGCCCGCGCCCACCGGTACCACCCATTGGGACAAACCGGTTGCGCTTTCCATTCGGCGCTGGTGCGCGCCGGTCCTTGATCTACCCAAATTCGCCACACCCGAGGACTATATCGCGCGCCGCCGCGAACTTGGCGCGAGCGAGGTGAACAAGCGCTTTCTCTCCGCTGGCGGATTCGAGGCGCTGCTCGTCGATTCAGGCAATCGCCCTGAGGAGCTTTGTACGGTCGAGGAGTTGGGTAGGATCGCCGGCGTGCCGTCTCGTGAGGTGGTGCGCATGGAATCGGTAGCCGAGCAGGTCGCCGAGACGGGCGGGATTACGGCGGCCGGCTATGCCGAAGCTTTTGAGTTGGCACTGCGTGACGCGTTACATGAAAATGTGGTGGGATTGAAAACCATACTTGCCTATCGTTCTACGCTGGCCATCAATTACACACCGCCAGAGCCGGGTGAAGTGGCACGTGCCGCCGGCGAATGGCTTGCCGAGGTGGAACGGACGGGAAATGCGCGAATCACGGATTCTGTGTTGGAGCGCCACCTGATCTGGACCGGCGCTGATATCGCGCGCGAAAAGTGCTATCCGATGCAGTTCCATATAGGTATCGGCGACCCCGATATCGAGCTCAATAAGGCTGATCCCAGCCTGCTGACTCCCTTCATCCGCGCAGCAGAGTCCTGGCAATTTCCAATCACGCTCCTTCATTGCTATCCGTTCCATCGCCAGGCGGGGCTGATTTCTGAGAATTTTCCTTATGTCTATTTTGACGTGGGGTTCGTGCAAAATTGGGTGGGCCCGAGCTATCAGCGCATCATGGACGAGGCGCTCGACCTCGCGCCTTTCACCAAACAACTTTTTTCCTCCGACGCCTTCGGCCTGTCGGAACTTTACTATCTGGGCGCGATCCGTTTTCGCGCCAGTCTTGGCCGAGCACTCGGCCGTTGGATTGACGAAGACGAACTGGCGGCGGGTGAGGCGGAGCGCATTTTTGACCTTATTGGGCGCTTCAACGCGCGCCGCATCTATACTTTCGGTGAATAGGCCATGACCGAGGCATTGATTGGTCCCGGTGACCCACCGCCCTTCGAGGTCCTCAACAAAGAAGGCGCCGCGCCGCTACTGTTGATTTGCGATCACGCGAGCTGCGAGACCCCCGAAGCTCTCGACAATCTCGGTCTTGACCAGGAGACCCTCGAAGATCACATCGGTTGGGATATCGGCGCGGCAGCAGTTACGCGGCGGCTTTCCGTTCTCCTGGACGCGCCAGCAGTGCTTGCCGGTTATTCCCGCCTTGTGATCGACTGTAACCGTCCCGAAGCGGCACCCGATTTAGTGCCGACCGTTGCCGATGGCCGCCCGATCCCAGGCAATCAGGGGCTGAATGCTGAGGATGTCGCCATGCGGCGCATTGTCTTCTTCGAGCCCTATCATCAGGAGATTCGCTATTTTCTCGACAAGTTCGAGGCCGGCGGGGTGGTGCCGTTACTCGCCGCCATCCATAGCTTTACTCCTAGGATGGCCAGTGACGACAAGGCGCGTCCCTGGGTGATTTCGATTTGCTGGGATCGCGACGGGCGGATCGCCTTGCCGATGCTGGCGGCGCTTCGCGCTGAGGGGTTTCGCGTCGGAGAAAATCAGCCATATGGTTTCGATGCCATGAGCGATTATACGATCCCAGAATATGGCCTTAAACGCGGCCTACCGCATATTCTCGTCGAGCTGCGCAACGATCAAGTGCGCGACGAAGCTGGCGTTACCGCTTGGTCGGATCACCTCGCCCATCACCTGACCGCGTCCCTCGCCGACCCGACTAGTCAACGAATAGAACATTTCTGATTGGCCCACCGGGCGTTTCTACCGTTCTACGGCGCCAAGCCGACCCGTCTCTCCTGCATATTGT
>CAZUXZ010000002.1:0-2563 GCA_964624055.1 uncultured Rhizobiaceae bacterium | reverse complement strand
GCCCACGACAACCAGTTGGGCGTCTTCTCGATGTGGAACTCCTCGATCACCCCGTTCCTCGGAGACGCCGACATTCGCTCGGCTTCGATGGTGCGCGGCAGCGACTTCCCCGAGGACGCTCGACAGTCGCTCATCACCAATTTCGCCTTCGAGCCCGCTATCGAGGTGACCGCTGGCGAGGCCGTCTACTTCAACAACAGCGACTCGGTACCCCACACGGTCAGTGCAGGCACCCCGGACGAACCTGCCCTCGACTCCTTCGACTCGGGCCTTCTGGACCCCGGTGACAATTGGCAGTTGGACACCTCGACGCCAGGCACCTATAGCTACTTCTGCGCCCTCCACCCCGACATGACTGCCAACAACATCGTCAACTGAGGTCGGCCAGGTCTTCTTCAGGGGTGAGGCCTGATCTGAACAAGCGTGTGGTGGCCTTCAGATCGTGAAATCACAGGCCTCCGTTGGGAGGGGTAGGCACGGTTGGAACTAGGGGGCGCCTTTTGGGTACCGATTCTCAAGGCTTGTGGCACCTGGCTTGGTGACCTCGCCCTGCTGAGAAGAGTCTTACACCCAGGTGCCACAGAGCTCCTCAAACACACATATGTGTGGGTCACCAGATCAGCCGGCGTTCATACCCTTATGGAATGCGAAACATCGCAGCCATTCTCGTAGCCCTACTGTTCGCCGCTTCCTCGCAGGTACCGGCTTCGGCCACCCATCTCGACCCGGCTGACTCGTCGACCACCACCACTGCCGCTCCCGTCACCACCACGACGTCGATACAGCCACGGGGTGGGACGCTGCAAGATGATCGCTGGGCGACTCCGCCGAACTTCGGGTTGATAGGGGAATGCGCCGAAATCAAGCGGGCTGAGCTCGACAGGCGCGAGCGCGAGGGCCTGACGTGGGTGTCGGCGTACGACCTGCCCGACGACGACGGCGACGGGATGCTGATGAACGACGAGTTCTTCATTGGTACCGACCCGGACAACCCCGACACCGACGACGACGGGTTCAGCGACGGCGAGGAATGCGGCAGGCTCGACTCTGACCCTCTCGACGCCAGCGACCCGTCGACCCGGCCCGGGCTACAAAGCCCCGACTACGACTACTACCGGCCGGGGTCAGAACCGAACGCTGATGAACCTCGCGGAGAACCTGTACCTGTAAACACCGGCGTCCTGCTCGGCCTGCCGTGGCGCGAAGCCCAGCAGATGGCCCACGACGCCGGCTGGGCGACCGAGGTGTACTTCCTCGGCGAACACGGGTTGGCCGCCATGACCGAGGAGTTCGTCTTCAATCGGCTGCGCATCCTTGTGATCGGCGGTGAAGAAGACGGCACGGTGAAGGCCGTCTACCACAGCTGAGAAGTGGTCTAGGACCGTCGACCTGAACTCGAGGTTGTAAAGCAGAAAGACCTTCACCCACCAGTTAGGCGGCTCTAGCCAGAGATTGCGTTGCGGCCACCTCTACCTCAGACCCGCCGGACCACGGAGATGGAACCACCGCTCCCCCCTTTGGGTCAGGTGGGTCGGGGGGACGAAGGGCATCGATCTCACCGCCGGTAAGCACACCGCGCTTCAACGCCGCAGCAACCACCCGCTCCACCCAGACCCATGCCTCGACGCGACCAAGGAGAAGTTGGCATTTGCGCCAATGGCAGGCCCGGAAGGTCACCATGGTGCTACCAGGCACAAAGCCCTCGACCTTGGAGTAGAAGACCTGTACGCAGACGTGGAAGTTGCGTAAGTCGTAACTCGCTCCGTCGGGACACCACTGACCGACCTTGATTTCCTCAGCGACCGCGCCAGCCAAAGCGATCTGAAGCCTCGCTTCGACTTCACCTTCGAGGTCCGGATGGGTCGCATGCCAACCCGGGGAGGCCTCCGGTCTGTCGGAGCGGCGTTTAAGCCAGCCCTCGGCGATGAGCACGAGCAGTCGCGACGAGTAGCGGGCCTTGACGTACCCGGCGAACCTCCGGGCGACATCGGGACGGATTGAGAGGCAATCAACTTCGACTCCGAGAGACCGGGCCACGACGGCATGGCCCGCTTCGTGGTACGCCACCAGTTGACGGAACTCCCGCCACACTCGAACTGTCTTGATTGGTTCCAAGTGTGTAATTACTCGCGCGTAATTACAGCTATGTCAAATTCCCAGGTAGGCGTCAGCAAGGACCTCGAGGAACTCCTGCAGAGACGCCATACCTAGATTCCACCACGAACCGGCGTGTCTATTGGAGGGTCGACCGGTCGGCTCGTAGCGTGGTTGTCGTGGAGGTCAACGGCTACAAGATCAGACCGAAGCCGTGCCCCCTCGGTGTGCCTAGATTTGGGCCGTGTATTCAACCGACCCACTTCTGTCCACCTCCGTGGGAGGCACCCCACTAGTTCAACTCTACAAGGTCGTTCCAGATGGGTGTGGGACCGTGTGGCTCAAACTGGAGTCGGGTAACCCAACGGGGAGTTACAAGGACCGTATGGCAGTCGCTGTTCTCGGACGTGCGATCGAGAGAGGCGAGGTCAAACCTGGTGATCGGGTAGTCGAGTACACGGGTGGAAGC
>CAZUXZ010000001.1:0-4099 GCA_964624055.1 uncultured Rhizobiaceae bacterium | reverse complement strand
AAGATCAGGAACAACACCGTAATGCTTCTGCGCGCCTCCATAGGCAAGGCGAAAACCTGTAACAACTTCATCAAAGATCAAGACAATGCCGTGCTTTTCTGTTTCCTCGCGGAGAGTTTCTAAAAACCCAGATACCGGGGGAATCAATCTTTGAAAAGGCTCTACGATTACACCGGCTATGTCGTTGTGATGTTCATTAATTAAGCTCTGGATAAACGAAATGTCATTAAAAGGGGCGATTAGTACATCATCTCGCACACTATTGGGGATTCCGGCCGAATCAGGAATTGCGCGAGGGAAATTTTGAGAGCGATTTGGAGCGAGGCTCATCAGGGACTCAGCTGACATGCCGTGAAAACCACCCTCAAACTTAATGATCTTATCGCGCTTAGTATGGGCTCTTGCTAGGCGTATCGCATACATATCCGCCTCACTGCCGGTGCTCACATAGCGAATCTGATCAGCGCAGGCAACAGCACTAGAAATTTCTTCTGCGAGTTCTATACCGCGTGCGTTGCTAGCAAAAAAGGTCATGCCCTTTGTAAGTTGTTCCTCGACAACTTTGATAACTTCAGGATGCCCATGCCCGAGGATCATAGGACCTGAGCCTATTAGAAAGTCCACATATTCGTTGCCATCCTCATCCCAAACTCGAGCGCCTTTGCCCTCTCGGATCACGATGCCGGGGTCAAAATTTCCGAAACCACCTGCAGGTAAAACCTGCGCTGCGCGGTCAGTCCACAGTTGTTGAGTTTTCTCGTTCATATAACTTTTCCTCTCACGTCCACGCACTCTAGCTTGCCCACTTTTGTGGGGTCCAGATTAACGTTAAAGTCTAGCGCGCAAGCAAGAAAATAGTGGCCGTCGGCGAGGCGTGTCTCGCGGCGCTGGAGCAATAGTCCATGGGCGGTGGTGGCCGGGTTTTGGCACGCCCCGCCCGCCCGGTTCTTTGCACTGCACCTGCGGTCCTGCCAACCCGGCCCGAAACGCGTTGCCTTGCCCGCTTGGATAAGTTTCTGCGTGGTTAACGGTTTTTAACACCTTTATGTTCCCCGCTCATGGGATCGCGCGTTACCCAAATGTGACCGGCCAAGAAGGACCCGTTGACCTTGCCGTCCCCGTTATCACATTGACCTGAATATCAAGCGGAACCTTGGGCAAAAACCGGGAAAGTTAACAGACGCGGCAAAGAAAATCAGACAAAGATGTCGTCGGGCAGGATCGCGGAGACAACGGTGTTCGGTACCGCCGCGATGCCATCGATGGTCACATCGACTCCCACGCTGGCAATCACATAGGCCTGCATGCGCGTATAGCCGCGCTCGTGGACCAGGTGGTCAATCACGTTAAGCAGGGCGTTTTTGGTGGCAAGGTTAATGTCCTCGGCGCGGTTGACGCCGTCTCGCTCGATGCAGAGTCCCGTCGTCGCGTAGTAGCCGCCACGGGAGGAAGCATGGCCGACCGGTGCCGGTTTTGAGCGCGCGTAGTGCACGTCATTGATGCCACGCTCAGCTGCCTGACCTTTGAGCAGGTCGAATCGCGCGCGAAACACGTTGCTGGTCTCGATCGCGGTGCCGCAACATTCGCTGCTTCCTTGAGCAAAGTGGCCATCGCCGGTCGAGAATAGCGCACCTTGCGTGAAAACGGGGAAATACACGCGTGTGCCTGCCGTCATCTGCTTGGTGTCAAAGTTGCCGCCATATTCTCGAGGCGGCATCGTGCGAAGCGCTTCCCCATCGATCGCGGCGTTCCTCGTAATAGCACCTTCTTCAGCCGAGGGCGGCAGCAACATCCCTCCAGCCTCCAGAAGATTGTTCTCGCGCTCAATCGTCTGGTGCAAAAGGTCATGCGACGGTGCGACGCCCATCACCCCCATGAACGGCGCACCCGGAATCCGCACGCCTGGGATCTCTTCGCAATAAGCGCCGTTCTCTGTCTGCTCCCATTTGGCGAGAAATGGTTCGGTAAATAAGTCGCGTAGATACCCAAAGCCCGGAATAGCGAGCGTGAAACCGAAGTCGCTCGACACGATCTCCAGAATATCGACCATCAGAAGGTCGCCCGGTTCGGCATCCCTGATATAAACTGGGCCTGTCAGCGGATGAACCGCACTGAGATCGAGGTTTGCGGCATCGCCTAAAGAAGAATACCGTGTGACCTGCATGTCGCAGCCGTCGCGGGTTTCCATTACCACTTCATCACCTGGCTCGATGGTCAAAACGGGCGGAATGTCAGGATGCCAACGGTTGTGGCCAAGATTTGGCTCGTCTGCGAGGGTCTTGGTGTGATCAATGCGAATTTCATACGTTGTCATTTTGAACTCCCGGTTGTGGCTGCCGGAACGGTCGACCTCAATCCTGCGGCTATCCTACGCTCTTTCCATCCAGAATATGGCCATAGCAAAAAAATTAATCACCGACATAAACTTACAATCCACCTAGGTCATTGGCTTATGGCAAGTATTGGTCGTCAAATCCTACGATTCTCCCACTCGGACAATATTAGCAAATTCCGGAATTTGCGGGTTGCAAACCTGCCGAGAGACCGGACGTCAAAATTGAAACAAATTTTAGTACTTATAGAAAATTAATTATTATTTAATTCACATTATCGTTAACGAATCTATTCCAATAAGATTGTATAAAAATGTTATCACAGGTTAGTTTAATCTAATTTTCAAAAGTGTATCGAAAAGTACAACATTTATCTCCACTCATAATAGTTTCTTTTCTATCCAAGGACGCTTTTGGGTTGAACCCCTCAATCAGAGCGGCATCTCGATTGCAGGACAGCACAGCACCCAAGTCAGATGCCCCTAATGCCCTATACATCTCAGCATATTTGCATCGTGTAACATTAAAATTCAATTTGGAATCAGTTTTTTCTAATAAATCTATCTCTAACGCACCATCTTGTGCCCAAAATTTAAGCGTATCCAGAAAAGAATCAACATTATCTCCGTATTCCTTAGACAGATCTTTTCCTTGTGACTTTGCAATCTCTTTAATCGTTTTCTCTAGAACACAAAGAATTTTTTCTTTACCAAATTCATTGTACAGATCCTGCAAAAAAGGAATAAGTATGCGCGCTTCAGTTTCTCTGCGCATTAAGACGCCAATCTTACTTGTAATTTCATCTTTGAAGTTAGTATTTTCGTCAAATTTAGATTCCATGTACTTATTCCAATTATCAGCCGATAGGAAGTATTTGACCGCCTTGACGGAGAGTTCGCGGATTTTTCCTGAGTCGTCCGCCAAGGAATCTACAGCAAGCCCATCAATAGAAGCGCCATTAATAGGCACCTCAGCATAGCGGAAGTATCTTTAACCGCACCGCAAACTAAAACAAGAGGCCTTCCCATGGTCCGTGTGCCGTGATAGCCAAACGGAAAGACTTGGTGAGCAATCCGTTGCTCACCAGAAGCGCAACAAGCTATAGCTTCAACAAAAGCGATTCCTCAGACTGACAGGAGCGCCCTTACACGCGCCGCAACGGTGTTAACTTCATGGTCTTGCAGGCAGGTCGGGTCGATTGTAACGATACCACGATTCACTTGGGTCGGATCAACATTCACCGACGGCGTCCCATTCTGCAATTCGGTAACAAGCGCTTGGGCATCGAGCCTGGCTTCTGGTTGCACCGAGAGGAGAAGTCGCGGCACCGGGTCGGCCGTATTGTCACCTCGGATGGCCAGCTCAAGTGTGTCGAGATCGGCTAAGCCCGTTGCAATCTTTTCAATACGGCTGAGCCACCTTGCGTAGCGCTTCTCTGGATCATCTTCGGCGAAGAGCCTGAGCGCCACTAAAAAACCGACGACGGTTTCCTTACCTATCTTACACGGTCGCCCAATGCCGTGCTGCGGGACTCCCTTGAGAACCCCCTTCTCGATAAGCTCCGCGGGCGGTGTCCATTGCTCCCATTCGATATCGAAATCAAGCATCTGGAGCGCAGCCGACATTATCAGCTCGTGCCGGCCTGCCAGCATGCCGGAGCCTTGCGGTCCTCCGAGCGCCTTGCCGCCTGAGAAGGCCACTAGATCAGCGCCCTCGTCGACAAAGCGGCGCAAATTCGTG
Organism: uncultured Rhizobiaceae bacterium; assembly: GCA_964624055.1. Taxonomy (GTDB): domain Bacteria; phylum Pseudomonadota; class Alphaproteobacteria; order UBA828; family UBA828; genus PTKB01. The sequence continues at coordinate 26 of CAZUXZ010000001.1, read as the reverse complement.
ACCGGTGGCAGTTGCGCCGCTGCATC